>JBIIZR010000097.1:0-3116 GCA_044346185.1 Candidatus Planktophila sp.
ACTCTTTCTTGCCGAAACAATGTGACAACCAAAATCCAGTAATTGTCTTTGATCCGCCCATAAGTGTTGCTGGCTGAATCATCGTTGGAGCAACTCGTGAGGCCATACCGTATGTAACCAGGCGACCAAATGGCGCAAGAATTTCTAGACTGTCATCAAAAGTCTTTCCGCCAACCATTTCCAGAATCAGATTTACACGCTTTCCACCATTGGCTGCTTTAATCGCATCGCCCAAGTTTTCATGCGTTGCTTCTACAACTACATCTGCACCCAGTGATGTTGCAAGTGCGCGCTTTCCTTCAGATGAAGCAACAGCAATTACCTTGGCGCCCCACATCTTTGCCAACTGAATTGCAATTGTTCCCACTCCACCGGCGGCAGCATGAACAACAACTGTTTCGCCTGGTTGCAAGTGACCTACAGTTTTCAAAATGTGCCATGCAGTTGATCCTTGAACCAACATGCACAATGCTTGTTCATCCGAAACACCATCAGGAATCGGAATCATTGTTGCGGGATGTGTAAGGGCTTTCTGTGCATATCCCCCACCATCTACTGGGGCAAGAACGCGAACACCTGTTGAAGTCGTACCTACAACTTCAATACCTGGAATCAGCGGTAACTTCTGGGCTGAGAGATATGAGTTTTCAGTTTGGTGAGTATCTGCGTAGTTGATTCCAATTGCAGAAACATTGATGAGTTCTAAACCTTCAGTAGCTTTTGGATCATCCAGATCTACAAGGTGCATGACATCTGGACCACCAAATTCGGTGATCTGAATTGCTTTCATTTTCCCCAGCTTTCTTAAATTAGCCCTTTGTTGAGCCGAGTGTTAAGCCTGAAACAAACTGCTTACGCAGAACTATGAAGATAATAAGCGTTGGCAATGCAGCAACAATTGCGCCTGCTGCCAAGAGATTGAAGTCTGTAACAAACTCGCCTTGAAGGCGCGCTAACGCCGAAGTAATTGGACGCTTTGAATCTGACTTCATCAGAACTAGAGCCCAGAAGAAATCGTTATAAATCCAAGTGGACATTAGGACTGCCAATGAAGCCAAAGGTGGGCGCAATAGTGGCAGGATGATTTTTGTGAAGTGAACCCAGACTGATGCGCCATCCACCATTGCTGATTCACTAATCTCTTTGGGGATCGTCTTCAAATATGAAGAAAGCACGAATGTTGCAAAGCCTAATTGGAAAGCAACGTGGATGAGTACAACACCCAAAATGCTGTCGTATAGCAGAGCACGATTTCCAAACAAATCACCAATCCATAAGTACATCTTGAATAGCGGAATGAAGACGAGTTGTTGAGGTAATAAGTTTCCTGCAGTAAAAAACAACAGAAGTGTTACATTAAATTTAAACGAGTAACGAGATACAACGAAGGCAATAAGTGAGCCGAACCCGAGTGTCAAAACCACAGCTGGGATTGTGATCAACATCGAGTTTGTCAGATACATCGGTAACTTCATTAAACGAACTGCGTTGTAATAGTTATCAAAGTTAAGCGTCTTTGGAACAGAGAAAACGCCGTTGGCAATCACATCGTTATATGGTCGAAGTGAGCTCCAAATTGTCCATGCAATTGGAAAGAGCCATGCCAAAGCAAAGAAGCCGATGAAGGCCGAAATAAGTCGGTCTTTAGTTTTTTGGGTGTTTTTGTACTTAGGCTCGCTCGCAAGTGATGTCATTACTTCACATCCTCTGCAAAACTCTGCTTAAGATACGTAATCATCGGGCCGATACACAGTGCAAAGAGAATTACTGCGTAGGCAGCGCCCTTCATGGACATTCCACCACCGGAAATATTCTGGAAAACCAAGATACCCAAGATCGGCCAACCCGTACTAGAGCCGTAAATCATGTAAACGATGTCGAAGGCTCGCAAGGAGTCAATAACGGTAATCACGATGATAATGATGTTTACAGGCTTCATGGAAGGCAGAATCACCTTGCGGAAAGTTTGCCATTCTGTTGCACCGTCGATTGCCGCCGCCTCTTTAAGGGATGCATCGACTGACTTTAAGCCTGATAAATAAAGAAGCATGATGTAGCCGATATGACGCCAGGAAGCTATACCAAGAATTACATAGGTATTAATGTCATAGTTTCCATAAATTGAAATTGGATTCGAAATATCACGGCCCATGATTCCCTGAACGAAACCACCGGGTTGCAACATAAAGTTCCAAATAATTCCGGTGACAGCAAGGGAAAGAACTACAGGGACAAAAAATGCTGATTCATAAAAACGGTGTCCGCGAATTTGTCGATCAATTTGATACGCCAGAAGAATTCCTAGGGGTGTTGCGATAAGTCCAAACCACAATAACCAAATTACGTTGTTCTGAATTGCATCCCAAAAAACTGGTGTTCCTGTAAAAATGTTATTGTAATTTTCAAATCCGGCCCATTTGATATCTGAGATATGAATGCCGGACCAAAATGTAAATGACAGTCCGATTGTTCCAATTGCTGGCACCCACACTAAGAGAACGTGAAATGCAGTTGGAATTCCTACAAAAGCCGTAAGCGTTAATCGATCTTTCCGAGAAAATGCTCGACGGCGACGAACTGGTGTGTTCGTCGCCGTCGATGTCATAACAATTATCCTATCCTAAAATTCACATTACTACTATGAATTAAAGAGCAGGTAGTGCATCCCATTGTGCCTGTACTGATTCAAGGATCTTGTTAATATCCTTTGGAGCGCGTAGGAAGTTTTGAATTGCTGGTGCAACAACTGGGTTCGCGAAATCTTGACGAGTGTCACGATCAAGGAACTGAGTGATGTACTTAGCTTCGCCCATAACAGCAAGCTGTTGCTTCTGGAATGGATCGTAGCTTGAAGTATCTTGTCCGTTGTTTGCAGAAGTGAATGTATTGCCAGAATCTAGACGAGCTTGCATTCCGTCCTTAGAAGCAAGCCACTTAACTAGCTCTTTTCCACCTTCTGTGTTCTCACCATTTGCTGCAACGCAAAGGCCATCGATTGGTGCATCAATTGTGTCGCGACCAAACTCTGGATTGATTTCTGGGAATGGAACGATCCATAGATCGTCATAGTCAGCCTGTGACAGCGTCTTAAAGTCACCTGAGAACCATGAACCCAT
>JBIIZR010000067.1:0-3101 GCA_044346185.1 Candidatus Planktophila sp.
TGCTTCCTTCTTGCTGTCGTTGAAGTGTGGTGCTAACGCAGCAATGAATTGGGCCTTATTCATTGAAATCCCCTTATTTACGCGTAAATGTTAAGCAACTGCTTAACGTGTTCATAAACTTACGCGCTTACTAGGGGTGATGAGGCTATTGAAATGCGCGTGTCGCAATTTTTTATTTCACGCAAAATCCAAAAAACATTGTTTTTTATGCGTAGAAAACCCTAAATCATAGATTGAGAGTTCTACACAAAGTGCTTCACCCTATGCAAAAAACCTTGAATTACGCTTGTTTTGAACCCTTATGAACGAATTGGAAGGGTTGCAGGTTTGTATGCAGGGCGATTTTTCTCAAAAGAATCAATGAAATCAGTCTGTTTCAAGGTCAGCCCGATGTCATCTAAACCTTCCATCAAACGCCAACGGGTGTAATCATCGATTGCAAAAGGCAGGTTTTTGGCACCGTACGAGACTGTGCGGTCTTCTAGATTTACAGTGATTGATGTTGCTGGATCAGCCTCAATCGCTTCCCACATAGCTTCTACATCGGATTGATCAAGGATGATCGTTAACAGGCCACCCTTAAGAGAATTACCGCGGAAGATATCTGCAAAGCGACTAGATATGACAACTTTAAAACCGTAATTCTGAAGCGCCCATACTGCGTGTTCGCGTGATGAGCCTGTACCGAAATCGGCACCTGCTACAAGAACTGTTCCGCTCTTATAAGCAGGTTGATTGAGAACGAACTCGGGATCATTACGCCAAGCTGCAAAAAGCCCATCTTCAAAACCACTTCGGGTAACGCGCTTTAAGTAAACGGCAGGGATGATCTGATCTGTGTCAACATTGCTTCGGCGAAGTGGAACACCAGTTCCAACATGTGTGATGAATTTTTCCATGGTCAGTTGCTCCTTACAGATCCGAAGGTGAAGACAGAGTTCCTCGCAGCGCGGTTGCTGCAGCAACTAATGGACTTACCAAGTGAGTTCTTCCGCCCTTACCTTGACGGCCTTCAAAGTTTCGGTTTGAAGTAGATGCAGAACGCTCGCCCACGGCAAGTTGGTCTGGGTTCATGCCAAGACACATTGAACATCCTGCGTTGCGCCATTCCGCTCCGGCATCAAGAAATACTTTATCGAGACCTTCTGCCTCGGCTTCTAGTCGAACACGTGCTGATCCTGGAACTACCAACATGCGAAGAGATGAAGCAATTTTCTTACCCTTCAAAATATCTGCAGCTGCACGCAAATCTTCGATTCGACCATTGGTGCACGAGCCCAAGAAAACAGTGTCAATCGCTATCTTCTTTAGTGGTGTTCCGGCTTCTAGGCCCATATAGACAAGCGCTCGTTCTGCAGCGGTTCTGGCTTCAGTATCTGCAAAATCTGCAGGGTTTGGGACGACACCGTTGAGCGGTAGTCCTTGGCCAGGGTTAGTTCCCCACGTTACAAAAGGCTCTAGTTCATCAGCATTGAGATTTACTTCGACATCAAATTTCGCATCTGAATCAGTAAAGAGTGTTTTCCAGTACGCAAGGGCTGCATCGAAATCTTCAGGTGCATGCGGCTTACCCTTGATGTAATCAAAAGTAGTTTGATCTGGAGCAATTAGACCTGCACGTGCACCAGCTTCGATAGACATGTTGCAAACAGTCATACGTGATTCCATAGACAATGCACGAATTGCACTTCCACGATATTCGATGACATATCCCTGTCCGCCGCCGGTACCAATTTTCGCGATGATCGCAAGGATGATGTCCTTAGAGGTAACACCAGGCTTCAGCGAACCTTCGACATTGATTGCCATTGTCTTTGGACGAAGCAACGGCAAAGTTTGGGTTGCTAAAACATGTTCTACTTCGGATGTTCCAATACCAAATGCGAGCGCACCAAAGGCTCCGTGCGTTGAGGTATGCGAATCTCCGCACACAATTGTCATTCCAGGCTGAGTGATTCCAAGTTGAGGTCCAACAACATGAACAACGCCTTGATCCTTATCTCCAAGAGAGTGAATACGAACACCAAATTCTTTACAGTTTGCACGCAAAGTATCGACCTGCAGTTTTGACACTGGATCAGCAATGGGCTTATCAATATCGATTGTTGGAACATTGTGGTCTTCTGTAGCAATCGTTAGATCTGGTCGGCGTACAGGGCGACCGGTTAGGCGCAAACCATCAAAAGCTTGTGGGCTAGTTACTTCATGGATTAAATGCAGATCTATGTAAACAAGATCAGGTTCACCATCTGCGCGTCGTACGACATGCTCTGCCCAAATCTTCTCTGCTAACGTTTTACCCACGGCCCTTGTGCTCCTTTTTCTTTCCTACTTGAGGTATCAGATAATGAGATGCTAATATCACTCTGTGAACACAAAGAATAGCGGAGTTGGCGTTTTAGACAAAGCGGTATCAATCTTAAGCACGCTAGAGGCTGGCCCACACTCACTTGCTGAACTTGTTGCAGCCACAGGCATTGCCCGTCCGACCGCCCACCGTTTAGCAGTGGCACTTGAATTTCATCGCTTAGTTGCCCGTGATCTAACGGGACGATTTGTTTTAGGACCACGTTCTGGTGAATTAGGCGCTGCCGCTGGTGAGGATCGCTTGTTAGCGGCTGCAGCACCTGCATTGTCGGCACTGCGTGATGCAACGGGTGAAAGTGCTCAGCTGTATCGCCGTCAAGGAGATCTACGCATATGTGTTGCGGTGGCAGAGCGTCTTACAGGTCTTCGAGATTCTGTTCCGGTCGGTGCGGCGTTAACTATGCAAGCAGGCTCTGCGGCTCAGATTTTGTTGGCGTGGGAGGATTCAGAAAAGATTCACCGCGGACTAACCAGTGCACGTTTCACCGCTGCGCAGCTGTCTGCTGATCGTCGCCGAGGCTGGGCGCAATCGGTCGGAGAACGCGAAGCTGGTGTTGCATCAGTGTCGGCGCCAGTTCGTGCGCCAAATGGCAAGGTAATTGCGGCAGTAAGCATTAGCGGCCCGATCGAACGTCTAGGACGTCAACCAGGCCGCATTCATGCCGCTGCAGTAGTTGCTACCGCTGCTCGTCTGACTGAATACCTAGCTCGCGAATAACTCGCGAAATAGTTGA
>JBIIZR010000024.1:0-10460 GCA_044346185.1 Candidatus Planktophila sp.
ACCCAAGGATGAAAAGACCATGGAGTTCCAGAGTTTGCGAAATGGTCGGATTGCTAGAACGCCACGGGTTACATCCTGCGCAGGTGCGGCAGGGGTAGGCAGCGACTTAGACATGGTGAGAGTCTATCTTGCGCATGAACAGGGCTTAAAGAGGCCACAGGGCCACTATTTATGGGTAAAAAGGGTGTAGCACATAATAGTTATTGTGCTACCTTTAGACCATGACAACAGCGGCGCACAAAACCAAAAAGGTAGCGGGAAAGAAATCTGCCCCTGCCAAAAAAGCTGCAGCAAAGAAAAAGGTTTCAACGAAAAGCAATGTGAATAATCCTTTGCGCACATCATGTGGAGTGCGGGAGCTACGTCAATCTGCATCACAGATTTTAGATCAGGTTAAAAATGGATTAGTCGTTGAGATAACCGAACATGGTGTTCCGGTTGCACGCTTGGTCCCGATTAAAAACTCTTTATATGAAGAATATATCGAGTCTGGATTAATTATCCCTGCAGTAAATTCAGATTGGCGACCAACAAAGAATCCAATAAAAATTAAAGGCAATAAGACTTCGACCGAAGTTCTTTTGGAGTTACGATCAGAGGAACGCTATTGAGTTGGTATCTAGATAGCTCGGCGATCCTAAAAACTATATTTGACGAAAAAGAGAGACCAGAGTTATTGCGGCTTCTTACTAGTCAATCGACCTCTTCTAGGCTTTCCAGGGTTGAGGTCCGTAGAACTGTAGCTCGCTTAGCACCTACAAACGTAATCGAGGTAAATCAAGAATTAGAAAAAATCAACTTTCTGCCGATCAGTGATGCAATTCTCTTGGCAGCAGAAAATTTCTCACCCGACATCACGTTGCGCGCCTTAGATGCAATTCATGTTGCAACCGTGATGAGTCTCGAAGGAAGCATTGAAGGTTTGATCACTTACGACAAACAGATGGTTACAAATGCCCAATTACTAGGTATAAAAGTTATTTCTCCTGGCATGAAGTAATAATCAAGCCTTTTTCTTTGCTTTACCTGATGCTGCTTTCTTCGCAGCCTTTTTAGCCCCAGCTTTTTTCACAACGTTCTTTGTAAGAGTAGGTGCGGTGTCGCCCTTCTTAGGCTTTGCTGCCGCCTTCTTGCGTGACTTCTTTGGTGATGGGCCGTTCTCTGCTTCCCAGGCACGGCGGCCGGCAAGTAGTTCAAGACCACGATCTAATGTCATTCCCTCTGCTGTGTCTCCTCGACGAAGCGTTGCATTTGTTTCACCGTCAGTTACATACATACCAAAGCGACCATCTTTAATAATCAGCGCCTTTTGTGAAGTTGGATCAATACCAAGTTCTTTTACCGGTGGCAGAATTGAGCAAGGAATGGCTGTATCACTACTTACTTCTTGGTCCAACCATTAGGACAAACGGGCTTAACGCCCGTGACTTTCTTCACCAGAGCGCCCTTCATGCAGGTGATTGTTATCTTCTTTGTGCCAACTCCACGAGTATCTGCCGTGCCCTGCTTGGTGTCGAATGTCTCGTTCGTGGTTGTTGTTCCTGTTCCGCCAAGCACCTTTATAGTTTTCTTCTGGGTTGGCGGCTTAGATTCCTTCGGGGTGGGAGCCGTTGTTGGCTTTACTACTGGTTTTGGTTTGACATAGAAACTTGCGCTACCTGTTGCCTCAAAGTACTTATCTGTCCCATCTACACGCACACTAATTGAACATGTACCTGCTCCAAGGATTGTGACCCAGGATGGTCTAAGAGGATCGAAAAATTGGCAGACACTCGGCGAGTTAGAAGTTACTTTGACAGGTAGGCCAGCGCTAGAGCTGAGGTATAAATCAAATGGTGAATCACCTTCTGTAATCGCAAAGGGTTCATCCCAGGTGAGTTCTTGCTTAATCATAACCTTGGGATTGACAGTAAAGCTCTGCGTCACTCGTGGTGATGGGTTTGTTGTGACATCCCCGAGGGCAAATGCTTCCAGAGTGCATGTGCCTGCCTTGAGTAACTTGGTGGTAATTGAGAGTACGGACAATGTGGGACTCGGCGTGGGCGCTCCGGGCAAACATACAGTTGGAGTTAATGAATTAATTGACAAAGGCATAGATAGTGAAGAAGTTACTGTGGTTGTAACGATTGGGTTATCTAGATTTTGTGTTCCGATAGACCCAACAAACGCGACCGTTTGATTTTTAATTACAGGAGCTTTAGGAACATTTTCAAGGTTCACATAAATCGGATCCCCTGGTAGATACTTATAGTCTAGGGCCGAAGCTAGAGAATTTATATTAGAATCAAAATATACATTTAACCAAAAACGGTCTGCTAGTCCAGCACAACTTCTATCGATTGAAAAAGCAACCCATTCGCTCGTAGCGCCATCTGCCATCCAAGTCTTTGCGGTGCAGCCAGTGAGATACGTGCGACCACCATCAGCACCTTTAGCGGGATTGGCATATACAGAAGCTGTCGCATTCAATTTTGTAGATCCTTGGTACGGCACAGTACGTGGTGCTTCTAACCATAAATTCCCTGACTCGCCTTGGCCTTTATAAGTTTCTAATTGATTCATAAATTTGACTCTGAGTACAGGCACGTTGTTTTGTAATGAACTTGTGTAATTCATGAGGCCATTTGGGCTTATAGACTGCACGAAGAAAACCTTGATGATTATTTCAGATCTATTACTTTCGAATATCGTCATAGAGATATTATTTGGAGAAAACCTATAGTTCATGCCAGCAGGCTGAGAGCGGTCATCCCCAGAGACCACTTCAAAGGCTATGGAATCTGCATTAGCGACAGGAGTTATCCAAAGGGCGAGGACTGCAATTAGCAGAGTTGCCAACTTTTTCACTTATGCGCTCCTTTTTAGAGGGCTAAATAATAACCTCAAATAACTACCAAAATAGTTTACGCCGTTCTAGACTTCGGTTGAAGAGAGCGGGGATGAAAAAATGGATTCAGACCAAGAGTTTGACCACACAATGACCAGCGGGGAGCAAGTTCCAGAGGAAAAGGTCCCAAAAAAGCGCAGTGGCGTCTTTGGTATTGTAGCAATCTTCTCCAGCCTTTTGATTGTCGTCGTCTCTCTTACCTTTTCCTTTACTGATCAAACTAAAACTAGTTCGACGGTTGACGGCAACATCAATATTCGAATTGCCTTAAAAGCTCAAGCCTTTTTGACATCAGGTCAGAGCAATGTCTGTGCTGGCGTGCCAGACTTTCCAAAACTTAACCAGTCGGTTGTAACCGTTTCACAAGGTTCTTGGGTTAAGGCACTTCCACTTGGCACTGGAATTCTTAATGACCAAGGCCAATGCACCTACACTCTCAAAATTTTACCGCCAAGTACTTTTGAAGGCGGAGACATTAAAATCGCAATCAAATTTTCATTTGCAATTTTCCCTGCCAGAGCTTTTAACCTCGGAGCATCAGCGCCCTATGCATCAGTTGATCTAGAAATTCCTTTTGATTAATCGTAGGTACTGTATTCACCGAAAGCATCAATGAAGTAATTGTAGGCATCGTAAACCCTGCCATCTTGATAGAAGGTCACATTGAGCGGCCCTGGGTATATGAGGTATGTGCCTTCTTTGATTGTTGGATTTCCTACGGTGCCTGCTGCAAGACCATTGATGTAGATAGCAATGGTGCGATCACTTGGATAAGCAAGCTTAATCGTTGCAGGTGGGTTGCTTGGAGCCCAGTTAATTTGGCGGAAGATTCCGTAGACCATCTTGTATTCGGGCTTGAGTTCCATCTCGATGCGATCATCGCCTAGTTTGCTGCTGCCAGGGAGAGTCCAGACTGTGGCCTTACCTAACCAACCATTAACTGTGTATCCCGTCAGCCAATCGGTTGCAGTATTGGCATCCCAACTTAGATATGCAGTGGGGAATGTCTTCGTGTTCGTATCTGCGCTAAGCAGCTGGAAGTAAGCAGGATTGCGTTGAGATCCGAGCTCGAGGGCTACCTGAGTTGTTGCGAGTGGATTTGATTGCGAAAAGATAAAGCTTTGTACGAACATATAGGTACTCATTAAGAAGAGCACAGTGCCACTGAGATTGAGGGCAATTGCATGACGCTCTTGGAAGTTGCTCAAGGATTCGATACGAAGTCTTCTGTTTTGACGGCGAATTTGCTTCTTTACTGATTCGCGCTTTCGCGCAGGGGCTGATGATGGTGTTGCAATATAGGGCGCTTCTTCCAGGATGGCTTCTGCATCTGGTGCTTGTTGGATAAATGATGGAGTGACTAGAGCATTGTTAACAATTTGTTGACGTGTTGAAGCGCGCTCAATACCTAAGGCTTGATCTCGCTTGCAACCACACCCGCCGCAGAACAATGCGAGCATTCCAAATGGGGACTTGCAGACAAAACATACAAGGAGAAGTTCATCCTCAAGGCCTTCTGAAAAACCCATAGTTAGTTCTCTCTCTCACATGTTGTACAAGTTTTTCTTCCCATTCCCTTAGCGCCGCAGTTTGGGCAATCCTTGGCGGGATCGAATGAAACACCATAGATCGGTTTAACACGTGCAGATGTTTCAGGAAAACTTCTTTGCGAAGTGGCTACTGGTATTGCAGCGTTTGGCGCCGGTGGTTGCTTTTCGGCGACAGCCTCTGCTCGCAGCGCTGGCTTTTCGACGAGAGCCTTGGCGGGAACCTGCTCCCACTTTTGTCCGCACGTTGGACAGAGGCTAAGAACAGCTGTTCCGCATGAACCACAGAAACGTACAGAGTCGTTTAATTGATCGCCACACTCTACGCAGAACTTAGCCATTGGTAGTAGGTGTAGGTGTAGGTGAGGGAGAGGTAGTGCTAACCCACTTCTTGGTTTTGATATCGCATCTCAAGTTTGCGACAGGCTTTTTGTACTTATTGGGATCGCAAGCTGCACCTTTTTTAGGAGTCAGCTCCGTCTGTGTATCAGAAGTTATCGCCTTCTTTGTTGCAGGAGCCGAAGGTTGAACTGTGGTTGCAGGAGCCGAAGGTTGAACTGTGGTTGCAGGAGCCGAAGGTTGAACTGTGGTTGCAGGAGCCGAAGGTTGAACTGTGGTTGCAGGAGCCGAAGGCTCAGTTGTCGCCTTAGTTGTCGCCTTAGTTGTCGCCTTAGTTGTCGCCTTAGTTGTCGCCTTAGTTGTCGCCTTAGTTGTCGCCTTAGTTGTCGCCTTAGTTGTCGCCTTAGTTGTCGCCTTAGTTGTTTCTTCTGGTACCACTGGAACATCTGGAATAGCAGGGTTAATGACTTTGAGAATGCCCTCATCTGTGAGAACTTGTTGGAGCATGGAAACCGTCTGAGTGAGCTCGTTAATCTGCCTTTGCTGAGTGGCGCTAGATCCCGTTGCTGTGTTGAGAGCGAAGCCAAGGAATACACCCAAAATTGAAGTTATGATTGAAATTCCAACTACCTTGCCGAGTGACACGCCGCCGCTGCTCTTGCCCATAACCGCCTCTATATTCTCATCCGAATTTGTAGCACTCTTACCTAAACGGGCACGAGTGGTATCTACCTCATTTTCGTACTTCACGATTTTACTATCAGAGCTATAGAACCAACCGCGACGTCCGCGAACTGGGTCGATAACAATTGTGATATTTCCTTCTTGCTTAAAGAAATTTTGTTGAATAAATTCATCGTGATCAGATAAGAAGACACCGAAGTTAGGGTGTGAGTGGTACCAGCCAATAAGAGTTCCATCAAGATTGTTTATCTTTGAATGCAGTGAACTCCAGGTATCGTGGGTGAAGGTCAATTGAGTTGATTTGCCAACAGAGTGCTCTGCAGGAATAACGTGTGTCACTTCGGCGACTGTCCCATTGATGTGACCGACTAAGAAACCACCAACTTCAACCTTGGTCTCAGAGAAGCAATGTGTCTCTAGCTCTGCCATTAAGGCATCTGAGCATTCGATCTTGAAGTTAGGGATAGTCATTTAGGCACCTCGTTTTATCTCTATACGTTCTTGGCCATCTGATTTTCTGATCTGAGCAAATGAGTGTTGCGGCCAAAATTCCGGCTCAATCGGTAATGTTGTAATCTCATTGCTCTTGCTGATGCGCGACTGTAGATCGACAACGCGTTCCGCCCCACAATTATGACAGACACCTTGCTTTTTAAGTAGATCTTTATACCCAAATGTAGGTGCTGTGCCACAAGCAGAACATCCGTGGATAAAGAGAAAATCGTCGTAGAAAGAAATCTCTGTATCGTCATCGAGTGAGAGCGAGCTCCAGAGCTCAACTAGCGTGCTCGGCAATTGTGTCTGCTGTGTTGTTTCAATAGGATCAAAGTGGAATGGGCAATACTCATCGATTTCGATAATTGACGAGAAGGTTGCCATCTGCTCGCCGATCATGCGCCAGACTTTATTCTCTAGTGCGTGCATTGATGAATCTACTTCAGCGAGATATTTAATTGCTTCTTGTGTTTGAATACCAGCAATAATCGATGAGGTTGTTGCATTGGTCGGTGTGTGACCAGCAAGGATTTCATCCGTTCCTAGTAATTTGCAGGCTTTTCTATGGGCTAAGAGCTCCCAATCTTTCTCACTCATTGTGCAGGCATAGCAAGGTCCGTCAGGCGTAAATGTTTGCACCTTGCCCATCAGGCCTTCGATTGCAGCATCAATCCAGACTTTGCCTGCTCTCCGCGCTGCGCCTCCGAGCCATACGCGCGCCTCACGATTATCAAGACCTGCAATAATCAAATTAAATTGTTGAAGGTAAGCATCGCCAAGATCTTGCACCGGTGTGGTGAAAAAGCGAGTCTTGGTGAATGGGTTTAGGCGTTCTGCCTCGCGAGCTAGAACTTCCGCCTTATACGAACCATCATCGCTCTCGCGGAAGAAGATGCACCTAGATAGATTGCTCAGCTCGATGGTATCCATATCAACAATGGTGATATTTCCTACACCGACGAGTGCCAGATTCTTGACAATTTCGTTGCCTAAAGCGCCAGCACCGACAACAAGAACGTTGGCAGCGCGAAGCTTTGATTGATCCCACCAAGTAATCAGCTCTTGGCGAGCTGTATACGAAGTTGTATCTACAACAATTTTGTCAGAGGACATCTTTTGTTAGCCCGCGATGATTTCTGGAATAAGACGAAGAGTGTGGCCGTTTTGAACGCCAGCATCTGCAAGTGTGGTTGCATCGCCAATTTGACGTCTAGATTCGTGATGGTGAAATTTATAGGACATCGGTGTTCCATCCGGGCTAGTCAATGGTAACTTTAATTGATCAACGAGCGCTGCGATGATCTTAACTGCTGCTGCTCCACTTGGGACTGTGACAGGTTTGCCCATAGCGCCACCTGCATCTGTAACCGTGATATCGAGTGAACTCATGATTGCTCCTTTTGTTTTAGATTTTGATAACGATACTATTTTCCTTCGACTTTCTCCGTGATACGAAGAGAGTGAGGGAGATGATGATCAGAAGTACATTGAAGAGCACCGAGAAAGCCAGTGCCCCTTCATTGGAGATTATTGCTGAAACTGCACTAGATTTCTTATTTACTTGAACCTCGTTGATAGTGTCAGTGATTGCCGTTGCATCTAGCCCAAAAAGGTGACCGTAGTCATCTTTTGCATTTACTAGACCAACAACTTTTCCATTGAGAAAGACTGGTCCGCCTGAGTTACCGAAATCTCCTGGTACCTCAAGTTCGAAGCTGAATTCCCCTCCTTTCGGATATATCCGCGAGATATCCCCAGAAGAGAGAACTAAGCCATTGATGGGAGTTCCTACGATTTGAATCTTTGAACCAATAGTCAGGGTCTCTAGGCTCATGGTCACGATTTCTGCCACAGTCGTTACTGCAATAAGGGTGGCAATATCGTTGACTGGATCAAGGTACCTAATTGTCGCAGTCGTAGATTCACCATTATTGTTGGTAATCGTCACCTCATCGCAGCCTTCGACCACGTGACGAGCAGTCACAATCTTTTCGGCAGAGATGTAGAACCCAGTTCCGACTCCATCGTTGCAAGTAATGACAACTGATTGCTGAATCTGAGCAATCTCATCAGTGTGCGCTGATTGAGTAAGTGAAAAGGTGCTGACAAATATGGCGATTACGAGAGTCGACCAACGTTGCCGGATACGGTTTTCGATGCTCCTGCCTTCTCTCTAAATAGAACTTGTGTCGAACCGATAGTGATGTAGACAGAGTCTTCAAGTTGCATGCGCATTGTGACAGCGCCATTAACAGAGATTGGACGTGTTGGGTCGAGACTCTCGATTTGTGAGCGACCTGCTGCAGCGAAGATTCGTGCATGTACCGGTGAAATCGATGGATCCTTAATTAAGGTAATGTCTGCGGAAGGCGATGAACCAATGGTGATCTCAGACTTATAGAGAATAAATTGCTTTCCCGCCATGCCACCTTCGATGATTTCAATCCATTGTGTTCGCGCTGCCTGTTCGAGAAGTGCCATCGAGAGACCGATCAAAAGTCCAGTAACACCGATGCCTACAACTTGGGCGACCCAAAGAAGGCCATCTGGAATAAAGTCGAAAACAAAACCGCCGATAAATCCGCCCACTGCGCCACCACCAACTGTGAGGCCTGTGCGCTTGAGTGATCGTGATGCAACGCCGACTGTAAGGCCAGCTGCAATACCAACGAGTAACCATGCAAAACCGCGAGGGAGGTGGAGTGCGTTCTTTACGCTCTGGTAGACAATATCTTCATTTTCGCCGTTGGTAATTCGCGTATAGGCATCAGTGTAGATACCTGTTACTTGGGATGTGTAGAAAGCATTTGCTAATGCGCCAAGTGCAAGACCTGAGACGATTGATGAAGGGATGGCGATTGCCCCAGCAATAGCGACCTTAGAGAAGATTCTGGTCGTTGATGCATCAACAATTGCAACTGTTGTTCCGATGACGAATGCCATGATGAAGGTAAACATTAAGTTTGTTACTGTTGTTGAGGCATCTGCAAGGATTACATCGAGGACAAGCTTCTGCATTCCATAGGCTAGAACTCCACCAAGAACACCTGCACCAGTAAAAATAAGGATTGCCATCCCGCCCGAGTTTTTGGGCTCTGGCGCTCCAACGCTGCGAACAGTCGTAAATGCCGCCGCTTCTTGCATAGCGCGCACGCTCTCAACAACCTTAGGGGCGTTGAGATCTGCATCGGTTATAACTATGCGGTTCTCGTTATCTGACATCTCTTCCTACTTTCTCTTATTCCGGAGTGAGAGCTACTTAGTTCAGTTTTATGCTTACTGGATTGCCGCCTAGATTGATTCGAGCTAATGGAATTTCATCCATGTGTTTCTGGCTCCACTCAGCTGCTACTGCGTTAAGCGGAGAACGAATATTAAACTTTTGCCACGTTAGCAGCTCGCCGATTTCTCGGACGATATCGACCAACTGAAATGATGGAGACCAGTGATCTGCAAGGCAAATCTTTGTGGCATTAAAGTTTGGGTGGAAGACAATATCGCCGGCAACTGTTCGAGCAGTGGGAGGCATCTTCGGGTATTCGGCAGGCAAAGTAATCTCTACAACTGTTGCGTCAACGCGCATTGGTTGTCCTGTTGAGTTAAGTCGAAGTGAGGGCACCTTGTAAACCAACATATACTTTTCGAATGGAGCTGTCCCAATCGCGCGGATCTCAACCATATCTTCGCCCTCAAAGGTAGTACGAAGCATGCGGTAATCATTCTCTAAGCGTTTCTCTCTAGCGCTGGCCATCTCTTCCTCTCCTTACTTCTTACTCATTTTCTTACACAAATCATTCGTGGAAATACTAAGGCCCAGAATCGCAACCGAATTGAGAGCATCCACCGTTTTCATCCCAACACTCAAAATGATGGCGGGCTGAACATGATGGACAGCGTGGCGCGCGATCATCATCGAGCTGCGTCTGGCAATAAAGGCAGTTCGTCTTCATACAATTCTCTCCTTCAATAAGAAGTTCTCGGTTGGGCAGCCACGGAAGCAGGGTAGTTTGTATCGCCACCGCTTTCAATGGTTTGGCGGTCATAATGAGCGTGACTAGTCGCTGCCTACTTCTTTTTAGCGGCGGCCTTCTTCGCGGTGGCTGCTTTTTTTACAACATTCTTAGTTAAAGTCGGTGGTTTATCACCCGCTTTTTTCGGGGTTGCCTTCTTACGTGCCTTCTTTGGCGATGGGCCGTTCTCTGCTTCCCAGGCACGGCGGCCGGCAAGTAGTTCAAGACCACGATCTAATGTCATTCCCTCTGCTGTATCTCCACGGCGCAGCGTTGCATTTGTTTCACCGTCAGTTACATACATACCAAAACGACCATCTTTAATGATTAGCGCCTTTTGAGAAGTTGGATCAATACCAAGTTCCTTTACTGGTGGCTTTGCAACACCGCGGCGACGCTCTTTTGGCTTTGAGTAGATCTCAAGTGCTTCATCTAATGTCATTGTGAAGAGTTGTTCTTCAGATGTAAGGGTGCGGGAGTCAGCACCTGCCTTTAGAT
>JBIIZR010000068.1:0-3076 GCA_044346185.1 Candidatus Planktophila sp.
ATTTCGAACCGGCGGTTAAAGTCCGCGACCCGATACCTGCCAGGTATCGGTTGACTCAGTGAAACTCTGAGACCGACGGTTAAAGTCCGGATGAGAGAAAACAAACAAAGGTGGGCTTGCGCCTACCTTCTTTGTGCATTCTTTCCTGCACCCACCCCGGAAGCCTCTTTGTAACTTAAAAAAGGGCAGGGGGATTAAAAATGGAATACACAGTTGCAATGCAACGTGCCATTGCCCTTGCCGAAAAAGGTCTGGGAAAGACCGCGCCTAATCCAATTGTTGGCGCAGTAATTATTGATTCAACTGGTGCAGTAATCGCCGAAGGTTTTCATGATCGCAATAAAAGTAGCGATCATGCCGAAGTTGTTGCAATTAAAGCAGCTGGAGAAAAAACACAGGGCAGCACAATTGTTGTAACCCTTGAACCTTGCAATCACACCGGCAGTACTGGTCCATGTGTTCAAGCGATCATTGATGCGGGTATCACAACTGTTGTTTACGCAGTTGCCGATCCCAATGAAAAAGCAGCTGGGGGAGCCGCAGCACTTAGCGCAGCAGGTCTCAACGTTGTTGAAGGTGTCTTAAAGGATGAAGCTGCGTTTTCAAATCGTGCCTGGCTCATGAAGATCCGAAAGAACCGCCCATTTTTTACTTGGAAAATTGCCGCAACCCTTGATGGCAAAGTCGCCGCAGCCGATGGAACATCTAAGTGGATTACCAATGAATCATCTAGGGCAGATGTGCAGGTATTGCGTCGCCAAGCAGATGCGATTCTGGTGGGAACAAACACTGTTCTTATCGATAACCCACATTTGATTCCGCGTGGGGATTTTGCAGGCTTTGCCAACAATCCAATCCGCGTTATTTGTGGGGAACAAGAGCTACCTAAAGATGCACATGTCTTTGATGATGCCGCGCAAACTGTTGTTGTTAAATCTAAGGATCTAGATGTTCTAGTCGAAAAGCTCAATGAACTAGGCCTCAATCATGTCTTTGTTGAAGCTGGGCCAACGCTGGGCAGTGCCATGTTGAATGGCTGTTTATTGGATGAATTAATCATGTATCAAGCACCTACTTTGCTCGGTACTGGCAAGCATTTCTTCGCCTTTGATTACCCAACAACGATCACCGATCAGATGCGTATGGATCACCTTGGTACACAGGTACTAGATGGCGATGTTAAATCGGTTTATCGCATAAGGAATGGTGAGTGATGTTTACCGGACTTATTGCAGAACTAGGGCGCATTACCGCCATTGAAAAGGGCGAAAGCTCTGCCGTCTTTACTGTGTCAGCACCTGCACTTATTTCACAGATCGCACTGGGGGATTCAGTTGCAGTCAATGGTGTTTGCTTAACCGCTACATCAATTGCAGGTGACAGCTTTACCGCAGATGTCATGGTGCAAACCTTGGCGGTTACATCGCTGTCACAACTTGCAGTTAGCAGCCCAGTGAACTTGGAATTAGCTGCTCTACTAAATACCCGCATGGGTGGCCACATGGTGCAGGGTCATGTCGATGGTGTCGCAACAGTTGTTGGCCTTACACCCGGTGAAAAGTGGGCGCAGTTTGATATCAACGTCCCTGAAAAACTAGCTAAGTACATTGTTAATCAAGGTTCGATATGCCTAGATGGTGTTTCACTGACTGTGGGCGAAGTCAACGATGCCAACAATGTGGTTACAGTCTGGCTAATCCCTGAAACTTTAGAGCGCACGAACCTTGCAACAAAGCTGCCAGGGGATTTGATCAATGTCGAAGTCGATGTGCTGGCTAAGTATGTTGAACGGTTACTCGCAAAGGGAGACAAGCAATGAGTAACCTGCAAAGAGCCCTTGATGCTTATAAAAATGGTGACTTAATCATTGTGACCGATGATGCAGATCGCGAAAACGAAGGCGACCTGATGTTGTTGGCTGAAAAGGCCACCCCTGAAAAAGTGGCGTTCATGGTGCGCCACACAACCGGAATCCTGTGTGTAGCTTTGACGCAAGAGCGTGCCCGCACTTTGCGCTTGCCATTGATGGTGGAAGAAAACCAAGATTCTAAGAAAACCGCATTTACTGTCAGCGTTGATTACAAGGTCGGATTAACAACCGGTGTGAGCGCCACAGAACGCGCAAACACTGTCCGTGCTTTAGCTGATGGCGCTGTTACGCATTCAGATTTCATTCGCCCTGGCCACGTCTTTCCGTTAATTGCAGATATCGGTGGACTAGAAGCACGCGGCGGCCACACTGAAGCAGGTGTTGCCCTGTCACATCTAGTTGGCGCGCAACCAGTGTGTTTGTTATCTGAAATCGTTAATGATGATGGATCAATGGCACGCGGTGAATCACTTGTTGCCTTTGCGACCGAGCACTCAATTCCGATGATCTCTGTCGATGAGCTAAAAGGCCTTGCCCCAGTAGCACCAGTGCTTGAGTCAACATTTGAATTTGAATGGGCACAGCTGCCACTACGCACCGGCATGTGGTCAATCGCAACATATCCAGGCCTTCGACAGCGCGAACATGCAGTTATCTCTTTTGGCCAAGCCGGCATAGTGCCACTGGTGCGTATTCATAGCGAATGTTTTACTGGCGATGTTGTGCATTCACAGCGTTGTGACTGCGGCGAACAGTTAGAAAAATCAATCTCAATGATTCAAGCACATGGTCATGGCTACATTGTTTATCTGCGCGATCACGAAGGCCGTGGCATTGGCTTGACTGAAAAGATAAAGGCCTACCAATTACAAGATGCCGGCATGGACACCATCGATGCCAATCTTTATCTGGGACATGAAATCGATGCTCGCGATTGGTCTGATGCGATTGCAATCATTAAAGCTCTAGGTCTTAAAGATTTAACGCTACTGACCAATAATCCCAGCAAGGTTGCAGCCCTGCGCAGCGCAGGTGTTGAAGTAATGCAAGCCAACTTAACTGTTGTTCCCAATACATTTAACGAGAAATATCTAACTACCAAGGAAGAAAAACTTGGTCACTCACGAGGAGGCAAGTAAATGGCCGGACATGCACCAGAAATTGGCGTAAAGCCACTGCCCAACGCCAAGGTAGCGATCATCTCTT
>JBIIZR010000025.1:0-10396 GCA_044346185.1 Candidatus Planktophila sp.
CGGAGGGCGTGGGATTTGAACCCACGAAACTTTCGTTTGCCGGTTTTCAAGACCGGTGCACTCGGCCGCTATGCGAGCCCTCCGTGGGAGAGATTACCCGAATATCGCTCAGGCTGAAAATCGAGCCAAGGCTTAGGCGGGTAGATCCAATAGTTGCTCGATGATCTTTGCGACTCCATCAGCTTCACATGGTTCTGCG
Organism: Candidatus Planktophila sp.; assembly: GCA_044346185.1. Taxonomy (GTDB): domain Bacteria; phylum Actinomycetota; class Actinomycetes; order Nanopelagicales; family Nanopelagicaceae; genus Planktophila. The sequence continues at coordinate 200 of JBIIZR010000025.1, forward strand.
ATTGCGGTGGCAAAAGTTGGAGCGTGTGGATGTCCATCTGACATCGCATAGGAACGGGTCGCCCATTTCAGCATTGAAAAATCGTTGGGGTTGTCGCCAAATGAAACACAATCGTCAGCGGTTAAACCGATTCGTGCTGCCATCATCGCTAAAGTCGCACCCTTTGAAACATTGTGCGCCGAGATCTCAATCAGTGAATCTCGTGAAGTTGAATGTGTGACTGTTACAAGGTCATGTAATTCGCGATGTGCAACTTCTACCATCTCATCTGAAGTGAATTCGTGGTTGCTACATCTTCCTAAAATCTTTAAAGCTGGACGATTAATGACATCTTCAATTTTGTCAGTTCCAACATTATCTAAACCAATATCCCATTTAGGAACATAGGCAATTTCACGGTGATAATGGTCGTTAGATTCGACCGCAAATGACATTTCAGGCATTGCAATTCGCATTCGTCTTACAACTTCTAATTGGTCCTCTATTGAAATCATCCACTCTTCTAAAACTTTGTCATTCATTAAGTCATACAACATTGCACCGTTGCAACAGATTGCTTCACCAAAACCAAAAGCTTCGCGGATTTCACCCATCCAGCGCGGAGGACGACCTGTTACAAAGAAAACATGGACACCCATATCTTTAGCACGAGTAAATACATCAATAGTTCTTTGAGAAATGACACCTTTATGCGAAACAATCGTTCCATCTAGGTCAGTTGCAATCAACTTAGGGCGTTTACTCACACCAACTCAAATCGTTGTGTTCCTAAGAATGGTTGTAGGGCAGCAGGAACATTGACTGAGCCATCTGCATTTTGGTGATTTTCTAAAATTGCAACAATCATGCGAGGGATCGCAACTAATGTGCCATTGAGTGTGGCAACTGCTTTTGTTCCGTCAGTATCTTTAAAGCGAATGTTTAAGCGGCGTGCCTGAAATTCAGTGCAGTTAGAGGTACTTGTAACTTCGCGGTAGGCCTCTTGTGTAGGAATCCAGGCTTCAATATCAAACTTACGGTTAGCGCTAGAGCCAAGATCACCTGATGCAACATCAATGACTCGGTATGGAATCTCCATCGCATCGAGAAAGTCCTTTTCCCACTGCAGTAAACGCTTGTGCTCTTCTTTTGCTTGATCTGGATGGCAAAATGAAAACATCTCAACTTTGTCGAATTGGTGAACACGAATAATTCCGCGAGTATCTTTTCCGTATGTTCCTGCTTCGCGGCGGAAACATGATGAATAACCTGCATAACGCATTGGAAGTTTTTCGGCCGGCAAAACTTCATCCATATGCATTGCAGCTAATGGAACCTCTGATGTACCAACTAAATACACATCATCTTTTTCAAGATGGTAAACATTTTCTGCAGCTTGACCAAGAAAACCAGTTCCTTCCATAGCAGCTGGATTGACAAGCACTGGTGGAATTACAGGAGTAAATCCAGCTTTAAGTGCAGATGAGATTGCGTAATTAACTAGCGCGAATTCCAACATTGCACCAACACCTGTTAAGTAATATGAACGAGATCCGGCAACTTTTGCACCGCGTTCGGTATCAATTGCGCCCAACAACTTACCAAGTTCTACGTGATCTTTTGGTTGGAAGTCAAAGGTGCGAGGAGTCCCAACATGTTCGATAACAACAAAATCTGCTTCTCCACCGATTGGTGCAGCAGGATCCAAAATATTTGAAAGCTGCATGATTAACTGCTTGCTTTCTTCTTCTACTGCAGCACGCTTTGAATCTGCCTCTTTTACCTTTGTTGCAAGCTCTTTTGCGTTTTCTAGCAACGCAGTCTTTTCATCACCTTTTGCAGCACCTACTGCTTTAGATAAAAGGTTTTGTTCTGCACGTAAAGTTTCAAATTTTTCAATCGCTGCTCGACGAATTTCATCAATTGCAATTACCTTGTCAACAATCGAAGCATCTTCACCGCGACCCGTTTGAGATGCACGGACTGCATCAGGGTTCTCGCGTAAATACTTGATGTCGATCATTTACTTGCCTTTTCTCGTGGGTATGAGCCAAGGAATCGGATGTCTTCGCAGATTGCTCGAAGGCTTTCTACTGCCTCCTTCACCGATGTATCTGCGATGTGACCCTCAGCGTCAATAATGAAATGGTAGTGGCCAAGTTCCAGACCAGTTGGACGTGATTGAATAAAAGTTAGGTTTACCTCGCGCTTAGCGAATTCAGTCAAAATATCTAGTAACGCTCCTGCGTGATCCATAGCGATAAAGACTGCAAGTGAGGTGCGATCCCAACCTGTGTTCTTTGGAATCGTGCCTGGTTTTGAAACCAAAATAAAACGCGTGACAGCTCCGATGTTGTCACCGATGTTGTCTGCAATTACGCGAAGCCCGTAATGGGCCGCAGCCACTGGTGCTGCAATCGCTGCATCAAATTCGCCGCGTGAAATCGCTTCAGCTGCTGCCGCGGTTGATGCGGTAGAAATTAACTCTGCATCTGGGTAATGAGTTGCTACATAGTTACGGCATTGCGCTTCTGCATGAGGGTGGGTTGCGATTCGCAAAATTTCTTTGTCGTCACCTTTGATCATTAATGCGAAAGAGACTGGCAAAGTTACTTCGCCGACAATAGTAAGTGGTTCACCTGTTGCAAGTTCATCAAGAGTGCGCGCGACAACACCCTCGATAGAGTTTTCAATTGGGACCAATGCAAAATGAGCTTTACCTAACCGGACCGCATCAAGTGCTGCGGTTACGTTGGCGTAGGGCATTAGACGATCATTAGAAGAAGTGATCTTTTTAAGAGCCGCCTCTGTAAATGTTCCCTTGGGACCCAGATAGGCGTATGTACTCACTTGCTAATGGTACCCGAGTACTGACCTCGCATATGACGGGGTATTGGTGATCAAGACATCCACACCGTTAGCAGCGCAAAAGCGCACATCATCAGCAGAGTCAACGGTCCACACAAAGAGTGTGCGTGGATCTTGATTCAAATACGGTTTATTTCTAAATGCAGAAATACCTGGGCCAATAGCCTGCGCAGATGTAAATCGTCGCATCGCAAATGAAAACTTGTCATGAAGTAAAGCCACGGTTTGTTGCTGTGGATCTATTCTGCGAATATTTTCGAGAGCTAGCCAAGAGAAAGACATAACAGAAATCAGAGCTGACTGTTTTTCTTGTTGTAGTAATTCCATAACTTTCTTTTCAACAGCGCTACCGGTCGGCACTGGATGTTTGGTTTCGATCGCTAACTCTTTCTTGTTATCCCTAGCCAAAATCAATAACTCTTCTAAAGTCATAACTTGCGGATATAGCCTTTTAATTTCGGAAAAATTTGAATCAGCAATCCGAGTAGAGTTGCCGGCGATACGTTGCATGTCGGGGTCATGCCACAGAATTACTTGGTTGTCCTTAGTTAACCGCACATCACATTCAAAACCATCCGCCCCTTCATCAATGGCCGCTTTATAGGCAACCATCGTTAACTCGGGGTGTTGCATCGAGGATCCGCGGTGGGCGTAAATCTTCACCTTTGAAGGTTACACCGTTACTCTTAGAACTATGAGCGCACACTTTTTTGAAACAGCTGCGCGCTCTGCCATTGGGTTGGTGCGGCAAGGAAATGAAGACTCTGGTCTAGTTTCCCCACAACTAATTGCCGTCGCAGATGGAATGGGTGGTCATGCTGCAGGGGAAGTTGCTTCGCGAATTGCAATTGAGGTTTTGCAATCTCTTATTCCGGCTTTGGTCTCGACAGAAATAGATGACGACTCTGTTGAGGATCTCCTTATGCATTCTTTGCACAGTGTTGATTTAGAGATTTCGGCTGTAACCGACGAACAAATTGAAAAACGTGGAATGGGTACAACCTTGACCGCCTTGCTGATTCGCGACAAGTACATCTCTTTACTACATGTGGGTGATTCGCGCTGTTATCGTTTGCGCGGAAACACTTTAGAACAATTAAGTAATGATCACACCGTTATTCAGGAGCTTCTGGATCAAGGAGCGATTTCTGTGGCTGAGGCCGCTGAACATCCGCAGCGTTCTATGTTGACTCAAGCATTACGCGGCGATGGCGATGTCACACCAGTTCTTCAAATGTATGAGATTAAAAAGGGTGACCGATATCTGCTGTGTTCCGATGGTTTATCTGGGGTTTTAACAGAAAAAGAGATCAAGATTGGTTTAAAGAAATCTGATAAAGATGAGGCTGTTAAGTTTTTAGTTGATGCAACATATGTCAATGGTGCACCTGATAATGTCACCGTACTTATCGCTGATATTTCAGATGAAGCGAAAACGTTAACTTCACCGATAGGAGCAGCACATGATTAATTCGCTGCTCGGCGATCGTTACAGATTAGGCGAAATGATCGGCACTGGCGGAATGGCTGATGTTTATGTCGCCGAAGATACGCGTTTAGCGCGACAGGTTGCAGTCAAAGTATTGCGTAGTGATTTAGCGCGCGACCCATCTTTTGTTGCGCGTTTTCGTAAAGAAGCTCTGGCTGCGGCTGCGCTGAATCATCCAGGAATTGTTGCTGTTTACGATTCGGGTGAAGAGCCTGCGCCGTACATTGTTATGGAGTTGATTTCAGGGCACACACTTCGCGAGTTAATTCATAAAGGTGAACGGGTTCCACTAAAGCGCGCCCTTGAAATTGGTGAAGGAATTCTTGCCGCGCTTGAATACTCACACCACAGCGGAATTGTTCACCGCGACATAAAGCCCGCAAATATTATGATCACCGATAATGGTGATGTAAAGGTGATGGATTTTGGAATCGCACGCGCTTTAGCAGATTTAGGTGCCACACTTACCAGCACATGGAATGTAGTTGGAACTGCTCAATACCTTTCACCGGAACAAGCATTAGGTGAAGTTGCAGACTTGCGAAGTGATATTTATTCAACTGGCTGTTTGTTATATGAAGTTTTAACGGGTAAACCACCATTTACTGGTGAGACACCAGTATCAATTGCGTACCAACATGTCTCTGGTGTTTTAGTAACACCAAGTTCAATCGTGCCTGACCTTCCTGCAGGTGTTGATACTTTCTTAGCTGTTGCTTTGGCAAAGAATCCTGATGATCGTTATCAATCTGCAGGATTAATGCTGGATGATCTGTACAAGATTAAGTCCGGTGAGGTTCTGACAACAAAGATTTCAAAGCAACCAGTTTCTCGGCGCAAGGTATTAATTGGAGCAATTAGCGGTGTTGCTGCTGCAGCGGTATTAATTGCAGGGCTTTTCATCGCTCGCCCAGATGTTGCGACATCTAACCTGCCGCAACTTCCAAATGTTGTTGGCTTAACCCAAGTTGAAGCACAAGCCTTGCTCAGTGATTATGTTGTAACAATTACTCGAGCATATGATGGACGAATTCCTAAAGATCGAGTTGCTAGCCAGGTTCCACTTGCAACAACACGCGCTCAAAAAGGCTCGGGTGTTGTCTTGGTTATTTCAGATGGTCCAGGTAATTCTGAAGTCCCAATAGATTTAGTTGGGTTGTCACTTTTGGATGCGCGTAGTGCTTTAGCTTCGGTTGGACTTCTTGTTGCATCAACAGAAGCTGTTCCATCTGATGAACCACAAGGAACTGTTTTAAAGGTAACTCCAGAACCAGGTTCAATGATTACCGCTGGTAGTGGAGTTGTACTTCAAATCGCAAGCGGAGAAGTTAGTGTTCCTTCGTTACTTGGAATCGAAGCTTTACAAGCAAAAACAATTTTGGTTCAAGCAGGTTTCTTAGTTCGCGAGGTTGAAGGCTTTGATGCTAATCAACCAATTGGTGTTGTTATTCGTCAGGCACCAGATGGTGGAACCACGCAAACCATTGGTAAATCAGTCACAATTACAATTAATAAAGCGCCGTAATTTAACGGTTAACTACCGGCGACAAGCCAACCGCTTTTTCGCGAGCGCCTTTATCTCCACACATCACTAACCAGTTAGCAAGCATTTGATGTCCGTGCTCGGTTAAAACTGATTCTGGATGAAACTGCACACCCTGAATTGGAAGTGTTGTGTGTTCTATTGACATAACCAGACCAGAATCAGTTGAACCAGTAATGCGTAAAGCTTCTGGAATAGAATCTTTTTCAACACACAATGAGTGATAACGGGTTGCGGTAAATGGTGATGGAATATCTGCCAAGACACCTTCTTGTTGGTGATACACAAGTGAAGTTTTTCCATGTAAAAGTTCTGGTGCGCGCGAAACTGTTGCCCCAAATGCAACACCGATGGCTTGGTGCCCAAGGCAGACACCAAATAATGGAATGGAGTGCTGCGCGCAGTACTTGATCATCTCAACTGAGATTCCCGCTTTTTCTGGGATTCCGGGCCCTGGAGAAATCAGGACGCCGTCGTACTTCGAAGCTTCCTCGGCGGCAATCGCATCGTTTCGAACCACGGTGCATGCGGCGCCAAGTTGCTGCAAATACTGCACCAAGTTAAAGACAAAGGAGTCGTAGTTATCGACGACAAGAATCTTGGTGGCCATAGGAGCATTGTGTCTCATGGTGTATCTTTCGCGTATGCCTAAATCAAAGCTACGCAAAAAGGTCGCTGAGCAGCGCGCTCACAATCAAGAGGTTGATGTTCAGACCCCTCATGCACCATTGGAGAGCCCACGTTGGCTTGCTCCAACTATGGTCGCCGCCTTTTTGATCGGCTTATTCTGGATCGTGACCTTCTATGTAACCCAGACCCAGTACCCAATCCCAGGCATTGGTGCTTGGAACATGATTGTTGGCTTTAGCTTTGTTGGTGTGGGCTTCTCGCTGGCTACCCGCTGGCGCTAACTTCGTCTTTTTGCCCTCTAATTACACGGTTGTAATTCGATCCACAATGTGGGTAAAACCTGTGGATAACCTACCTTCGCACCATAACTAACTGGGCAGCTACTACCCCGCCGATTAATCCACCTAGATGTGCACGCCAATCAACCCCGCCCATGGCAAAACCAAAAGCAAAGTTGATTCCGATAATCACAACAATTGAACGAATGTCTGCGCCAATCCTCTTGCCCACGATTGCAAGAGCTCCGAATAATCCAAAGATCGCACCTGATGCTCCAACTGAAGCGCTATACAAAGATGCAAAGTAAGCCGAGGTTAAAGAACCGGTAAGAAGTGAGAAAAAGAAAACAATCAGGAACTTTTGTTTTCCATATGCGGCTTCTAGTGGAGATCCCAAAACCATCAAAGAATACATATTGAAACCTAGATGAAGGATTCCGCCGTGAGTCAGAGCTACAGTAAATAATCGATACCACTCGTTGCTAAATTGCAGATACTCAAAACTTGGCAACCATAACTGCTGCTGAATCGATGGAACCACCAACTGCAACAGATATGCACCGCAGATAACTGCGATTAGCGAATAAGTGGCTGAACGCTTAAGCAACTGTAACGCTGTTGATTGTTATGTCAGTTGCTGGCTTATCTTGTGCGCCAGTCTTTGCTGTTGCAATTGCATCAACAACTGCTTGGCTAGCTGCATCTTTGACTTCACCGAAAATGCTGTGTTTGCGGTTCAACCAGGTTGTTGGTGCAACAGTGATAAAGAATTGAGAACCGTTTGTTCCGGGTCCTGAGTTTGCCATCGCAAGAATATATGGGCGATCAAAACCAAGTTCACCATGGAACTCGTCGGCAAAACGGTAACCAGGTCCACCAGTTCCGCGACCTAGTGGATCTCCACCTTGAATCATGAAACCCTCGATGACGCGGTGAAAAATTGTTCCGTCATATAACTTTGCAGTTGTCTTTTGACCTGTGCGTGGATCTGTCCACTCCTTTGCACCTGTTGCTAGTTCTACAAAGTTTGCAACTGTCTTTGGTGCGTGATTTGGAAATAGTTCGATAACAATGTCACCGAGTGATGTGTGAAGGGTCGCTGTTGTTGTCATGGCGTTAGATTACGCTAAAGATGAAGAGATTTTTACGGGTTACAACTCATGCAACGAGCTGGATCTAAAGTCAGGTTAATCACAGCGCCAAGTACCGTGAATTCACACTTATAACATCCCATAATTTCGCGGCTAATTGCCTCTTCTGACAAGTCACCACATTGGGAACATTCAACCCCGCGGATATAACTCTTTAATCCCCACCCTGGTGTTTGGCACTCTGGACATGTGTGGGATAACCGTTGAACCAATTTAAGTCCAACAGCAGAAATATTTTTCTGCCTTGATGGTGAACACATGGCTCGAAGATCACTTTCGATAATCGCTTCTCCGTCAGAGGAAAGATCTCGTGAATCTGTAATTGCTTTTTCTAAGGTGCGAAGATCTCGTATCCCTTTGTGTGCACCTTGTCCTATGTGTGGCTTGACAATGACCGCGTGATTTGGAAAATCTGCTTTTTGTAAAAAGACCCCGAGATCATTTCTTAATGTGGTTGTAGAAAATGCTGTTATCTCGTTTGATTTGATGGTCTCGTGAACTTGAATATCTAGTTTGTTGTCAACAAATACCATCGTTTCGATATTTGCGTTTACAAAACCAAAGAATGGATCTGGGCCAATGCTTCCCTCTGAAGCTATTGCGTATTGATTTCCTGAGGTTTTAATTCCAAGTTGTGCTTTCTTCACCGCTGTTTCAAGAGGTGTACCAACTCTTTCAATTTCACCTGCAAAAGTTCCAAACACATCTGTATCAACTAAAACCTCTTGCACCGCCATAGCCAAAATGTCCTTGAAGTGTTGCGTGACAAGCTTGGCTTTGTCATGTTTGGTTGCCATGACAACTAGCCCGGAGTTATAGCGGCTTTTAACTAAACTCACTTTTTAGAAAATATCCTTAGTAGCGCGCTGATTGGTTGTTGAGCCTCCATGGGATGGCGGAAACTTTTATTGGTGTTGACGCGATAACTATTTCTGCGGCCGATTCTTTCAATCGAGATGTATCCGCCAGTTTCTAAATCTGACAATATTGAAAGTGCGCTTCGCTCTGTTATCCCCACAGCTTCGGCGATCTCTTTAACTTTAGAATCAGGGTTACGATTGATATGCACGAGAATATGCCCGTGATTTGAGAGAAAAGTCCATGTTGTTTGGGTTGTTGCCATGGCCTAATTATACATGAGATTTGACTCATGAATTAAACTTCATGTATTCTCAGCCTGTGAGCTCATGGGATTTAGCCTTATCTAACCTGGTGTCGGTGGGTGTTTTGGCATTCGTTTTCGGTTTCATCGCGGCCCGTATTAAGAGCGATGTCCGGGTCCCTGAACAGATTTATCAGTTTCTTTCCATTTACCTTTTATTTGGAATTGGGCTTAAAGGCGGTCATTCTCTAAAGAGTGTCACTTTCGAAGAAGTCTTTGCGCCAGCTGTAACAACTGTGATTGCAGGTGCGTTGATTCCGGTCTTTGCATATATCTCTTTGCGTTTAGTGCGCGCGCTATCAGTTGTTGATCGAGGCGCAATTGCAGCTCATTATGGCTCTACCTCACTTGTAACTTTTTCGGCTGCGCTTTTGTTTTTAGAGAGTAATTCGATCTATGTAGAAGGATTTGCGCCAGCTTTGCTAACTCTGATGGAAATCCCCGGATTGATAGTTGGTATCTATCTAGGTTCTAGAACTCCTGGATCAGAAGTTAAATGGAGTGAAACTCTTAAAGAAGTTTTGTTAGGTAAAACAGTTCTGTTGTTGTTTGGCGGCTTGTTTATCGGAGCTGTATCTTCAACTGAAGGTTATGAAAAAGTTAGCCCATTCTTTATTGGCTTGTTAAGTGGTTTATTGGTTTTATTCTTACTGCATTTGGGGTATCTGGCCGGTTTCAACTTCTCTGAAGTTCGAAAGGTTGGAAAACCACTTATTGTTTTTGGTCTTGTATTCCCATTAATAGTTGGTGTTATGGGTGTGGCCTTAGGTGGAGCAATTGGGCTCTCTGTAGGTGGCGCAACAGTTCTTGGTGTTTTATGTGCGAGCGCTTCTTACATCGCAGCTCCGGCGGCGGTAAGTGTTGCTTTACCTAAAGCCAATGCGACAGTTGCTTTGATGTCTAGTATTGGAGTTACTTTTCCCTTTAACTTGATAATTGGAATTCCTGTGTACTTCAAAGTGGCGGAGTTTTTAAGCACCATTTAGAAATCAGAATTCAACTCAAGAAAACTACTGTGGAGACCAGGGGAATCGAACCCCTAACCCCCGCCTTGCAAAGGCGGTGCTCTACCAATTGAGCTAGGTCCCCGTATTAGA
>JBIIZR010000026.1:0-9982 GCA_044346185.1 Candidatus Planktophila sp.
GTAGAAGAGATCATCAAGCAGGGCGCTGATTTAACTGGGCCATTGAAGTTTGCAAAGGTACTTTCCATTGAAGAAATTACCGAATTCAAAAAACCCATTCGCTACGTTGGTCTTGATTGTGGCGAAGCCGAAACTCGCTATGTTATTTGCGGCGCAACCAACTTTGCAGTGGGGGATGTTGTTGTTGCAGCCCTTCCTGGTGCTGTGCTCCCGGGGGATTTCAAAATTGGTTCCCGTGAGACTTACGGCAAAACTTCTAACGGCATGATTTGTTCAGCCCGTGAACTTGGTATCAGCGATGATCACGAAGGCATCATGGTTTTTGCCGAAAGTGAAGCAACCATTGGTGCTGATGCAATTGAAGCCTTACAGATCAATGATGTGATCTTTGATGTAGCGGTCAATCCTGATCGTGGTTATGCGTTGAGCATTCGCGGAATTGCTCGCGAAGTTGCTGGTTCACTTGATCTAAAGTTCTCAGATCCAGTTGATGCCTTGCGCGCATTAAAGTTTGAGGACACAGGTAAAGGCGTGTCTGCCAAGATTGCCGACAAATCAACGGCCTCGGTCTTCTACCTGCGTACGCTTTCAAATTTTGATCAAAAAGCAACAACTCCGATTTGGATGCGCCGACGCATTGAAAAAATGGCTATGCGCTCTATTTCTTTAGTTGTTGATGTAACGAACTATGTAATGCTCGAACTTGGGCAGCCTCTGCATGCCTTTGATAAGGCGAAAATCAAGGGCGGACTAACGATCAAGCGCGCAGGTAAGGCGCAAAAGTTCAAGACTTTGGATGGGGTAGAGCGCACATTAGATCCTGATGATTTGATGGTGTGTGATGATGAGCAGCCATTAGCTCTTGCCGGAACTATGGGTGGACTCTCATCAGAAATAACTGAGACAACCACAGAGATCGCTTTAGAAGCGGTTCACTTCTGTGAGGTCTGTATCGCCAAGAATTCTCGTCGCCACAAACTTTCCTCCGAGGCGTCACGTCGTTTAGAACGAAGTGTTGATCCCTCATTAGCCGAATTCGCATCAGCGCGTTTCGTCCAACTTCTTACGGCACATAGTTCAGCCAAGCATGTGGCAACAGTTGTTGATGGAGAACCGATCTATGCGCCGTTGGTAACTATTGATCCTTCCTATGTTTCAAAAACCCTGGGCTTTGAAGTGCCACCGACAAAGGTTGCCGAACTTCTGCGTGTAATTGGTTGCGATGTAGACGAGAAAAGCTTCACCATCGATCCACCATCATGGCGAGCGGATTTACTGACGGCAGCGGATTTCACTGAAGAAGTAGCCCGCATGATCGGTTACGACAAAATTCCATCAATTTTGCCTCCGCGTCCATTACACGCATCATTGAATGCGACGCAGAAGCGCCGTCGCGCTGTTTCGACAATGCTTGCTAGTCGCGGTTTAGCCGAAGTTCAAACCTTCCCATTTACTAATCAAGCAACGATAGATTCCATGGGTTTTGTCGGAGAACGAGCTTCAACATACAAGGTTGCAAACCCTATGTCTGAAGAGTTCCCATTAATGCGTGTTCATCTAGTACCGGGTCTGATTGAAGTTGCTCAACGAAACATCAGTCGTGGAGCTAAAGATTTCGCAATCTTTGAGATGGGTTCAATCTTTCGAAGTTCGCAAAAGTTAGTACCTGCAATTTCTCCTGATTTATCAAAGCGTCCTAATCAAAAGATTATTGACGAAATCTTTGCCAGCGTGCCAACACAGGGATATCACGTCGCTGGCCTGCTTGTTGGAAAGACTGAAAATGAAAATTGGCAAGGTAAATCGCGCGCCTATAACTGGCAGGATGCGATCGCCTATGCTCAAGATATTTTGCAACTGTGCAATCTCCAATGGAGCGTTGCTCGCTCTGATTTAGCACCTTGGCATCCAGGACGTTGCGCAGAGTTAATTGTTAACGGCAAGGCGGTTGCACATGCGGGAGAACTACATCCGCGCATCATTGCCGCCTACGGACTACCTGAACGTTCGGTCGCATTTGCTGTAGCTCTTAGTGCTCTTCCGGATTCAGCATTAGTTCGTCCAACAACAGTGGGAACCATGCCTGCAGCGGTTCAAGATGTTGCCCTGATTGTTGATTCAACGGTCAGTGCTGCCGACCTTGAAGTGGCTTTGCGTGAAGGTGCCGGAGACTTACTGGAATCGATAACCCTGTTTGATCGCTACGACAAGATTGGTGATGGCAAAATTTCATTGGCCTTCACCTTGGTATTCCGCGCCTCTGATCGGACTCTCACGGGTGAAGAGGTTTCAGCTATGCGTGAATCGGCTACGGCGGTAGCAACGGCTAAGTGCGGAGCAGTGGTTCGAACCGCATAATTATGCATATGATTGCATAATTATAGACAATCCCTTACGCTGGACCCATGAAAACAGGGGTCATTGGTGCAAGCGGGTATACAGGTGGAGAGTTACTAAGGCTTCTGGCTACACATCCGGTCTTTGAAGTTACGGTAGTCAGCGCGCATTCGAATGCAGGGGAGCAGGTCACCTCTGTTCACCCACAACTTCAGAGCTATTCAGGACGTCGGTTTGTGTCCGCAGATTCAATAGATTTCTCAGCAATCGACTTGGTTTTTCTGGCCTTGCCACATGGTGAATCTGCAGCACTGATTGCCAAAATTCCGGCACATATAAAAATCGTTGATCTTGGTGCTGATTACAGATTAGAAGATCCTGCGCAATGGGAAAAATATTATGGCGGAAAGCACGCGGGCTCCTGGGTTTATGGTTTGCCAGAGCTTGCTGCGGATCAGCGCGAAGCGATCAAAAAAGAGAGCAAGGTGGCTAATCCTGGTTGCTATGCGACATCAATTTCTTTAGGAATTGCACCAGCGCTCTCTGTGATTGATTGCTCAGATATCGTCGTTGTTGCAGCTTCTGGCACAACGGGCGCGGGAAGAAGCGCGAAAATCAATTTGATTGGTAGCGAAGTTATGAATTCTTTGACCTCCTACAAGTTCGGTGGAGTGCATCAGCACACTCCTGAAATTGAACAAGCCTTGTCAGCAGTTGCGCAGAAAGAGGCGAGAATATCTTTTACACCGATTCTTGCTCCAATGCCTCGTGGAATCCTTTCAACAATTACGGCAAAGCTCGTTAAACCGATGACTTCCGAACAGGCCCACGATCTATTTTCTCAGCATTATGCGAATGAATTCTTTGTCGATCTATTGCCACAAGGACAGATGCCAAAGACCAGTGCTGTTACCGGAAGTAACAAAGTACAAATTCAAGTTGCGGCGGATGAGCATACAAATCGTTTAGTTGTTTCAGTTGCGATAGACAACCTTGGAAAAGGCGCGGCAGGGCAAGCAATTCAAAACGCCAATCTGATTTGTGGCCTTTCAGAGATTAGCGGTCTCGCACTTGATGGTGTCGGGGCATGAAACTTCCGCAAGGTTTTAAATCAGCATCGATGGCTGCTGGATTAAAACGTACGGGCGCCCTGGATTTAACGTTGATCCAAAACCAAGGGCCACTCTTCATGGGGGCTGCGGTTTTTACTACAAATAAGGTGGTAGCTGCGCCAGTTATCTGGTCACGCCAAGTGGCAAAAGGCGGAACTGTAAGAGCGGCAGTACTTAACAGTGGTGGAGCCAATGCATGCACTGGTCCACAGGGATTTGCAGATACTCATAAGACGGCAGAGCGTGTGGGTCATCTACTCAATGTTTCAGCTGGCGAAGTGATTGTTTGTTCAACCGGTCTTATTGGTGAGCTTTTGCCGATGGAAAAGATTCTGACCGGGCTCGACACAATCGCACCTATTCTGAGCAGTGATGGATTGCAGTCAAGTGCTCAGGCAATCATGACAACCGATACTGTTCCCAAAATCGCCACAGCAACGATAAATGGCGCAGAATTTGCCGCAATAGCAAAAGGTGCGGGCATGTTAGCGCCAGCACTGGCAACAATGTTGTCCGTAGTAATGACCGATGCAAATGTTTCGGTAAATGCGCAAGAGATTTTTCAGCGTGTTACTGATCGTACGTATAACCGCATTGACTCTGATGGATGCACATCAACAAATGACACCGTGCTTTTTATGGCATCTGGTGCAAGTGGTGTAAGCATCAGTGACTTCGATCTTGAAGCCATGCTGATGAATGTTTGCGGTTCGTTAGCTGATCAGTTAATTGCTGATGCAGAAGGTTCAACTAAGACGGTAGCGATAAAAGTTTTAAACGCCGACTCAGAAAAAGATGCAGTTGAGATTGGACGCGCCTGTGCCCGCAATAACTTGTTGAAAGCGGCCATCTTTGGCGGAGATCCAAATTGGGGTCGAGTTTTGGCTGCAGTTGGAACGGCAGATGCGCATCTTGATCCGTTCACCATTGACGTAAAGCTCAATGGAGTACAGGTGTGTACTAACAGTGCACCGGACGCCGATAAGTCAACGGTCAATTTTGCTGCCCGTCTTGTCGAGATCGAAATCGATCTTAAGATTGGCTCTTCGACAGCAACGATTCTAACTAATGATCTTTCGCACGATTACGTCCACGAAAATTCGGCGTATTCATCATGATCGTTGTTAAGTTTGGCGGGCACGCAATGAAGGACGAAAATGGCAACTTTGCAAAAGCCATTTCTGCTGCACTTGCGACGGGAGAAAAGGTTGTCGTTGTGCATGGCGGGGGACCACAAATCGATGCAGCCCTGATTGCCCAGCACATTACAAGTGATTGGATCGGTGGGTTCAGAGTCACTACACAGGAAATCTTTAATGTAGTTGAAGAGGTTTTGGTAAATCAGGTTGGTCAAGAGGTTGCGGCGACTTTGAGTAAATCAGGTATCAAAGCAGAAGCGATCTCAGCTCGTGCCTTACCAACGGTTATTGCAAAGCGTCGCACTACTTTGATCGACGGAACACCAGCGGATCTTGGTTTCGTTGGAGAAGTGCAATCTGTAAATCCAGCGCAACTGTTAGAACTGATTGAAGATGGATTAGTACCAGTTGTAGCTCCCGTCTCATCAGATGTTGATCTAGTAACTGGCCTGAATGTTAACGCTGATTTTGCTGCCGCCTCAATAGCTGCGGCCTTGGGTGCATCTCAACTGATAGTCATGACCGATGTTGCTGGCATTTACCGAAATTGGCCAGATAAGAGTTCCCTGATTGATTCGATTTCTGCACATGATCTTGATGCGATCAAAGAAGGATTTGCCGAAGGCATGGCACCAAAAGTTCAAGCCGCCCTTGATGCCTTGTCATACGGCGCTCAAGCGGTACGAATTATTGATGGGACAGATCCCGATAGCTTTGCATCAGCACTTGCCGGTACAGGCGGAACTTTGGTGGTTGCATGACAAACAAAACAATGATCAATCGTTGGAGTAATTCGGTTCAGAACAACTATGGATCTCCATCTATCGCGTTAGTAAAAGGTAAGGGCTTGGTTGTTACGGATGCCGATGGAAAACAGTATTTGGATTTCTTGGGGGGCATAGCAACTAATATCTTGGGCCATGCACATCCCGCGATTGTTAAAGCTGTTACTAATCAAGTTTCAATTCTCAGCCATGTCAGCAATTTTTATGTACATCCCAACGCAGTAGAACTTGCCGAAAAACTTATATCTATGACCGGGGATAAGGGTGCAAAGGTTTTCTTCTGCCAGTCAGGTGCCGAAGCCAACGAAGCTGCGCTCAAACTTTCTCGTCGTACAGGCAAGGTCCGAGTTGTCGCAGCCCAAGGTGCCTTTCATGGACGCACAATGGGTGCGTTGTCCCTAACTGGGCAACCTTCAAAGCGTGAACCATTCTTGCCACTCATCAAGGGCGTTAAGCATGTTCCATACGGTGACTTAGAGGCAATGCGTAAAGCGGTTTCTAAGAAAACCGCGATGGTAATCATCGAGCCAATTATGGGAGAAGCCGGTGTAATAGTTCCACCAGCCGATTACCTTCAAGAGTTACGAACTTTGTGTGATGCAAAAGGAGCTTTGCTTGTTATTGATGCGGTTCAAACCGGCATGGGGCGCACAGGAGATTGGTTTGGTTACGAATATTCAGGAATTACTCCAGATGTAATCACGCTAGCTAAAGGTCTGGGAGGCGGCTTGCCTCTTGGTGCGATGATTGCGTTAGGCAAGGCTGCAGATCTTTTCCAACCAGGAGATCACGGTTCGACCTTCGGCGGAAATCCGGTAACAACTGCTGCAGGACTAGCTGCAATCAAGTTTATAGAATCACAAAAACTGCTTAAGAAAGTTGAAAAGCAAGGTGCTTATCTAATGCAGGAACTCGCATTGATTCCCGGAATCGCCGAAGTTCGTGGTGCTGGTTTACTTCTTGGCATCGAGCTCGAGAGTTTGAAATCATCAGATGTTGCTAACGCCTTACAAAATTGTGGCGTTTTAGTAAACGCCGCCAATCCAACGACAATCCGTTTAGCACCAGCTCTTATTGTTACCGATGTTCAGATCAAGAAGTTCATTTCTATCTTTAAGAAGGTGATCCACGATGGCAAGTAATGCGCAATCAGTATCAGCTCGTAGAGCTAAGGCGATTTCTTTGATTCAGGCGGGATTAGTTCATTCTCAATCAGATCTAGTGACGTTGCTCAAGAAGGCTGGTTACAAAGTAACTCAAGCAACAGCAAGCCGCGATCTCGAAGAAATCGGAGCTGTACGTGCTCGCAACAAGGATGGCGAAAGTACTTATCAAATTCGTGAAAGTTCCGACGATGCAATCGTTCGTAGTACTCCAATGCCGTCAAAATTGATTCTCTCGGTTGATCACAGTGCCAATCTGGCTGTTATCCATACTCCGCCAGGAGCAGCCCAATTCTTAGCCAGTTCTTTGGATCATGCCGGGCTCACTGGTGTTATTGGAACAATCGCTGGGGACGACACGATTATTTTGGTATCGAAGAAAGCCACTGGTGGAGCCCATTTAGCGAAAGAATTGCTCGCTTACGCACAAGGTGACGGGAAGAAAAAGTAATGGCGCTGTGGGGCGGACGATTCGCACAAGGTCCTGAGGACTCAGTCTTTGCCCTGTCCAGAAGCATCCACTTTGATTGGCGATTGGCTCCCTATGACATTCGTTCATCGATGGCGCACCTGGCAATCCTGAAAAAGAATGGGCTGATATCGGCCAAGGATTCTGAAGCAATTCTGGCTGCGCTCAAAGAATTAGTCACCCAAGTATCGAATGGATCATTTGTGCCTGTAGATAGCGATGAGGATGTTCACAGCGCACTCGAACGTGGATTAACGGAAAAACTTGGCCCGGTCGGGGGATCACTACGCGCAGGTCGTTCCCGCAATGATCAAGTGACAACAGATCTTCGCCTTTTCTCGATCGATCACATGCTTGAGATTGCATCTCTTGTTACTAATCTGCAAAGTGCGATCCTAGAAAAAGCATCTGAATACGTTAGCGATCCAGCTCCAGGCTTTACGCACATTCAACATGCGCAGCCAGTTTCTTTTGGTCACGAGTTAGCAAAGCATGCTCATGCCTTCGCACGAGATCTAGATCGAATCAACGATTGGTTAGCTCGAACATCTGTCAGCTCATTAGGTGCTGGTGCACTTGCTGGTTCATCACTTCCACTAGACCCGGCCTTTACTGCAAAGAATTTAGGGTTTGAATCAACTTTTGCTAACAGCATTGATGCGGTCAGTGATCGTGATTATGTGGCAGAGGCTTTGTTTGTCTTCGCCATGATCGGCAATCATCTTTCCAGAATCGGAGAAGAGTGGACTTTGTGGTCATCACAGGAATTTGCTTGGGCAAAGGTTGCGGATGCTTACTCAACGGGTTCCTCGATTATGCCGCAGAAAAAGAATCCAGATATGGCAGAGCTTGCACGTGGTAAGTCAGGACGTCTTGTTGGAAATCTCATGAGTGTTTTAACGATGCTTAAGGGACTTCCTTTTGCTTACAACCGCGATCTTCAGGAAGATAAAGAACCTTTGTTTGACAGCATCGACACCTTGCTTCTAGTCCTGCCTGCAGTTACCGGAATGGTTGCAACAACCGATTTTGACCGCAAAAAAATGGCGCTTGCTGCTCCTACTGGTTTCTCATTAGCCACAGAAATTGCCGATTACTTGGCGAAGAAAAATGTTCCTTTTGCCCAAGCTCATGAAGCAGCAGGAAAGTGTGTTGCGTTGTGTGAATCTTCAGATCGCCAACTTCATCAGCTAACAGATGCAGAATTCCTAGCCGTACACCCCGAGCTTGATGGGGGAGTGCGTGATGTTCTTACTGTTGACGGAGCCCTGAGCTCTCGTACGACATCGGGTGGCACCGCACCTGCATTAGTTACCCAACAGATTAAAGATGCACTGAACGCAAACACTAAAACCCAAAAGGAAATTGCCAGCAAGCAGAAGGCATTTTCAGAGATGATGAGCGCATGAACCTGATTGAAGATCTCCGCTGGCGTGGATTATTAGCCCAGTCAACTGATGAGGCCGCACTACTCGAATCACTCAAAAAACCCATAACTTTGTACTGTGGATTTGATCCAACAGCTCCTTCACTGCACACGGGAAACCTCGTAGTTCTTCTTGTTCTCCGCCGTTTTCAATTAGCTGGACACAATCCCATTGCACTTGTCGGCGGCGCAACGGGCCTTGTGGGCGATCCCAGTGGAAAGAACGAAGAGCGAACACTGAATAGCACTGAAATAGTCGAAGCCTGGGTCAATCGCATCCGCAAGCAAGTTTCAGCATTTTTGGATTTTGATGCACCGAAGAACCCTGCTCAAGTTGTCAATAATCTTGATTGGACTTCGCCGCTTAGTGCAATTGAGTTCCTGCGCGATATTGGAAAACACTTCAGCGTTAATCAAATGCTTTCTAAAGACTCGGTCTCGGCTCGCCTAGAAGGCGGTGGAATTTCTTACACCGAATTTTCATATCAGGTTTTGCAGTCTTACGATTTCCTCGAACTGTATCGGCGCAATAACTGCACACTACAAGTTGGAGGATCAGATCAGTGGGGAAATATCGTTGCAGGTCTGGATCTCATTCGTCGTGTTGAACAGGGAAGCGGTCACGCACTAACAGTTCCCCTATTGATGAAGGCCGATGGAACTAAGTTTGGTAAGACCGCCGGTGGTTCTGTGTGGCTAGATCCTGAAATGACATCACCTTATGCTTTCTTCCAATTTTGGTTGAACTCTGATGACAAAGATGTCATCAATTTCTTAAAGGTTTTTTCCTTTAAATCTCATGATGAAATCAAGGAACTCGAGAATTCACATAATGAAAATCCTGGTTTACGCGAAGCTCACCGTGCATTGGCACGCGAGTTAACATCTTTGGTTCATTCAGAAGAAACAACACAACGTGTAGAAGCTGCTGCGCGTGCGTTATTTGGTCAAGGTGAGCTTGCAGAACTGGATGAAGCAACTCTTGCATCAGCACTTGCAGAACTTCCACGAACAACTATCTCTGCTAAAGAAGAAATTCCAACGTGGGTAGATCTCTTAGCAGCAACTGGAGTTGTTGACTCGAAATCAGCTGCGCGACGCATCGTTAAAGAGGGTGGCGCATATCTCAATAATGAGAAGATTTCGGGTGAGGATTTCAGACCCTCAAAAACCGACTTTTTATGCGGTAAATATGCGGTTTTGCGAAAAGGTAAGCGAGATCTCGCTGCCGTCGAATTAGCCTAAATTCCCCTAAAAAGCTCAGAAACGCTAGCGGGCGTGGATAATTCGCATTTTTCATGGTTTGAATAGCTCGCCCGACATGCCCCTAACCCGATTTGACCGGTCTGAGACTGCTATGTATAGTTACGCTCCTTGCTGGGAACGGACGATTTAGGCCGGACAGTAGGCACAGATGCCCAAGAAATTGAGCGTCAGCCAGATCTAGTAACTCATTTAGGCCGGTTTGACCGCGCCTGCGTGCATGCACTAAGTTTGGCGATCTGCCCTGAAAATCAGGAGAAATCCTGAAAAGCAGTGCGCATCCGTACC
>JBIIZR010000027.1:0-9848 GCA_044346185.1 Candidatus Planktophila sp.
AAGGTCTTTCAAAGTTCAATCCTTCTTTACACATTCGACAAACTGCACAAAAGCCTCGTGCTTTGGTGATGGTTACAACCGAAAGTCACTGCTTGCGTGACCTGTTGTACCTTGAGGAACTTGGTGAGCTCAACGTTGAAATTCCTTTGGTTATTTCTAACCGAGAAGAGCTACGTTCTTTAGTTGAATCCCACGGAGTCAAATTCCTCTTCTTGCCAGTAACTGCAGATACAAAAGCATCGCAAGAGGCGGAAATTATAAAGAAGATCGAAGAGCTAAAAATTGATTTTGTCGTACTGGCTCGTTACATGCAGATTCTCTCGCCAGATTTCTGCAACACGATGCCCGGAAAAATTATCAATATTCATCACTCCTTCTTGCCTGGATTTAAAGGGGCCAAGCCTTATCACCAAGCTCATGAGCGTGGCGTAAAGATCATTGGCGCATCTGCGCACTTTGTAACAAGTGATTTAGATGAAGGTCCAATTATTGAACAAGATGTCGCCCATGTAACCCATAACGCAAGTGCCGAAGAGTTAATCGCAATTGGTCGCGATATCGAACGCCGTGTTTTGGCAAAAGCAGTGAAGTTGTACGCAGATGACAAGATCTTTATTGTTGGAAAGAGAACAGTAGTTTTTTCTTAAACCTAAGAATTGTGTGTCCCCGGCGGGAGTTGAACCTGCGACCTACCGCTTAGGAGGCGGTTGCTCTATCCACTGAGCTACGGGGACCTATCGTTATTAATCACTTCATTACAATGCCCAATCTTGTCATGAAAAAGAAGATGCCTTGTCATGAATAAAGTGAACGGGTAGACTCTCCAATCTAACGAAAAGGAAGTTATTCCCTCATGAGAGGCCAACAATGAAGGCGCTAGTTATAGGCGCGGGCGGAGTTGGCAGAGCAATCGTCAATATCGCATCACGTAAATCATTTATTACTGAGATGGTTGTCGCTGATCGAACTCTGTCACGCGCGGAAGAAGCAGTTAACCGAGTCAAGGATGCACGATTTTCAGCAGCGGAGGTGAATGCTGCCGAACTGGAGGATATCCGTGCGTTGATTCGCAAGGTAAAGCCAGATGTAGTTGTAAATGCGGTCGATCCGCGTTTTGTTATGCCGATTTTCCTTTCTTGCGAAATCGAAAATACAAATTACATCGATATGGCGATGTCGCTATCTCGGCCACATCCTCACTATCCAAACTCTGAAACTGGCGTAAAGCTAGGCGATGAGCAGTTTGCACGTGACTGGAACTGGGGAGAGCGTCAGATTTACGCTCTTGTTGGAATGGGAATCGAACCTGGTATGAGCGATGTTTTTGCGCGTTACGCTGAAGATCATCTCTTTAGTCGTATCGATTCATTTACGATTTTTGATGGCTCTAACTTAACTGTTGAGGGCTACGACTTTGCTCCATCATTTTCAATCTGGACAACTATTGAAGAGTGCTTAAATCCACCTTTGGTTTGGGAAGACGGTCGTGGCTGGTACACAACTGAACCATTCAGCGAAATCGAAGTTTTTGATTTTCCTGAAGGTATCGGACCTGTTGAATGCGTAAATGTTGAACACGAAGAGGTTGTACTAATCCCCCAGAAAGTTGATGCAAAAAAGGTTAACTTTAAGTACGGCCTTGGTGCACAGTTCATTACAACATTGAAGACAATTCATATGTTGGGAATGGATCGTAAAGACTTTGTAGATGTTCAAGGTATTCAGGTTTCACCTCGTGATCTACTTGCCGCAGCTTTGCCGGATCCCGCAACACTTGGTTCGCGCATGAAGGGCAAAACTTGTGCTGGTGCACTGGTTAAGGGCTTGAATAAAGAAGGAAAGCCTTACGCCTGTTACATGTATAACGTTGTAGATAACGAGTGGTCGATGGCTGAATACGGTGATCAAGCCGTTGTTTGGCAGACTGCGATTAATCCAGTTATTGCAATGGAGTTAATCCATAAGGGTATTTGGAAGCCAGAAGGTGTTGTTGGACCAGAATGGTTTGATGCAAAGCCATTCTTAGAACTATTGCCTTCATATGGAACTGAGTGGAAGATTCGCGACGAAGACCCTTCGGGAATTGTTGTTTGATTAAATGAATAACTCATTCGATGTCGTAGTGATCGGATCCGGTTTTGGCGGTTCGGTCTCTGCGCTTCGATTGCGTGAAAAAGGTTATTCAGTAGCAGTTCTTGAAGCTGGGCGTCGTTTTGAGGATAAGGATTTTCCGAAGACTTCTTGGCGACTTAATAAGTTTCTCTTCGCGCCAAAACTTGGGTTGTACGGAATTCAGCGTATTCATGCTCTACCCGATGTTTTAGTTCTTTGTGGGGCAGGCGTTGGCGGTGGATCACTGGTTTATGCAAACACTTTGTATCAACCTGGCGATGACTACTTCAACGACAAGCAATGGGCAGCAATTACTGATTGGAAGAAAGAGCTCGAACCTTGGTTTGATCAGGCGCGTCGAATGTTGGGTGTAACTGAAAACCCTTATTTTTCAAATAGTGACCAAGCAATGAAGGATGTTGCTAACGAGATGGGTGCAGGTCATACCTTTCAGATGGCACCACTTGGAGTTTTCTTCGGTGAAGGAAGAGGAATAGCTGCTAAAGATCCATTCTTTGGTGGAGTCGGCCCAGATCGAAATGGTTGTCTGCAGTGCGGCTCTTGTATGACGGGCTGCCAATTCAACGCGAAAAATACTTTGCCAAAGAATTACTTAGGTCTTGCCGAATCTGCTGGCGCAGAAGTTTTTCCAATGACCACCGCGACAAAAATTAGGCAACTTGAAGATGGGCGTTGGAAGATCACAACCACCAAGACAAATGATCCATTTGGGTCACGAGGTAAAACCTTCTTTGCCAATGAAGTAATAGTTGCGGCTGGTACCTACAACACGCAAAAATTGCTTCATAAGATGAAGGATTCGGGAGTTTTGCCCCTTCTGTCCGATCGATTAGGTGATCTCTCGCGAACAAATAGCGAAGCGCTGACTGGGGCGTTGATGAAAAACACCGATATTGATTTTAGCCAAGGAAGTGCAATCACATCTTCATTCTTCCCCGATGAACACACCCACATTGAGCCTGTTCGCTATGGCAAGGGCAGTAACTTGATGGGATTACTTCAAACGATTATGACTGATGGCAGTTCATCAAAAATTCGTCGCAAGCAGTGGTGGAAAGCATTTTTTGCTAACCCTTATTTATTGAAAAGAATTCTTGATGTCCGCAGGTGGAGTGAGCGGACTGTTATTGCTTTAACGATGCAAAATGTTGATTCCTACATTTCAGTGAAGCCAAAGCGCAGTTGGTTTGGTTGGCACTTAACTTCTACTAATGATCCTGATCATCCCAATGCGACTTACATCCCAGCAGCAAATGAAGTTGTGCGCCGAATTGCAGAAAAACATGGGGGCATCGCAGGTGGGCATGTTGGGGATTTAATTGATGCACCATTTACCGCCCACTTTGTTGGTGGTTGTGTCATTGGTCCAGATTCCTCACATGGAGTTGTGGATCCCTATCACCGTGCTTGGAATTATCCAACACTTCATATTGTTGATGGCTCGACAATTACTGCAAATCTTGGAGTCAATCCATCTCTGACGATCACCGCGCAAGCCGAGCGCGCTCTATCTCTATGGCCCAATAAAGGTGAGAAAGATTCTCGCCCACTACAGGGCGCAGAGTATGAAATGCTAAAGCCAATCGCACCACATTCTCCATTTGTACCTAAGGGTGCAGTTGGTGAACTAACTATTCGTTAGGAGAATAGATGAGTTCTTGGGCCCTTGTAACCGGTGCGACATCAGGAATTGGTGAAAGCTTTACCCGTCTTTTAGCTTCGAACAAGTACAACATTGTTCTAGTAGCCCGTGACTTGCCTCGACTTCAAGAAAGAGCTGCAGCTCTTGAAGTGAAATTGGGAATCAAAACTCATGTAATTCAGGCAGATCTAGCAACAGATGAAGGATGTCTGAAAGTTGAAAAGTACATCTTAGAAAATCAGATTGATGTCCTGATTAACAACGCAGGGTTTGGAACCAATAAAGCATTCACCATGTCGACTTTAGAAATCGAGCAGCAATTGCTCGATGTGTTGGTGCGCACACCTATGCGCCTTATGCATGTTGCATTGCCACTTATGAAGGCGCGAAATAATGGGATCATCATCAATGTTTCATCTGTAGCTGGTTACATCGCAGGTGGTACATACAGCGCATCAAAGTCATATCTGACTGTTCTTTCAGAGTCTCTCAACACAGAGCTTTCTGTCACTAATGTGAAGGTCAGCGCACTGTGCCCAGGCTTTACACGCACTGAATTTCATCAGCGTGGAAAGATGTCGATGAAGGGGTTACCTAACTTCTTGTGGCTTAATTCTGATCGATTGGTTGAACAATCATGGCGTGATGCGCTCAAAGGTAAAGCGGTGAGCGTTCCAGGGTGGCAATACAAGCTCTTGGTCTTTATTGTGCAGACTTTGGTGCCACGTTCGATTGTTAGAAAAATTGGCATGAACATCAGGGTGAAGCAACGAAAGTAACGGTCATACTTATCGGACTCACGGCGGGTTTTCAGCCTTCTTTAAGTGCTTGATCGATAGTATTGCCTCATTACTACGAAAGGCATAAACATGTTCCGCAAGATCGCATCACTTTCTGTAGCGCTCGTCGTCGCCGGTGGCGTCATGATCGCAGTACCTGCAGATGCAGCCGTCAAGATTTCTAATGGCGTTGCATGCAAGAAGTCAGGACAAACAACAAAGACAAGTGGCGGAACCTACCGTTGCGCAAGAAATCCATTGGTTTCCAGCAAAAAGTTAACCTGGTTGTCTATCGATTGCTTAACAGCTGCAAATGATGCGGTTAAAGCACGCAAGGCATCCTTTACAACAATTGCAAACTTCAAGGCTCAGATTCCCGTTATCGATCTTGGCATCACAACCGAGACCACAAACAAAGCAGAGACTCAAGTAAAACTGGATGATGCAAATATGCGTTTAGTGGCAGCACAAGCAAAATTAGCGGCTGCAACAACAGATGCTGACAAAAAGATTTTAACCGCTGCGGTTGGTTCATGGACTTCAGCTGCGCGTGCTTATTCAAGCAAGATTCGCAGTATTGATCTCACGATCAAAAAGTTGGTATCAGCAAAGCTTGCGGCAACCACTAAGCCAGCACAGCTTGAGGCTAACGTTGCAGATGCACGTGAAAGCGCAAAGCTAATTTGTACTAAGGGCTTCTAGGACACGGAGCTTTTAACCTACATATTTTCTCAAAAACCCCGCTGCCGATACAGGTGGTGGGGTTTTTGCATCTAAGGGAATCCCTATCCCCCTAGTTGGATAGTGTTCCTACTCTAGACACATGCGCCTATTGCGTTTTTTGGCTCCGATGTTGTTTGGGGTTGCATTAGTTCTGCACCAAAGCTTTCAGGGTTTTTGGAGTGACTTGTTTCTCTTCAATGTAATCCCAATTGCTTGCATACTTTCAATTCTTATCGCACCTCGAATCAACAACAAATGGGCAAAGCCATTGACCGCCTTAGCGATTGGGAGCTGGAGTTTGGGTTCCATAATGGCTACCGCGAGCTCTTACATCGAAATATCGGCATTTCTAGCAAATATTTCTGATGTGCTGTACCTGTTCTTCTATCCCCTTGCTCTTCTTGGAATGCAACTGCTGATTTCGATCCAACAAAGATTGACAATTCTTGAGCTAGTGGACGCCTCAATTTTTGGGCTTGGATTAAGTACTTTAGGTGCTGCCTTTGCGCTGCAGCCATTGCTTCCACATTTTGAAGGCGATTTAGATCAATCCTTTTTGGCTATCTTCTATCCAGTCGCTGACTTAGTCCTACTCTGCTTCATTATCGCAACAGTGGTGATGCAAGGTTTCTCTGGACGTGGTTTGCTTCTTGCAATTGGAATTTGCATTTATGCCGCTACTGATTTTATTTTCTTATGGCAGAACTTAAACATGAACTACGTCTTTGGATCACTAGTCGACTACGGGTGGTTGCTAGCCTTCATTGTCATCTCTGAGAGTGCGTGGCATTCAGGTACTGATAACTCTGCTAAAAATGGGGTGAGTCCAATCTTGATTACCATCTCGGTTTTCTTGAGTGCAACTTTGCTTGCACTCCTTGCTATTACACCAGATAATTTCCCGCATTTCATTTTGATTCCTGCAATAGGAACATTGGCACTGGCTTTTATACGGATGAGTATTGCATTACATCAGGCACGCAACATCGGACAAGAGAGATTTCTTGCTAGAACTGATGAGTTAACTACACTTCCCAATCGAAGGCGTTTGATCTCTGAAATACAAAATTTTGCCCTACGTACAGGTTCACTTCTACTTCTTGATCTGGATGGATTTAAACCCGTAAACGATAGCTATGGTCATGAAGTCGGAGACAAAGTCTTGCAACAGGTAGCGCAAAGATTTAGCCGAGCTTTACCCAGTAGCGCCATACTTGCACGGTTGGGTGGGGATGAATTTGGAATATTGGTTGACGGGTCCAATGAATCGGTTATGGAGATTGCATTAGCCCTGCGAGGTACGCTTTCTTATCCATTTCTCATCGATGGTCATGAAATAAATATTGGCGTCAGCATCGGTATTGCAGATAATGACGGTGCAGATGATTTGTTGTTACGAGCTGATAATGCGATGTATTCGGCTAAGCGCCAGGCATTGGGGGTTTGTCAGCTTTAATCTCCTGCAAACGAGCTAAAGCTTCGTGACGTTCGACAGCATGATCAACAATTCGCTCTGGGTAACCCTTGCTGTATCCATCAAGATACAACCAAGGTTCATGAATCTCAGAAGCTGATAAATGCGCTAACTCTGGAACATATCTGCGAATGTAGTCGCCATTTTCATCAAAACGTCGGCCTTGTTCAATTGGATTAAAGACTCGGTAATAAGGGGAAGCATCGGTTCCGCATCCTGCGGTCCATTGCCAGCCATGTGCATTTGATGCAATATCGTAATCAACTAAATGGTCTGCAAAGAAACGTTCGCCTAGTTGCCATTCTAAATGCAGGTCTTTGACTAAAAATGATGCAACGACCATTCGAGTTCGGTTGTGCATCCATCCCTCAACGATAAGCTGGCGCATAGCAGCATCAACAAATGGATATCCGGTTTTACCTTCGCACCATGCCTGAAACTGTTTGCCAGGTTTGTCATAACGCATCTGGGCAAACTTGGGTGCGTAGTATTCAATATCGGTCATAGGATTGTTGAACAAAACATCGGCGTAAAATTCGCGCCAAGCAATCTCTTTTCTAAATGTGTCATGTGCTTTGCTTTCGCCAAGATTTTGAAGCAAGGTACGAGGATGGATTTCACCAAACTTTAGGTACGTACTCATTTTCGATGTTCCATCGATAGCTGCAAAGTTTCTGTTTTCGTCGTAAGAATCTAAACCTTTACTGGTGAACTCTTTGAATCTCTTCAGGGCTGCATTTTCTCCAGCTTCAATTACAGAAACGCCTTCAGGCATGGCGAAATCAGGAAAAGCTCGATATTCAGCGGTTGGTTCTACGCATGTAAATTTCTTGGGTGTCACTGCAGGGGCGCGCCATCCATGAGCACACCAAGCCTTATAGAAAGGTGTGTACACCTTGTATGGCGTTGCATCAGATGGCTTTAACACTCGGCCTGGTGCAACTGCGTATGGGCTGCCGGTTCTGACCAGAGTTATTCCAGCGGCTTCGACTTTTGCATCACGCGCTGCGCCATATCTTTCATACTCTGCTGATATGTGAACTTGTTCCACACCATACTTTTTTATTAAAGTTGATAAAACTTCTACTTGATCGCCTTCAATAATGTGGAGCTTATTTCCCAGAGATTCATCTAACGAGCGCAGTGAATGACCCATATAAGCAAGCAGCTTTGAACCTGCCTCTTTAATCTGGGTCTTATCCAGAATAAAAAGTGGAATTATCTGATCGGATGATTCAATTGCAGCCAATAAAGCTGGATGATCATTGATTCGAAGGTCACGACGAAACCAGATAATTGATGTTTTCGGCGTTGACATGGGATGATTAAATCATCATGCAGGAGATTAAGCGCTTCCAAATCCGAGGAGTTCCCGGCGAGGTTGTCCGCACCCGATTTGATGACCGAATTGTGGATTATTGGATGCCTCGCGGTGGCAGTGACCACCTGCTGATTGCACATGATGGCCAGAATGTCTTTGATGGCGCTACAAGCACCCATCGCCGACAAACCTGGAAGATGGCGCAATCTGCAATCGATGTGGCTAACGATGTAGGAATAAAGCCACCGACAATTATCGGGGTATGGCATAGCACGACTAAAAACAATCCTTGGGGTCGGGCCAAGGATTTAGCGCCTGAAAAGTTCTTTACATCTGGTGCTTATGTAGACCCTCGTTGGAGAATCAAAGATCCAGAAGTCAAAATTCATTCAGATGCGTATTTGAATCAGATTTTTCATGAAATTGTTCCTGCAATTGTCGGTACATACTCCCCTGAAAAAACAGCAGTTATTGGCTCCAGTATGGGTGGTTTGGCAACTTTGTATGCAGCAATCCAACATCCAGATAAGTTTTGGACTGCTCTTGCTTTGTCGCCACATTGGGTAATTAGCGATGAGAACTTTGCACGATCCATGGTTGAAGCCATGCCATTAACTCATAAAGTTTGGATGAGCCGTGGAGATAAAGGTCTAGATAAAGAGTATGTATCGCTACAAAACTATGTAGACAGATTAATGCGAAACCGTGGATTTACTCATAACTATGAAAGTAAGGTCTACAAGAGAAGCGGTCACAATGAAAAATCGTGGGCAAAGTACTTGCAAGATCCACTACATTTTTGGCTTAGCGCTTAATAGTGTGCTTTAAGATCTTTGATTGCGTAATCTTTCCGCTAGCACCTTTTGCCACCGCAATAACTTCGATTTTTGATCCCGGCTTGTACAACTGTGAATCAATAAACACGCGATGAAGACCGCTCTCTGTTCCACTATCCTTAAAGGTACGGCGATCCGACGTTCCAACAAGTTTCCATGCTCCCCCGTTTAGGCGAACAGAGAAGGCAACCTCAACATAGTCATCGCCGGGAACATGGGCCGCTAACTGTAAAAGATCACCAGTGATGGCTGTTTCAGAAATCGCTTTTAGTTGGACTTTTGGAGCATCAGTACTCGAGTACTTTTTGTCTGCTTTGATGAGACAGTAATCACGAGCAGAAAGAGAAATCAATAGATCTGAATTGATCTGGCATTCTCCATCTAAGATTTTCCATGCTGAACTCTTAGTGCTGGTTTGAACTGTAATCGATTTGATCTCATCAGTACCGTTATAGGCAACAATATATTCTTGATTCGCTGCGTACCGAGTAACGGCAAATAAACCTTGCTGGGCGTACCGCATCTGCTGTACACCATTCCGTAATCCTGGGTTTTCTTTTATAATTTGTTGAAGTTTTGTGATTTGAGTACGCAATTCATGTGGCTGGTCAAAAGAACTTCTATCACCAATGGGGGCCGATCCAATTCTTAGCTCTTTCTTCCAGTCAGATACTAAAGTGGGGAACATGTCTTGGCGCGACTCTTTATCACCTGTTGCCCCCGTCATTCCAACTTCATCCCCGTAATACAAAACCGGACCGCCACGGAGTAGCAGCAGAAGAGCGTTTGAAAGCTTCGCACGGTCAAGTAGTTGTCCAGGTTGATCTACTGCGACAGCCTTACTCAGCTGCATGCCTATGCGACCAGAATCGTGATTGCTTATGAAAGTTGCTAATTGATAAGCATTAGTTGTCGGGGTTGTATACAAATCATCAGCATT
>JBIIZR010000028.1:0-9729 GCA_044346185.1 Candidatus Planktophila sp.
CCGTTGCAACGATTCGCTTGAATCCAGGGATTACTCCGACATGGCAATCACTTGCAATCCCAGTAATTTTATTAGCGGTCCCATTACTTGATACATGTGTTGCAGTGTTTTCGCGCCTTGCTCGTGGGTTGT
The DNA here is from genome assembly GCA_044346185.1 of Candidatus Planktophila sp. GTDB lineage: Bacteria > Actinomycetota > Actinomycetes > Nanopelagicales > Nanopelagicaceae > Planktophila. The sequence goes on from JBIIZR010000028.1 coordinate 133, forward strand.
CACCACTTACAGGTGGCAAGGATCATTTGTCTCACCGATTAGTGCGGGCAGGTTTAAGCAGACCAATGGCTGCAATTGCTTTGTGGGCGGCATCTGCAGTGTGTGCGTTGTTTGCAATAGGTGTTTATTTCTATGCTGATTCTTTTGGCTCTACCTTGATCGCTGTCTTCGCAGCTGGTTGGTTAATTGCTCTAACGCTATTTCTTCGAACACCATCCCACGATTAGGTTTCTGACTTTAAGGCGAAGTTCCTGACACAACAGTCGAGCCAGAGGTATGACCATTCTTTGTTGTTGTAATTGTGATTGTGGCGGCAGTGTTGGGTGGCAGATTAGTAACTCCGTACCAACCATTAAATTTACCGCCTTCATATCGAGTAAATAGTGTTCCTGCACTGACTGTTGCTGACCATAAGTATTGGGTGCTGTAATTCAAGATCTTTACTGAAAAGCCTTTGGGTTCTGAAATAGTTGAATCAAAGGTTGGAATCAGCGGTGGTAATGCAATTGAACTACCTTTATATTGCAGTTCTAAATCGACATATCCAAGTTTACTCACCACAAGATACACAGTCACTTCGACGTTGTTTGTTATCCCACTTACGGTGATCAGTCCTGTATTTGAAATTGCTACTTTGCCTGGACTAGCCCGAACAGCCCATTTAAAGGTTGGATCATAGTTTTCAACTTGAACAGAATATCCATCATTGGCTTGCGTTATTGCTCCAAAACGTGGTGATAATGGTGGGCCAGCTGGTTCAACTACAAATTCCTTTTCACAAAAAGTAGCCAATCCTTTTCCGTCTTGTGCGTCCATCCGGAATAAATATCTTCCTGGATACATAATCCGATAGGTATATGTACTTGGTCCGATTTCATTTTGTGTAAATCCGATAAACGCACCATTGAATGGTCCGCCGCTGCTACTTCCATTCCAAGTGAGTGGTCCATTATTGTATTTATAGGAAAACTTCGTGAAGGTAAGTCCAACATCGTCGATAAAAGTGCAGCTAAAACTCACAGTGTCACCTGAGGTTGGAACCGTTGGATTAATTGAAATGGAATTAGCAACAAGCGTAGGAGCTTGATTAACCGTATTTTGAATTCTTATATAACCGACATCGGTCCAGTTTGAAGATTTTCCAGATACCCAGCCGCGAACAGTTGCTTGCACTCTGTAGAAACCTTGAGGCAGTGCTTTCAGTACATCAGCATTAATCTTTACATTTCGCGATGCAACAGCGTAATTTACATAATTGCTACAACCCTTTTTGGTTTTATCGGTGTAAGGAAGGCAAGATAGTGAGGAATTATTAGTGTCGATTATTGGGATCAGGCTAGATGTTGAATTTGGATAAAAAATTCTGACATACATCCAATACAAGCCGTCCTCAGAACGTGCCATAACCGAAACATTAAATCCAGTATTGGAAACATAGTTAACAGAATTTTGATCCAATGTATCGAAGAATCCATATATAGGAGGGTAAGCACCCATCGGCTGAATCTCAGGTGCCGCGTATTCAACTACTGGTGTTGGAGGAATAGGTGGCACTGAAACTGTAGGCGAAGGTGTAGGCGAAGGTGAAGGTGTCGGTGTTGGCGACGGAGCAGATGTCACTGAAGGCGATGGCGATGGCGAAGGAGATGCGGTCGGTGATGGTGAAGGTGTTGCTGTCGGTGTCGGTGTTGGCGACGGAGCAGCTGTCACTGAAGGCGATGGCGATGGCGAAGGAGATGCGGTCATTGATGGTGAAGGTGTTGCTGTCGGCGATGGCGAAGGTGTTGCTGTCGGAGTGGGTATCGCTGATGGTGAGGGCGAAGGCGATGCGGTCGGAGTCGGTGTTGCTATGACTGATGGTGAAGGAGATGCGTTCGGAGTCGGTGTTGCTATCACTGATGGTGAAGGAGATGCTATCGGCGATGGTGAAGCTGTAGGAGTTGGTGAAAGTGCGATCGAAGGTTTTGGCGTTGGTGCAACCGAAGGTCGAAGAGTCGGAGTTGCTATTGGTATAGGCGAAGTAACAGGCGTTGGTGCAACCGAAGGTCGAAGAGTCGGAGTTGTTATTGGTACTGGTGAAGTAAAAGGTGTTGGTGCAACCGAAGGTCGAAGAGTCGGAGTTGTTATTGGTACTGGTGAAGTAAAAGGTGTTGGTGCAATTAACGGCGTAGTTGTTGCAGTTACAGAAGGTTTGGGTGTTGAGGCTGTAGTCGGTGTTGGGATTGATGTTGCAGTGGGTGTTGGTACGACTAAAGGTGTAAGTGTTGGAGATGTAGAAGGTTTAGGCGTTACCGAAGTTCTGAAAGTAGGAGTTACAGCAGGTAATGGTGAAGCTTTTGGTGTTGGTACGACTGCAGGTTTTGGTGTTGCCCTAGCGGTTGCGCTAATCGAAGTTACTGGTGTTGGTCTTACATTCGGCGACAATGTTGACTTTGGCGCTACTGGGGGCCTTGGTGTTGCCTTAGCGGTTGCGCTAATCGAAGTTACTGGTGTTGGTCTTGCATTCGGCGACAATGTTGTTTGTCTCGGAGTTACAGAAGATTTTGGTGTTGCTTTAGCGGTTGCATTATTCGATGATTCTGGAGTCGACCTGATGACTACTTTGCTCCATACAAGTTTCCCTGTCGAATTCCTTTTGCACACGACCCGATCAATTCCATCAGTGCTGGTTGAATGAAGTTTTAAACATGCGCTACCTGTCTTTACCGCCATCGCAGAGGCAGGGAAAGAGATTTGAAGTGACGCAAGAAGCACCGAAGTTAATGCCCAAGCGATGGTTCGCCGCATAGCCATAAGGATACATACCCTTCGATTCGGTTACAGGCCGCGTAAATAAATGCATACGGACTCCGATACCATTACGCCTTGCAGGTAATGCTGCAGTGGGGCCTATAGCTCAGTCGGTAGAGCAACGGACTTTTAATCCGTGGGTCGACGGTTCGAGCCCGTCTGGGCCCACTTTTATTAGATTTTATTTATCACCCCTATTTGGTTTCATTTTTTAAGTCCATGTAGGACCAATCATGTTCATGGCTCTTTTGACTTTGATTTTCCTGGAAATTACGGTTGTGCCATGAAATTGAGAGTTGCACACAGGTTTATCTCACTTTCGGTTATGTCATTACTCTTTTTTGGATTATCAAATCCCGCTACAGCTGCAACACCTAAAGCTGGAGCTGCATGTACAAAGTTAAATCAAACTGCAAATTCTGGCGGGAAGAAATTTACCTGCATTAAATCCGGCAGCAAATTAGTCTGGAATAAAGGCGTTGCTATAACTTCATCAATGCCTAAGGCTGGAGCTACCTGTACAAAATTAAATTTAATTGCAAATTCTGGTGGAAAGCGATTTACCTGTATTAGAACTGGTAGCAAATTAGTCTGGAATAAAGGCGTAGCTTTGGCAAAAACACCAACTATTTCACCAACACCAACGGCTTCACCAACACCAACGGCTTCGCCAACACCAACAGTTTCGCCAACACCAACAGTTTCGCCAACACCAACAGTTTCGCCAACACCAACGGCTTCGCCAACACCAACGGCTTCGCCAACACCAACGGCGTCACCCAGACCAACACTTACTCCAGTGCCAACCGTGTCACCAGCACCGTTGCCAACCGTTTTACCAACGGTCACACCAACACTTACTCCAGTACCAACAATTTCACCAACACCATTACCAACGGTGTCGCCAACTCCATTACCAACGATCACACCAACACCAACTATTTCACCAACACCGTTACCAACGGTCACACCAACACCAACACCAACACCAACTATTTCACCAACACCAACGGAGTCGCCAACCCCAACTCCAACACCAACCCCAACTCCAACACCAACTTTTTCACCACCAAGTCCTGGCTCTGCAATCACTTTTTCATCGGTAGGAAATTTCCCAGGTACAGCAGTAGCCCAATTATCACTATGGACTTTCTATGGAGACAGTCCCGGCACCGTCACCTTTACTTGGTATGCATGCGCTAATCCAATTACTGCACGACCAGATTCGGTTCCAGGCGGTTGCAACACAGCGTTCTCGCAACCGCATTCATTAGTCGGTGGTGGGCAAACATATTCAACAATTCTAGAACTCGGGAACGCTGATTACGTAGGAAAATATTTACTAGTTTCTTCACGTGCCACAAATGAGGCTGGTTCAACAACAATCTGGTCATTAGGAACATCGAAAATATTGGGTGTCCCAGCGATTAATTCAGGAGCATCCGTCAGTGGTTCATCAGCAGTCGGAAGTCTTATGACCGCTGAAAGAGGTACTTGGATTACCGAAGGTACGACAACCTATGCAGTTCAATGGTTCCGATGCGCAGTAGAACTTGGATATTCAGTAAATCCGATCCAAACATATTCTTGTTCATCTATTAGTGGTGCAACTTCATTGACCTACACATCAACTGTCGCAGATGAAGGTATGTATTTAACGGCAAGAATCACGGCGACAAACTCTGTTGGAACTGGTCAACCTGTTTTCAATCGCAGTGTAGGTGTTACGGGCGCGCCAGGATTTATTACGGGTCCTCTAGTTTCAGGAACTGCCGCTAAGGGTTCTGCGCTTACATCAAGTGGTAGCTATAAGGGCTTCCCAATACCAACAATGGCGCAAGCTTGGTATCGATGTGCAGCTGCGGTAAGTGCGATTTCTTCTTCTCAACCAGGTGGCTGTACCGCTATTAGTGGTGCAACTTCTTCAACCTACACAGTTGTCAACGCTGATATCAGTTCTTACATTTCTGTTTTACAAACGTTGACAAGCAGCGCCGGTGTGACTTCTAGGTGGTCAGTATCAACATCACAAATCACTGGTCCGCCCGTCAATACATTGCCACCAACTATTTCTGGAACCGCATTTGCTGGGCAAGTTTTTACAGCTAATGATGGAACTTGGAATGCCACACCAACGGCAACATTTTCTTATGCTTGGTATGTGTGCACGACTTATCTTCCAAATGGCCAAGCTGACACTGTCCCAGTTAATTGCACAGCAATTCCAGGTGCAACAAGTGCGACCTATACGATTGATCGAATCTATGCCGGTAAAGGCTTGAATGTTCGAGTTACTGCGACAAATAGCAGCGGTTCTGCATCATTCATGTCACCCGGTTCTCCGATTATTGAGTCACTTCCATTTACAACCGGGACACCAAATATTTCAGGTAGCGCAATAGCTGGAAGTGTTATTAATGTCTTTTATCCGACCTGGCTTGGATATCCAACTCTGAGTAATACAACCCATAGATGGTATCGATGCACATCTAGTGTCAGCCCAGGTTCAGATTCATTACCTGCAGGTTGTACTGCAACCGGAACACGCAGCGGCACGTTTTACCTTGCTGGTGAGATTGGACAGTACATAGTCGCTGAAGTGATTGCAACAAACTTTAAGGGATCAGTCTCGAAGTGGTCCAATGCAATTGGTCCGATAATTTCAGCTCCAAGTTTAGAGAGTGATCCATTTATAAGTGGAACAGCTTCTTCGGGCCAGACTCTTACTCTGACTGCAAATACCTGGTCGGGTACGCCCACACCAACAATTTCCTATCAGTGGATGAGTTGTACGCAGGCGTTAGGCAGTATTTCTAGCACCAAACCTGCTAGCTGTAGCGAAATAAGTGGGGCAACTTCAACTACTTACACCCTTACCTCACTTGATGTTGGTAAGTACATTCTTATCCAAATAACCGCTAGTAATTCAGCCGGTACGGTTATTCGAGTGACCGCGTCGACTGCGATTGTGAATTAACACTTCTAAGCTGGCAAGAGCACTTCTGTTGAAGTAAAAATGAAGGTATCTTGAGCAGGTGCAGAACAAGCCAAGTCTTCGGGATGTAGCTAAAGAGGCCAAAGTCTCTTTGGGTACTGTTTCTAATGTCCTGAATCGACCTACAACTGTTTCAGAAGAGACGCGCAAAAAAGTTCGACAAGCAATTGATATGTTGGGCTTTGTGCCTAATGCAGGTGACTCACAAAAAAATCGAAATTCAAAATTGGTGGGGTTGATTCTGCCCCTTGGTCAAAACCCTTTTTATGATGAACTGGCACAAGGAATTGAAGATTCTCTGGGCAAGCATGGCTACCGAGTTTTAATTGGATACTCGCGTGAAGATGAAGCGATTGAATTGCAATTACTTAATTCAATGGTGGAAGCAAATTTCCGCGGAATCATCGTGACGCCAGTAGGTGCAGACAATCAGGTTTTTGACAAATTTATTGAGAAAAATGTCCGTGTTGGATTTATTTCACAAACCGATCAAGAGCCGGATCAATGTTCAGTTTCAATTGATCAAGTAAGAGGCGGATACATCGGGATTGAATATTTGGCCAGCCTTGGTCACAGAAAAATCATGTGGGTTTCCGGGCCAGATCATCATCACCAATCAAATCAACGATTTGTTGGAATCAGTCAGGCAGCTATTGATTTTGGTATTGAGATAACCACCATCAACGCACCATCTTTAGATTTCATAACGGGTGAACAGATTGCCCCACAAATAATCGCCGCAGGTCCAATGCCTGATGCAATCTTTGCGGGCAATGATGCTTTGGCGTTAGGGATCATGAATTACTTCCATAAAGTAGGCATTCCAGTCCCTAGCCAGGTATCTGTCCTGGGCTATGACAATGTGGCCTACGCAGAATCGGCGTTAGTTCCACTTTCAACTGTCTCGCAGACCCCGTATCAATTGGGGTGGACGATGGGGTCTCAGCTTGTCTTTGAGTTCGAAGCAAATGATGCCCATGTCCACCAGCATGTTGTTTTCCAACCAAAGATCGTGGAGCGTTCTAGTACCTCTGTGCGTAAATAACTCACCCCTACAACCAAATTCCTTTGACTAGTCAATCCCCTCTAACTTATTCCTTTTGACAGGTCACTGCCCATACATTTAGCACATGCTCAGAAATGTCCAAGACCAGCTATTGAACTGTTCAATGAACAAATTGGATGGACAGATTTGAATTCAGTCCGAAAGTTTATTGAATGGATGACCTTTCATCCAGCGATGGAAGATATTCCACGGGCACTTGCTACCGATTACCTGACCGAATTTGGAGTCAAAGGCATTCGCTTCGGCCTTCTCAATAGCGATGATTCGATTCTATTGTTGGGCCAATACGGATATCCAGATGCCATGGCCTGGCGAAATCGCACAATTCCAAGCTCAGAATGGCATGCAATTGTTTCTCCTGACATTCAGCTAATTGTCAGCGCTTCTGGTCAAGAATGGACAGATGATTCCCGATTCTTTGTCAGCACCCTTCGTGATCACGGTGTAGTTCAGGGGTATTTAATCGTTGAATTCACCAACCCCATCGACCATTCCAAGAAGCAGGTTATTTCAGAGACCATCGACAATCTGTGCATGCCGATTGCTCTGTATCTTTCTTTCCAGATCCGCCGTTCCCCCAATCAGGCGATCAGCATAAATAGCCTTGGCGATTCCAAGGACACAGGCGATGCCCAGCTAACCACCCGTCAGCTCTCGATTCTGCGCGGCATGGTTGAAGGCAAGACCAATCACGAGCTAGCAACCGAGTTAGGTTTTTCAGTCTCAACGGTGCGCCATGAGACCATGCGTATTTATCAGGCTCTAACTGTTAGCGACCGCAAGGAAGCTGCTAAAAAGGCCCTTGTCCTGGGGTTGATCTAGTCCTCAAGCCGCAAGACCGGTGCATCCATAGCCGTTCAGACACACTTAAACCCTCAATGTCGGCTTTAGTCTTGTCAATCCAATAGACTAGAACCCAGATTCCGGCAGGCTTGTTTCTCGCTGCCATTCGGCGAAAGCCCTGCGTTCTATCCCCCAATTACGCTCAACCACCGATGGATCCACATACTGGCCCAAAATTTATTTCAAATGGGCACAACATTTGGCTCCCAGCGGTGTCTTAACTAGTAGAGGGCAAGACGTTGCCTTCATTATGAAACTCGCGGGAGTTACTCAAATGGCACTATTAAAGTCGAAAGCGGCGAAAGCAGCTGCAGCGACCGATGCCGCCCGCATTTTGAGCGCAAATCCCGCCGACGCTCTTGAAATCTCAACAACAGGCTCAGCAGCTGATTGGTCTATCGCACAACTATCAGCAATCTATACAGAGCACCGCACACAGCTTGTCTCTCAGGCTCGCCGCATCACGAAGAACGAGGCTGAAGCTAACGAAGTAGTTCAGGAAGCTTTCTTGAAGTTCATGCTTGCAGCTCCAGATCTAGATTCAGCAGATCGTGCAATTGCATACCTTCGCACTTCAGTTACTAACCTTGCGCTGAACGTAATCCGCGCTCGTGGTGCTCGTCCAAACTTGGTTGCAATTGATGCTGACACAACACAAGAGCGCCTAAACGAGATCGCAACTGAAAACCACATTGATCTTGATACAACTATTACTGCAGCAGAAGATGCCGCGATCATCCGCGAAGCACTTGCTCGCCTGACCAGTGACCAGCGCACAGCCCTTGTCATGTGGGAAATGGAAGGCCGCACAACCGAAGAGATCGCAACAGCTTTGAATACAACTCCTGCAAATGTTCGCCACATCTTGGTGCGCGCTCGCAAGTCAATGGTTCGCGTTCTTGAAGAGTGGATTGTTGATGAAAAGACTGGCCTGACAGCACTTAACGCACTTTCAACCACATACAAAAAGACAGTTGAAATCGCACAGAAGTCATCAAAGGCTGCCCTTTCACTTCTTCTAGTTATTACTGCTTTCCTTGGCTTTAATTCAATGACTGGCAATGAATCTCCACTGCTTCCAGTTGTTGCCCAGGTAGAAACAGAGAGTTCACCAATGTCTCCTGTCGCTCCTTCAGCGACAGCAACTGCAAAGGAAAAAGCTGCTGCAACAGCTGCTGCGAAGAAGGCACAGCAAGCAGTGATTAACGCCAAGATTGCAGCGCTTTCATTTGCCGGTCTTGATAAGAACGGCATCCCAACAGGATTTGCGATTACTGATGAAAATGGAGAACTTGGCAAGGCTCGTCTGACTAAGGGAATTTCTACTCTTGGAACATCAGGAATCTTGATCAATAACCAGTTCATCACAGGCTCAGCTGGTCCAAACATCCTTGTGGATCAGTTGATCACAATCGATGGAACAGGTACTAACTACAGCATGAACAACATCAATATTGGCTTTGGTGGAAACTGGAGCGCAGTCGAGATCAACTCAGTTGATTCATCAATCGAGCGCCTTGCAAATGGTCAGCACTTAATCACTGCAACAGCCAATATCGGCTACTTGAAGCCATCTAACTTTTCGATCCCAACTGGTGCACGCGGATATGACCTATCTGATGCACCAGCTTCGATCACTACACGAGTTCTACTGAACTCAGGCAAGACCACCATCCTCGCGCAAGCGGTGCAGGTGGTGAATAAAAACTAAATAGGTTTCCTCACCGCGTCCGGATACACGGTGGGGAATTTGGTGAATCAGCACGTGCGATTCATCGAAACGGGTGAAAATACCCTCTCATGACATATGAGAAGGCATTTATTACCCGAAGCCGGCGCTCGGATCGTCCGAGAGTCGACTAATCGAAAGGATACAAATGTCTACAAAGACAACTTTCAAGCG
>JBIIZR010000069.1:0-2576 GCA_044346185.1 Candidatus Planktophila sp.
AAAGCCATCATTCCGCTGCGTTCATTTAACTCACTTATCTCGCCCTCTATCCAGATTGGGCCAAGACGTTCGACGTACTCCTTGATTGCTTCAGATACGACCCGAACCGTTGCTGGGGCCTCACTTGAAGTTTCGAACATGGGATGAGCCTAATAGACTGCCCCCATGACTAAGAGAGTTCTGCTGGCAGCGCCTCGCGGATATTGCGCAGGGGTAGATCGCGCCGTTATCACCGTTGAAAAGGCGTTGGCTCTCTATGGCGCACCTGTCTATGTGCGCAAGCAAATCGTCCACAACATTCACGTCGTTACCTCGCTGGAAGCAAAGGGTGCGATCTTTGTAGATGAAACCGATGAAGTTCCAGAGGGTAAGACCGTTGTTTTTTCAGCCCATGGAGTTTCTCCATTGGTCCACCAAGAAGCAGCTGCGCGAAATCTAAAAACAATTGATGCCACCTGCCCATTGGTAACCAAGGTTCACCACGAGGTTCGGCGCTTTGCAACAGATGATGCCGAAATTTTGTTAATTGGTCACCATGGCCATGAAGAGGTTGAAGGCACCGCCGGAGAAGCACCTGACAAGGTACGAATCGTTGATGGCCTAGAAGGTGCTCGCACCATCCAGCCAACACCTGGCAAGAATTTAATCTGGTTATCTCAAACGACTTTGTCAGTTGATGAAACTATGGAAACAGTTGCAATTCTGAAAGAGCGTTTTCCGGATATCCAAGCACCACCAAGTGATGACATTTGTTATGCAACACAGAATCGTCAAGAGGCAATCAAAGTTATTGCACCACAATCAGACTTAGTCATTGTTGTTGGATCTCAGAATTCAAGTAACTCGGTTCGTTTGGCAGAAGTAGCCTTGGAGTACGGTGCCAAAGCTTCACATTTAATTGATTACGCCGAAGAGATTCAGGATCACTGGTTTACAGATGTTGAAACCATTGGCGTGACAAGTGGTGCATCTGTGCCAGAGATTTTGGTTAAGGATGTTTTAGCGACTTTGGCCGACCATGGGTTTAGAGATGTTCAAGAGGTTACTGCCGCAGAAGAGACTTTGCTGTTCTCGCTTCCACCAGAGCTTCGTAAAGATATGAAAGCAGCGGGCCAGGCTTAACATCTGACAGTATTTCTTGATTTGAAAGCAAGAGAGAAGTATAAGAGAAATCCTTTAACTGACTAGTCATGCAACTCAATTTCAAGGAAGGCTTAATAGGGCGGAACTTTACCGGATTAATTTTCATTCGGTATTCTCTGAGTATGAATTTGAGAAGCCGGCTTGTCAGGTGCTTCTTAATTGTTATCTTGATTCCAATGGTATTTATGGGATTAGGAGCACCATCGGCAAATGCATCAAGTGGTTGTGACTCAGCAGAAGCATTATTGGTCGGTTCAGTTTCCGCGAGTAAGCCTAACTCCACGCTGATCAAATCCTTCGCGGAATCCTACAAAAATTGTTTATCTAAATACGCAGATTCATACAACAGTGTTAACCAATACGCGGGTGGCACATTCTTCAGTCTTTTCACGGACAGCAGAGTGATTGCCAACTTTAACAGCGCAGCCAAAAAAGCAATAGCTGATTACCGAATGTCTCTACTGAGTGAACCGTCCACAATAAATCCCGCATACTCCCTTACCGACTGTAATCGGTATAACGGTCTTTTGGCTTATCGTGTAAATGGATTAGCTACTGATCTCATGTCAAAGGGTAGGCAGGCATACAGTGAATGTTTTGCGATGTATCAAGTGCGTAATGATCGTGCGCGGTTAATTGCCCAACGAATAGAACCCGGGGACACCATAGTCGTATGGGCGAAATGGCCAGCGGGTATTAATTTGAGTTATACCTGGTACCGAGGTAGCCAAGTTGTTACAGGACAAACAGGAGATAAATATGTTCTAACCGATCTAGATGTTGGTTCGAGAATTTCAGTTGATGTTACCGGGCGAAAATCTGGACTTATCAATGCCACACATCGTTCACCATCTTCGGGTGTAGTCCAAAAAAGAACATCTGTAGCAACACCCTCGTCAACACCCGTACCAGCCCCAACTTCATCACCAACCCCAACAGCGGTGCTGAAAGATCTGCCGGTTCCTCAAGGACTAACCTTTCAAGGTGTAGCAAGAGTTGGAAATCGGATAGATATTATCTGGAAAAATCCAAATGATTATGAGAGTGCCACTTTCAAATGGGAGAGAGCTTGCACTCAAATGGAAACCGCTCCATGGTGGCGCCCTGGAAGTTGCCCTATTGCAATTCCAGGTGCTAATCAGAGTTCATACACAATTCAAAGTGCAGATGTTGGTTGGAAGATTTATGCACAGATATTGTTTAAAAAGCGTGGTTTTGCAGACCGCACAGACACTGTTTGGGTAACCACAAGTAATTACGGGGTACCAACTCCCACACCAACACCAGCGGTGACGATTAGACCAACACCAACTCCCACACCAACACCAGCGGTGACGATTAGACCAACACCAACTCCCACACCAACACCAGCGGTGACGATTAGACCAACACCAACTCCCACACCAACACCAGCGGTGACGATTAGACCAACA
>JBIIZR010000029.1:0-9609 GCA_044346185.1 Candidatus Planktophila sp.
GTGTTTGGTTGGAAGGTGCGCTTTGTCATTAAAAACTCCTAAAAGTGAAAATCTACTGCGGGCCAGAAATACGGGGGAAGCAAGGGTGTAACGGTAGAGGTCTGGGGATAAGCGGGTCAAACTGACCACTGGCGGGGTGAGGACTGGTCTGAGTTGTGGATAACCAGTTGCTTTTTCTGGCAAACCCCTCTACTTTTCACTCCCGTCCACAGGCAAACCGCTTTGAATGGGAATTAGCAGGGCTCAACCTGGGGTTTAGACCACAGGGTGTGGATAACCCTGTGGATGAAGAATTTGGGGTAATTCCCAGGAATTGAGGTTGTGGTGAACGTTAAGGAAGTCGAGCTCACCACGCTCTGGGGCCGGGTTATTGAAGAGGTAGCGATCAACGCACCACAACACCGAGCGTTCTTGCAGTTAACAAAACCATTAGGACTCCTTCACAACGATGATCAAACAACTTTATTGGTTGCAGCGCCTAACCTTTTTGCAAAAGATGTCTTAGAAAGTCGGTTGCGAACTGTTGTTAGTGAAGTTTTAACCCGTGAACTTGGTTCGAGCACAAATATTGCTGTCACCGTCGATGAAACACTAGAAGTTGTTTCCTCCCCAACACCAGAAGTTGAAATTGAGTTTGTTGCTCCCAAATCTGGAACTGGTCGAGATGATGCGCCTGTTTCTAAGACAACAGATACATCGGCTTTAAACCCTCGCTACATCTTTGAAACATTTGTTATTGGTGCATCGAATCGTTTTGCACACGCCGCTGCGGTTGCTGTGGCCGAAGCACCAGCTAAGGCATACAACCCTTTGTTTATTTACGGCGAATCAGGGTTGGGTAAGACGCACTTATTGCACGCTATTGGTGCTTATGCGCAAGAGTTGTATGGAAATGTGCGTGTTAAGTATGTTTCATCTGAAGAGTTCACCAATGACTTTATTAACTCAATCCGTGATGACAAGGCGTCGGCTTTCCAGCGACGCTACCGCGATCTAGATATTTTATTGGTTGATGATATTCAGTTCTTGGAAAACAAAGAGCGAACACAGGAAGAGTTCTTCCATACTTTCAACACTTTGTATAACGCTAATAAACAAATAGTTATTTCTAGTGACCGCCCGCCAAAACAATTAACAACCCTTGAAGATCGTCTTCGTTCTCGTTTTGAATGGGGTTTGATCACAGATATTCAACCACCAGAATTAGAAACCCGTATTGCGATTCTTCGTAAAAAAGCTGCCCAAGATAAATTAAATGCACCAGATGATGTTCTCGAATTTATTGCGAGTAAAATTTCGACAAACATTCGCGAGCTTGAAGGTGCTTTGATTCGCGTAACCGCTTTCGCATCTCTCAACCGTCAAAGTGTTGACATGTCACTTGCTGAAATTGTTTTAAAGGATTTGATCCCTAATGAAACTAATCCTGAAATCACTGGCGCAACGATTATGGCTCAAACTGCGGCTTACTTCAGTTTAACTATTGATGATTTATGTGGAACTTCACGGTCTCGGGTTTTAGTAAACGCTCGCCAGATCGCGATGTATTTGTGCCGAGAGCTCACCGAGCTTTCATTGCCGAAAATCGGCCAAACATTTGGTGGGCGTGACCACACAACGGTTATGCACGCCGATAGAAAAATCCGTCAATTAATGGCTGAGCGTCGTTCGATCTATAACCAGGTCAACGAACTCACCACCCGCATCAAACAGCAAGCTAGATAAACCACAGTTGGTTTGGGCTAAATGTCCGAATTGCCACTCTTTACCCCCAGTTGGGGATAACTTGGGGATAACTTGGGTAATTTAAGGAAAATCCGTGGATAACCATGGTGGAGATGAAGTGGAAGGGGTGTGTTTACTTATGAGCGATCGGCCTGCCTATATTTATCCACACCCACTCCCACTGGTTACCCACAACTTATACAAGCGCAATTCCCGTGCTGAGCAGGGGTTTTACGGTTTATCAACAGATAAAAGCTCTAGTTACTACGACTACCTTTATATACATACATCCAGTTACGCGAATAACCTTTCCACTTCAGAAAAGATCCGAGGGTAGAGATGAAATTTACAGTCGAACAATCAGCCTTAACCGATAGCGTTAATTGGGTTTCCCGCTCTCTATCAACTCGACCAATTAAAACCGAACTACTCGGAATTGTTATTAATGCAACCAGTAATGAAGTCTTCTTATCTGCATCTGATTTAGAAACTGCCAGCAAAGCCCATTTCGCAGCCGATGTAAAAGAACCCGGGAAGGTTTTAGTTCCCGGAAAACTATTAGCTGAGATTTCACGATCATTACCAAATAAACCAATCACTTTCGCTCTAGATGGTTCACGGGTTTTGGTAACAAGCGGTAGCGCAAAGTTCACACTACCAACACTGTCAGTTGATGAGTACCCAAACCTTCCCGAACTTCCAGATTCAACGGGAACGGTTTCAAGTGACACTTTTGCAACGGCGGTTGCACAAGTTGCTATTGCAGCAGGTCGCGATGATTCACTACCAACACTTACCGGTGTTCATGTAGAAATCAACGAAGAAACAATTACTTTTGCCGCAACTGATCGTTACCGTTTAGCGGTTCGCGAAATACAGTGGGCGCCAACAGCCCCAAACACAACAACCACAGCACTTTTACGCGCGCGCACAATTGCGGACGCCGCCAAATCACTAACCGGCTCTAAAGATGTTTCTCTTTCTTTTGCACCCAATACAAGTAATGATCGTTTAGCTGGTTTTGCAGGCGATGGAAAAACAATGACATCCCGTATGTTGGATGGCACCTTCCCTCCATACCGCCACTTGTTACCACAAGAGGTAACAACCACAGCGCTCATTGAAGTAGCAACTCTTTTAGATTCAGTTCGCCGTGTTGCACTTGTTACCGATAAAACAGTTCCACTTCGTTTAGATTTTGCTAACAACACTCTGTCACTCGAAGCTGGCGCCGGTGAAGAAGCACAAGCAACTGAAGCCATCGAGATCCTATTAACTGGAGAACCAATCTCAATAGCTTTTAACCCAACATTTTTAGCTGATGGATTAAACGCTGTCCAAACCAAGTTTGTTCAAATCTCATTTACCGGATCAAACAAACCAGCAATCCTTATGGGTAAGAGCGATAAAGATGGAGCGCTAGTTGAAAACTACCGCTATCTATTAATGCCAATGCGTTACGCATCTTAACCCCAGGTACTTCATGCGCATTAACAAGTTGGCACTAACCAACTTTCGTTCCTATAACTCCTTAGAGTTGGAGCTTCAAAGCGGGGTCATTACTTTTATCGGTGACAACGGTTCTGGTAAAACAAATATCGCCGAATCACTTATTTATTTGGCTTTCCTATCTTCACACCGTGTCTCAAACAACGTTCCATTAATCTCTCTTGGAAACCAACAAGCAATAATTCGGGCAGAGGTTCAAAGAGAAGACCGCACCTTACAAATTGATTTAGAGATCAACGCAAGTAAAGCTAATCGGGCCCGGGTTAACGGAAATCCAACCCGCAGCCAGCGCGAAATCTTGGGAGCGATCCAAATAGTTTATTTCTCACCGGAAGATTTAGATCTAGTACGCGGTGAACCAGGCACTCGCCGCGACTTCTTAGACCGTTTGTTAATCACCAGAACCCCACGTCTAGCAGGGGTAATTGCAGATTACGAACGGGTAGTAAAGCAACGAAACGCACTTTTAAAAACCCGAACATCAGCGGCAGCCCTCGCACCATGGAATGAACAACTTATAAAACTAGGCGCAGAACTAACCGCAGAACGGATTGCTTTAATCAAAGCGCTTAACCCATATGTCGCGCAGAATTACGCAAACTTAAATGAAGTAAAACCAGCTTCTATTTCATATAAATGTAGCACCGAAGGTGTCACCGAAAACATTAATGAAAACATCACAGCACTAACCAAACGCTTAGATGAGGTCGCCTACCAAGAAATCGAACGCGGTGTTTCTTTAATTGGTCCCCACCGCGATGATTTACATTTACAACTAGGAGATTTTCCAGCAAAAGGATATGCAAGTCATGGTGAATCATGGTCTATGGCCATCTCACTTCGGATAGGTTCCTTTAATTTATTAAAATCCGAAGGCGCATCACCCATTTTAATCCTTGATGATGTTTTCGCAGAACTTGATACCTCGCGCAGAATTCAACTAATGTCTGCCACAAAACTTGCCGAGCAAACTTTTATCACCGCTGCGGTTGAAAGCGACCTACCTGCAGAGTTGTTAACCCAAAAGTTTTTTGTAACACCCGGAGTTGTTAAGAAGGGAAAGAGTTAATGACTAAACGTGATTTAGCTCTAGATCTTTTTAAAACTTTTAAAACAGGTGTAATCCGCAAACCAAACAAACCAGCACCAACTCCACGAGTTGGACAGCCTGGTGACCCCGAATTAATTGGCGGTGTTCTCAATGATTTGATTTCAGATCGTGATTGGGATTCTGGTCTTGCCGAAGGAAACCTATTTGTTAACTGGCAAAAAATTGTTGGTGAAGAAATCGCACAACACACACAACCAATTTCGATTTTAGATAATGTCTTAACAATTCAAAGCTCATCAACGGCATGGGCAACGCAATTAAATTTGATTGCCACCGATCTGCTGGCAACGATCCAAAAAGATGCCACAGGGGTTCTTATTGAAAGGTTGGTCATCATCGGCCCACAGACCCCAACCTGGAAAAAGGGCATCCGGACCATCCGTAACGCTCGCGGCCCCAGAGACACCTACAACTAATCCAAGGCCACTACTCACCCTCAACTCCACGCTCAAAGTTCGTCTATGCCCGTCCACAGGGCTTTTTTCGGCTATGTATTCCCGCCATTTATGACTAGGATAATGGCATTCCGAGAGGTAAACCCTCTCCAAAAGCCTTTACAGGCGATTTGAGCGATTTAAGGAAGGGAGTTGTGATGGCCGAGAACTCGTATAACGCCAGCAATATCACCGTCCTAGAAGGTCTAGAGGCGGTTCGCAAACGCCCAGGCATGTATATCGGATCTACCGGCGAACGCGGCCTCCACCATTTGGTCTACGAAGTTGTCGATAACTCAGTTGATGAAGCTTTAGCGGGCTACTGCACCGAAATCAATGTCACTTTGTTGGCAGATGGTGGAGTCGAAGTAATCGATAACGGCCGCGGTATCCCGGTTGATATTCACCCAGTAGAGAAAAAACCAGCGCTCGAAGTTGTTCTTACAGTTTTACACGCAGGTGGAAAGTTTGGCGATGGTGGTTACTCGGTTTCTGGCGGTCTACACGGTGTAGGTATCTCAGTTGTAAACGCACTGAGCACTGATCTTTCCGTGATTGTTCAACGCGACGGAAGTTTTTGGTACCAAGAGTACAAATTAGGTGTACCAACTGCGCCGGTACGAAAAGGCGATGCATCTAAATCAAACGGAACAACAGTTCAATTCTGGCCATCAAAAGAAATTTTTGAAACTACCGATTTTTCTTTTGAAATTTTATCGACTCGTTTTCGCGAAATGGCGTTTCTTAATAAAGGTTTGATTTTAACTTTGACCGATATGCGCCAAGGCCATGTTGATGAAAAAGGTGAACAGTTAACAGTCCGCTATCAATACCAAGGTGGAATCGCAGATTTCGTAAAACACCTCAATTCAACCCGCGGTGAAACTCACAAATCAATTATTTCTTTTGCTTCAGAGGATAAAAAGAACAAAATTGCACTAGAAGTATCCATGCAATGGAATGCTGGTTTTTCAGAATCTGTTTATACCTTCGCAAACACTATTCACACTCACGAAGGCGGAGCACATGAAGAAGGTTTCCGTACTGCGCTAACTTCAATTGTTAACAAGTTTGGCGAAGAACAAGGTTTTATCCGTAAAAAAGAAGATCGTCTAACCGGTGACGATGTGCGCGAGGGTTTAACTGCAATTGTTTCAATCAAATTAGCCGACCCTCAATTCGAAGGCCAGACAAAAACTAAACTTGGTAACTCAGAAGCTAAAACATTCACACAAAAAATTGTTAATGAAGAGCTCACTACATGGTTTGAGCAAAACCCTGCAGAAGGCAAGGAAATCGTGCGTAAAAGCATCGATGCAGCAGCAGCTCGAGTCGCGGCACGTAAAGCTCGCGATTTAAGTCGTAACCGAAAAGGTTTACTTGAAGGCCGTGGAATGCCGGGCAAGCTAGCTGATTGCCAATGGACCGACCCAATAAAGTGTGAGCTTTATATCGTCGAGGGAGATTCTGCAGGAGGTTCCACAAAAGGTGGTCGCGATTCACGCAACCAAGCGGTGTTACCAATCCGTGGAAAGATTTTGAATGTTGAAAAAGCACGCATTGATCGTGTTCTTCAAAACAATGAAGTTCAAGCGCTTATTACTGCGCTAGGTACAGGCGTGCATGATGATTTTGATATCAACAAACTGCGCTACCACAAGATTATTTTGATGGCTGATGCTGATGTTGATGGTCAACACATTCGTACATTGCTACTAACTTTGCTGTTCCGCTTCATGCGCCCATTGATTGAGCAAGGTTATGTGTATTTCGCGCAACCTCCTTTGTATAAATTGAAGTGGGCCGGAAAAGATCCTGTCGAATATGCATTTAGTGACCGCGAACGCGATGGCATGATTGAACTCGGTGTAGCTGCCGGAAAGCGTTTACCTAAGGATGATGGAATCCAACGCTTCAAAGGTTTAGGTGAAATGCCAGCTAAGGAGCTTTGGGATACAACAATGGATCCAGAACATCGTGTACTAGTGCGCGTAACTTTGGATGATGCGGCAGCAGCTGATGATTTGTTCTCAGTATTAATGGGTGAAGATGTCGAAAAGCGCCGCGCATTTATTCAGCGCAATGCTAAGGATGTTAGGTTCTTGGATATCTAATGGATGAGTTAAACCCAAACAACTTAGAAAACTTCGACAAGATTGAAACCGTTGATCTTCAAGTCGAAATGGCGCGTTCATATCTTGATTACGCGATGTCAGTCATCGTCGGTCGCGCACTGCCAGATGTTCGCGATGGTTTAAAACCAGTTCATCGCCGCGTCCTGTATGCAATGTATGACGCTGGGTATCGCCCAGATAAGGGTTATTACAAATCTTCACGCATCGTCGGTGATGTTATGGGTAATTACCACCCACACGGTGACACCGCGATTTACGACTCTGTTGTCCGTTTAGCTCAACATTGGTCACTTCGTTACTTGTTGATTGATGGAAACGGAAACTTTGGCTCTCCTGGAAATGATCCAGCGGCAGCAATGCGTTACACAGAAGCCCGTTTATCTCCTATCGCCATGGAGATGATGCGCGATATCGATGAAGACACCGTTAACTTCATCCCAAACTATGACGGCCGCTCACAAGAGCCAACAGTTCTTCCTAGCCGTCTACCAAACCTTTTAGTTAATGGTTCAGCAGGTATCGCAGTTGGTATGGCTACAAATATTCCACCGCACAACCTGCGAGAAATCGGCGAAGCTGTTATTTACTCTCTTGAACATCCAGAGATGAAACAAGATGAACTACTTAATCATTTAATCAAAATTGTAAAAGGCCCAGATTTTCCTACAAAGGGTTTAATTGTTGGTCGCACCGGCATTGAAGAGGCATACCGCACAGGTCGCGGATCAATCACAATGCGTGCCGTTGTTCAGGTAGAAGAAATCAATAAGCGCACCTGTCTTGTAATCAGCGAACTTCCTTATCAAGTTAACCCTGACAACCTTGCGTTAAAGATTGCAGAGCTGGTTAAAGATGGAAAAATCAAAGGAATCGCAGATGTTCGCGATGAAGGTAATGAGCGTTTAGGTCAGCGGTTAGTGATCGTCTTACAGCAATCTGCAATCCCAAAGGTTGTTCTTAATAACTTATACAAGCAAACACAATTACAGGACACATTCGGTGCAAATATGTTGGCACTTGTCGATGGCGTTCCTCGCACATTGCGTCTTGATGAATTTATTCGTTACTACATCGAACACCAAATCGAAGTAATTGTTCGTCGCACTAAGTACCGTTTAACGGAAAAAGAAAAGCGCGCACATATCTTGCAGGGTTATCTCAAAGCACTAGACGCACTTGATGCGGTTATTGCCTTAATTCGCGCATCTACAACACCTGAAGAAGCCCGCACAGGTTTAATGAAGCTTCTATCTGTTGATGAAATTCAAGCTAATGCAATTTTGGATATGCAGCTGCGTCGTATCGCAGCCTTGGAACGCCAGAAGATCAATGATGAATATGACGGTTTAATGGCCGACATTGTTGAACTCAATAAAATCCTGGTAAGCCCTGAAAAACAACGTGAAATTGTAAAGACAGAGCTTGCAGATTTGGTTACAAAGTATGGCGATGAGCGCCGCACACAAATTATTGCAAGCGAAGGCGATTTCAGCGCCGAAGATTTGATTCCAGATCAGGATGTAGTTGTAACAATTACTCGCGGCGGATATTCAAAGCGCACCATGGCTGATCTTTATCGATCACAACGCCGGGGTGGCCGTGGAGTAAAAGGTGCGGCATTAAAGGAAGATGATGTTGTAGATCATTTCTTTGTAGCGTCTACTCATGATTGGTTGTTGTTCTTTACTAACCAAGGTCGTGTCTATCGCGCAAAGGTTCACGAATTACCGGATGCAGGTCGCGATGCCCGTGGACAACATGTTGCAAATCTAATGGCATTTAAACCGGATGAAAAAATTGCCGAAGTTTTGTCATTAAAGGATTACACGATTTCACCATACTTGGTTCTTGCAACCAGAAATGGTTTAGTAAAGAAGACTCCTTTGAGCGAATATGACTCACCACGCACTGGTGGATTGATTGCAATTACTTTAAAACCAGGTGACGAAGTTGTATCTGCATCTTTAATCAACAGTGATGATGAACTGTTGTTGGTTTCAACTAAAGGAATGTCATTACGTTTTACTGCAGATGATGAATCACTTCGTTCAATGGGACGTTCAACAAGTGGTGTTATCGGAATGAAGTTCCGCGCCGGCGATGATTTGTTAACCATGGCACGCGTCAACGCTGACCTTGCAAAAGATTCATTTGTATTTACCGCCACCGATGGTGGTTATGGAAAGAAAACCCCAATCGATGAGTATCGATTACAAGGTCGCGGTGGAATTGGAATTAAAGCTGCCAAGATTGATGAGAATTCACGTGGATCCCTTGTTAGCGCATTGGTTATTCGTGATGAGGATGAGATCCTTGCGATTACTTCAGCCGGAACTGTAATGAGAACCCCTGCAGCCGAGGTCCGCCAGACCGGTCGCGACAGCATGGGTGTTCGCTTGGTAAACCTTGATGAAGGTGTGAGCCTGTTATCGGTGACCAAGAACGGGGAAGATGAGATTTCCGCGAAAAGTTAGTATGGTTCGCATCCTGAGTTAGAAGCAATTGCCTCTCAATAGCGGTCTCGGCCGTTTTGGGAGTTAGTGAAGTTCAAGGTAATCTTGCACTTCTGCAATAAAGAGAAATCTTGTTGCGGGCCCATAGCTCAGCCTGGTTAGAGCGCTTCCCTGATAAGGAAGAGGTCGGTGGTTCAAGTCCACCTGGGCCCACCCGTTCTAATACGGGGACCTAGCTCAAT
>JBIIZR010000001.1:0-29072 GCA_044346185.1 Candidatus Planktophila sp.
AATGTTGAGCGCAACGACGCAAGGCCGATTAGTAGTGGTTCGTTCACATGTCTGAACTTGAAATGCCAACTGTCATCACTGCGATTGCAAACCCCGAAGCTGAAGGCTTTGTTGCAGGAACCTTATTTGCCCAAGGCTGGAATGTTGTTTTTCGGGCTATTGATTGGGTTTCATTACAAAGCTACCTTCAATCAAATACAGAAATCAGTCAAAACGCCCTGCTTATCTTTGGAACAGATTTGCCAGGCTCGGATAAAAAGTTGATGGATTCACTTAAGGGCGCTGTCCGACAGATGATCGGCTTCTCAATACCCAATGTCTCAGATGGTGATTTTGATGTATTGCACCCATTACCAGTAGTAAGCACTGATTTAATCTCCTTAGTTCGCGGGTTCATACGTGCGCCGTTGGTGCGGACAAGTGCAGTTACCCAACGTAAAGCTAGAAATTCGAAGGTTTTTGCAATTGGTTCTGCAGGTAGCTATACGGGTTGCACTTTCATTGCACTCAACCTAGCCATGGAGTTAAGTCTGCTCGAGAAATCAACTCTGCTAATTGAGGCAAACTTTCGAGCACCGTCTCTCTCGCCCTTACTATCGATGCGAAAGATTAGTGATGGTTCACATTGGAAGAAAATCGCGCCCAATCTTTCGCTATCAGAGATAACTCAAGACACATCGAATGATTTAGATCAATTCATGAATAAAGCGACCGATGAGTTTGATTGTGTGGTCTTAGATATTGGCTCTGTTTCGGGTCTTTCAAATCGCCTAACAGATAGAAGATGGACATCAACTGTTACAACTTGGTGTTGTGATCAAGGCGACGAACTGATGATTACTTCTCGTGCAGATCACTTGGGTCATCACCGTCTAGTTCAGGTTATTGATTTGTTGCAACAAACTTCGATAAGGGCACAATTGAGTTTTACTCAAAACATGAAGTCTCCAGGCAAGCGAGGGGATGCAGAAATGTCACGCTTTCTTACCGCCACAACTGCGCTAAAGCCGATCCGTGTGCGGAGCTTGAAGCAGGAGGCTCGATCAGTTCAAGCCGCCGAGGATGAACATGCCACCATGGTTGAGACAAATGAGCGCTCACATCTGCGTAAGGCGATCGCCGAATTAGCCCGAGAAATCACTTCATAACATCTATTACTATGGGCGAATGCGCGCATACCTCCCCATTAGCCATAAGGATCTTGAAGCCTTCGTGTTAAGTAAGAGCATTGATGTTGATCAGGTATTCGCGCCGACCCCAGCTTTTGTTTCAGATAATTTGGATTGTGACGAGGAAGAACTCGAATACTTGCTCTCTATCGCTGCAGGTCAAGAAGCTTTGGAACTTCGTCTTTCAGAGAAAGCCCCCGGAATTGTTTTGGCTTTTGAAGTAGCAGATGAACAAATCGCTGAAAATTATGAAGATTCAATCACTTTGAAAACAGCCCTACCTTGGGATCTCTTGCAGTGCGCCCTCCTTGCTTTTCAAGGCGACGACGAATTAGTCTGGTTTGCTACCCAAGAGATTGAGATTCATTTGGCGGAGTGGAAGTAACGATGCTTCAACTTGAAAAGTTATTGGGTGCCCGGACAACTATCACTATTGATCAAGCCGAAAGATTGCGATCACTTGTCGCTAATTGGCAACTTTTGTCAGACCTCTCATTTGCAGATTTGATTTTGTGGGTTCCAATTCGTAAAGACATAACAATGTGGCCAACAGGTCACATTGCCGTAGGCCATATACGTCCCACGACAACTTCAACGGTTTACATTAATGATGTTATTGGTGATGAGGTTTTATGGGGATCTAAAGCCATTATCGACGAGGCGCTTTCGGGCGATGAGATTATTCGGGCCAGTGATCCTGAAAAAATAGGCGAAATGTTGGTTAAGTCTGAATCAATTCCAGTCACATTTGAGGGTCAAGTTATTGCAGTTATTTCAAGCCATCGAAATGTTGAACATTCTCGCGGTTCTGGAAAGCTTGAAAGCAATTATCGCGATCTAGCAAACCACTTGTATGAAATGGTCACAGAGGGCAATTTTCCATATAAAGATTCTGGGTCATTGTTTGAACCCGTACCTCGCGTTGGCGACGGCTTGATTCGTTTAGATGCTAATTCTGCTATCTCTTATGCAAGCCCTAATGCAAAGTCTGCATTTTCTCGCATGGGCTGGCGCGGAGATCTAGAGGGAAAAAACCTTGGCGAGATTGCAGAGCAAGTTGTTACCGCGTCCC
Organism: Candidatus Planktophila sp.; assembly: GCA_044346185.1. Taxonomy (GTDB): domain Bacteria; phylum Actinomycetota; class Actinomycetes; order Nanopelagicales; family Nanopelagicaceae; genus Planktophila. The sequence continues at coordinate 2,242 of JBIIZR010000001.1, forward strand.
TTAATCCGCACGAGGAAGGCATCCGTTCACGACTAAATGGAAAGTTATTGCAAAGAGTCGAAATTGATAATCAAGGCGCGACAATTGATTTGCTAGTTCTGCCGCTCATTATTGGTACAGACAAGATCGGTGCAATAGTTTTACTCCAAAATGTGACCGAGCTACGACGACGTGACCGCGAATTAGTAACTAAAGATGCCACAATCCGCGAGATTCACCATCGTGTGAAAAATAACCTTCAAACCGTCTCGGCTCTACTGCGTTTACAGTCGCGCCGAATTGAAGATCCCGCAGCCGCAGCCGCTCTAGATGAGGCTGTCCGCCGCATCGCATCGATTGCTTTGGTACATGAAACTTTGTCCAACAGCACCAAAACCACCGTTGCATTTGATGAGGTTCTGAGTTCTCTGGTCACACATTCATTAGAGCTCAGCCCCCGAATGGGGGAGTTACACATTGAGCGTTTAGGTGAAATTGGTTCATTGGAATCACGTGTTGCAACTCCATTGTCTTTAGTTGTAACTGAACTTATCCATAATGCACTTGAACATGGGCTTGCTAAATCTGGAACTCATTTGAAAATCGAAGTTCAGCGTTATAGTAATGAAGGTTTGGTAACAATTTCAGATGATGGAGTTGGGCTACCTGCAGACTTTGACTTAATGACCTCATCTAATTTGGGCCTACAAATTGTTCGAACACTCACAGAAAATGAATTACAAGGTGAGCTGAAGTTGGAATCAACTGATAAGGGAACGCAGGCCAAGCTGCGCTTCCCACTTTAAATCTGGTTTTGCTGCTCCATTAATCGAGCACGGTTACGTGCTGCACGACGCTTCAGAGCACGACGTTCATCCTCAGACAACCCGCCCCATACTCCAGCATCTTGTCCGCTCTCTAGAGCCCAGGCCAAGCAAGGCTCTTTAACGACGCAGCGCTGGCAGACCTTTTTTGCTTCTTCGATTTGAGTAAGGGCTGGACCTGTATTTCCTACGGGAAAGAAAAGCTCGGGATCTTCATCGCGGCAGGCTGATTGATGTCGCCAATCCATCGCATGTCTCCTTAGGGAAGTAAGACTCAATTCAAGAGTTTGGTTGTGATACACACAGTTGTGCGTGCAAGGCCTTAATTGTCCTCTGTGCAACGCTGTAATACAAGGATGATCGGGAAAGAGTTTCCAATTTAGAGGTGATTTATCTCAAGTGCCCCCGACAGGAATCGAACCTGTGCACCTGCCTCCGGAGGGCAGTGCTCTATCCCCTGAGCTACGGGGGCTCATTGGGTCAGGCTGAAGGTTATCAGCGGGTGCAAATAAGTGTGCATACTGCAACAATTCACGCATGAACTCAATCGCATACTTCGCTACAGGTTGTTTTTGGGGAGCAGAACGTCGCTTCTGGCAGCTAGATGGCGTAATCGAGACAAGTGTTGGTTACATGGGCGGCATTCGTCCTAATCCTTCTTACGAACAGGTGTGTACAGGCGTTACTGGACATGCCGAAATGGTGAAAGTTGTGTTCGATCCCACCAAAGTTTCTTATCTTCGATTGTTGCAAGAGTTCTGGACGATGCATGATCCAACTTCCTTAAATCAGCAGGGGGGAGATATTGGAACCCAATATCGCAGCGCTATTTTTACGACTACCCATGAGCAGATGCAGGTAGCGCTCGCTTCATGTCAGAGTTACCAAGAGGTCTTAACCAAAGCTGGCATGGATCGAATTTGCACAGAGATTTTAAGTGCAGAAGGTGTTGAGTACTACCCGGCCGGGGAGTACCACCAAAAGTATTTACAAAAAAATCCAAATGGATACGACTGTCATTCAAGCACAGGTGTTCCTTACCCAGAAACGGTTGCCTAGATCATGAGCGAAAAAGAGTATCCAGTAAAGATCGATGAAGCCGAACTTGCCAAGCGCGTAGACCCATTGTCGTATGCAGTCTTGCGTAATGCTGCAACCGAAACTGCCTTTACCGGTGAATACACCGAGACCGAGACGATTGGTGTTTACAAGTGCAAAGCGTGCAGCGCCGAGTTATTTAGAAGTGAAACCAAGTTTCATTCAGGGTGCGGATGGCCATCTTTTTATGCACCAACTGAAAACGATGCCGTTGAACTTTTAGAAGATCGATCTTTGGCACCACGAATTCGCACCGAGGTTCGTTGCGCTGCATGTGGATCCCACTTGGGACATGTTTTCAAAGGTGAAGGCTATGCCGTACCTACTGATGAGCGTTGGTGCATCAACTCTGTTGCCTTAGTTTTAGAGGAAAAGTAAGACTACAAAGAAAAAGTTGGGTACTCGTCTGTGACTAGCAAAAAGGCGTAGCCAACTACACGGTTCCAGTAAGCAATCGTTCCTACGACACCTTCGGCACAAACTTCAGGATATTTACCGGTAAACAAAATACTGAACCATCCCAAAAGTGTTAGTAACGCTGCATAAATAAAGTAAACAATTCCTACAAGATAAAGCGGTAGCGCGAGCAGCCACTTGATCAACGGCAACCAACGGTTGAGTTGCTTTGCATCTACTTCTGGGAAAGTTACGCTCACAATGTCATTTTCTTCAATTGACGGATACTCATCTGTCAGTAAAACCAAGTAAACATCTACACGTGTTTGCAAAGAAAGTAGCGCTTCGTTAAATACCAAGACATAACTTGGATATACCTGTCGAACAACTATTGCCAAACCAGCAGGCAATGCGAGTAAACCGGCGAAGATTCCTACAGCTTCATCCGAAAATGCAGCCGAAGGCGAAAATGAAGATACGAAGATAAGTGCTGGTACGGCAAGGATGATCCGGAAAAAAGCGGTAACTCGATTGCGCTCGGTAAGGGTTACATCGATTTGTGTTTCAATTTGATTACTCATGAGCCTCAATCTACCTCTGATTAATAGGTGGGATTGCCAATTACAGCCTCTTTGCCGTATTTTTGCAGGCCTTGCAGAAGTTTTTGCAGGATCTGTTGCAGAAATTCTCAAGGAGGAGGTGACGAAATGGCTGGCATCAAAGAGGTTGCAGAAGAAGCTGGCGTTTCTACCGCCACCGTTTCACGCGCACTTCGTGGGCTGCATCATGTCAATCAACAAACTCGTGAAAAAATCATTGCTGCAGCAGAAAAGTTGAACTACCCCTTAAATACAGATCGCCAAGGTTCAACCAGTGGACGCACAAACTCGGTAGGCGTTGTCGCACCCTACATTTCTCGTTGGTATTTTTCGCAAGTAATTAGTGGCGCAGAACAAGCCTTGCGTGAAGCTGGAATGGATTTACTGCTTTATAACTTTAGCCAAATGAAGGGCCGCGAAAGGCTTTTTCAACATCAGCTTCTTAAAGGTCGCGTTGATGCCCTGATTGTTATCTCGCTTCCTCCGACCGAAGAAGAGTTTGATTCAATGCTTTCACTTGGAATTCCAATTGCACTTGTTGGAATGGAGCATGAAAAGTGCGCATCAATCAAGATTGATGATGTGGCAGGAGCCAGAACCGCCACCCAGCACCTAGTAAATCAGGGCCACAAAAAGATTGGGTTAATGTCAGGTCGACCAGATGACCCATTTAACTTTTCTGTTCCACAAGATCGACGTAAAGGTTTTATGCAAGTGCTTGCAGAAAATGATCTGGAATGGTTGCCTTCTCGTGAAATCCATGGTGATTTCACAATGCACACCGCATCGCGCGCGATGGATGATTTATTAGCTCGCCCAAATCGCCCAACTGCAATTTTTTGTGAGTCAGATGAAATGGCAATTGGTGCGATGCAAGCGCTACGACGTCATGGCCTAAAGGCACCCGATGACATTTCAATTATCGGTTTTGATGGTCATGAAATGGCAGAGTTTTCAGAGTTAACAACAATTGAACAGCCAGTCACTTTGATGGGCGAAATGGCTGCATGGTCAATCATGGAGAGATTACGTAAGCCTATTATCGATCCACCTTCACTTGTTTTACCAACCACGCTTGTTGTTCGTAATTCAACTAGACGACTTACGCCCGAAGAACAAGTTCTCTGAGGTAACCTTGCCGATATGAGCGATCACCTAACTACGGTCCCTAATCTTTCAGTGCTGCAGACGCATCGAAGTGAAAAGTGGCGAGGATTCGCGAAGGATGTATTGCCTTTACCCGTTGCTGAAATGGATTTTCCCGTTGCTGAGCCGATTCGAGCGATACTTACCGAATTAGTTGCGACCTCAGATCTTGGTTACTTGGGCCCGATTCCTGAACTTGGACTTGGTTTCAAAAAGTTTGCGCAGGAACGATGGAACTGGGAGTTAGATGAATCTCAAGTTCGCGCTGCAACAGATGTCGGGGTTGCAGTTGTAGAAATCCTGCGCGTCATGACTCAACCAGGTGATTCAATATTGATTAATTCACCGGTCTATCACAATTTTTACAATTGGATAAATGAAACAAAGCTCAACAAAGTCGATGTTCCGTTTCAGCGCACAGGAGATGAAGCTGCAAACCCATGGGAGATTGATTGGGCCGGTATTGAAAAGGCCTACTCATCAGGAATTAGAGTTCATCTCCTATGTAGCCCCCACAATCCACTTGGAAGAATTTACTCAAAAGAAGAGCTTCTCAAGTTTGTTGAGTTGGCTCAAAAGCACAATGTCTTGATTATCAGCAATGAACTTCACGCACCATTAACTTACAAAGGAAATCAGTACACCCCTATTTTGTCTTTGGGAGAGAGCGCGCAAAAGGTAAGCATTGTTGTTTCAGCTGCTTCTAAGGGATGGAACATCGCAGGGCTTAAGTGCGCAATTATTGTTACTCAGAATTCGTTACCATTTGCTCGCTTAAATGAAATGCCTCTGGCTGTACATTACAGATCCTCCCTACTGGGTGCATTTGCAACCGCTGTGGCTTTTTCTGATTGCGGGGATTGGCTAGATGATGTTGTCTCGCAACTTGATGAGAATCGCTACCTGATTAAGAATTTGCTATCTGTAAAGCTCCCAAGCGTTAGATACCACATACCCGACAATGGATATTTGGCTTGGCTCGATCTCGAATCTTTGAAATTAGGAGTAGATCCATCAAAAGTTCTACTAGAAAAGGGTCGGGTTGCCTTTAACCCAGGCCATGCTTTTGGCGCGCAGTGTTCTCAGTACATTCGACTTAACTTTGCGACAAGTCCAGTAATTGTCACCGAAGCAATAGAACGTATCGCTCGGACTGTCTAAGTGGTAAGCAAAAAATATGATGTTGTCATCATCGGTGGGGGACACAACGGTTTAGTTGCTGCCACTTATCTTGCTCGGGCAGGCAAATCTGTCAGAATCCTTGAAGCAAACCCAGAAATAGGCGGCGCGTCACAAAGTGTGAGAACTTTCCCCGAATTTGATGCAAACCTATCCCGCTATTCATATCTGGTCTCACTTTTGCCCGACAAGATTGTTAATGACTTAGGCCTTTCCTTTGAATGCATCTCTCGTGAAGTTTCTAGCTATACCCCATACGGAGAAGACAAAGGTCTGTATGTTTCAAGAATTTGGGATTCAGAAACCGAAAGCTCCTTTAACGAACTTGATCCTTCAGGTAAAGAGGCAAAGTCGTGGCAAGCTTTTTACGCAGAGATTGCAGAATTTGCTGAAAAGGTCGCACCAACAATGCTTCAACCACTCAAAACTCGGAGCGAGCTAAAACGCGAGATTGATTTAGATGCAACGTGGCAATACTTGATTGAAGAGCCTATTGGCACAGTGATTACTAAAAGATTTAACAATGATGTTGTACGCGGTGTGGTGCTGACTGATGCACTTATTGGCACTTTTGCTTCAGCCTTTGATCTACAAGCAAATATTTGCTTTTTGTACCACCTGATTGGAAATGGAACAGGGGAGTGGAAAGTTCCTAAAGGTGGAATGGGCGCATTGGTCAATGAACTTGTTCGCGTAGCCACCGAAAGCGGAGCTCAGATTTCGCTGAATTCAAAAGCGGTCAAAGTTGAATCTACTTCTACTGGCGTAACTGTTGAAGTAGAAAACGGCGAAACTGTTACAGCAGAGTATCTTCTTTCAAATGCAGCACCTGGAGTACTGGCAAAACTACGGGGAACTGCGGCGCCAAAGAGTCTTGATGGTTCACAGTTGAAAATAAATATTTTGTTAAAGCGACTTCCTAAACTCAAATCTGGGATTGATCCGCGACTTGCCTTTGCAGGAACATTTCATGCAAACGAGAGCTTTACTCAGTTTGAATCAGTTTTTAAAGATGCTAAAGATGGTGTGATGCCACAAAAAATGCCGATTGAGATGTACTGCCACACTTTGACTGACCCATCAATCTTGGGACAAGAGTTACAGGATGCTGGCTATCAAACTTTGACCTTGTTCGGACTGCACACTCCTGCCTCTCTCTTTGATGGCAATAATGATGAAGCCCGAGAAGCTGCGCTCAAATCTGCTTTGGCATCCCTCAACGATTACTTGGCCGAACCAATTGAAGATGTGATCGCGGCTATCGAAGTTAAAACTCCGTTAGATATTGAAGAAGCAATCGCACTTCCACGTGGCAACATCTTCCATAAGGATTTGTCTATGCCATTTCGTGAGGATGGAACTAAAGAATCCTGGGGTGTTGAAACCGATGACCCGCGTATCTTTATATGCGGAGCAGGAGCAGTTCGAGGCGGGGGAGTTAGTGGAATTCCTGGCCATAATGCGGCTATGGCAATCCTTTCGAACAATTAGACTTAGTTCATGAGTATTCACCCTGAGACATCAGCAATTACAGCAGGACGTCCTGAAGTTGCACCTGATGCTTCCTTGAATCCTCCACTTGTTTTTTCTTCTACCTATCACGCAGGTGGACCAGTTGGTTATGGACGTTACGGTAATGAAAGTTGGACCGCTTTAGAATCGGCTATTTCAGAACTTGAAGGCGGACAAACACTTTCTTTCTCTTCAGGCATGGCTGCGATCAGTGCCGTCTTTTCAATTCTGCCAATTGGTGCACCAGTTGTTGCATCCAATCAGGGATACAGCGGAACCATGGGCTTGCTGAATCAACATCAAGCATCTGGCCGACTCGAAGTTCGCTTTGTAGATATCACTAATTCGGAAGAGGTAATTAGCGCAATGAAAGGCGCGGCTCTGTTATGGCTAGAGTCTCCGACTAATCCCTGTCTTGAAATCGCAGATCTTCCTGCATTGATTGCTGCAGCTAAAAAGCAAACAATCGGAGTTGGTGTGGACAACACATTTGCAACTCCACTTGTTCAAAAGCCATTGTCTATGGGAGCTGACATAGTTATGCATTCAGTTACAAAGTTCCTTGCTGGCCATAGCGATGTAGTTCTTGGATCTCTATCGACTTCTGATTCGGCATTGTTAAAGCGTTTAGAAGAATCACGTCGATTCAACGGGTCTATCCCTGGACCTTTTGAGGCTTGGCTTGCACTTCGCGGTCTTCGCACTTTTCCTGTTCGATTTAGAGCTGCTGAAGCCAATGCAAAAATACTGGTTACGCGATTGCAAAGCCATGCAAGGATCACCAAAGTTCGCTACCCAGGTTTTGGTGCGGTTATCTCATTTGAAATTGATGGAAGCGCAGAGCAGGCGGAAAAGGTATGTGAGTCTTCACAATTGATTACACATGCAACAAGTCTGGGCGGAATCGAATCCTTGTGGGAGCGTCGACGCCGCTGGGCTTTAGAAAGCCCATCTGTTCCAGAGCAATTGATTAGATTGTCAGTTGGCTGTGAGCATGTTGAGGATATTTGGCAGGATATAGAGCAGGCACTGGCAAGCCTGTAGAGATTTTCTAGACAATTGCGAGTATTTTTATCCTATGTTTAAAGCCGTTCGCCGCACCTTCGCAGCATTGACTGTGACGATTCTTGCCTTTCGAGCGGTTGCCTCATTTTTGTCATGGGTAGAACATCAGGATGAATCTGTCGCTGATACCTGGGTCGATGAAGATGAGTTTGAAGATGCCTGAGGTTCAATACATTCCTGGTAGCTGCAATATTGGCAAGGGTGAAGTTCGCAGAAGGCAATTAGTCGCACTTGTTGGTTTATTTTTCTCAATTTCAACATTACTTGCATTTATCACAGTGGATACTCCTACCGAAATGCGTTTAGGAATTTTCTTTCCATTAATGGTTGCTTCAGTTGGTTTTGTGCAGTCCCGCTCAAAGTTTTGTTTAGCCTATGGCTTTGCTGGAACTTTCAATGTGGGCAAGATGGGCGATATCAAGCGAGTAGCGAGCAAAGAAGATAGAGCTGCGGATCGCAAGACCGCTCTAGTAATCCTTGGAAAATCTTTTCTTCTAGCAGCTATAGCAACAGCGGTGGTGTTAGTACTACCCTTTTAGTATGAAGATACAAATTCATACACGCAACGCAGATTTAGCAGAAGATTTCAAAGACATCGCAACTGAAAAACTGAGCAGCATGGAGCGATTTAGTGTTGTTATCGATCGCGTCGAAGTTGAAGTTTTGCATGAGGCAAATCCCCATCAGGGAAAACATAATCACAAAGTAGTTTTAACTACGCATGGTTCAGGACCATTGATTAGAGCAGAGGCCGCTGAGTTCAATGACCTGGCAGCTTTTGACACGGCGATTAAAGCTTTTGCGCTACAGATTCGAAAAATTCATGAGAAATCAAAGGATTATGACCGCCAAACTTTACGAAAGATGAAAACAGAGTTCTAAACGATCTCGCTTCCATCTTTACGAGTCGCTGTAAGACTTGCTACCGCAGTCACTGTTAGCGCCGCAACAATAACAAAGAGACTAACCTCGATAGGCACGTGAGGAAGTTTCAGCCCAACAATGTCATGGATACCAATTCCATGGAATGCTTCAAGGAACATCTTGAAGCCGATAAAGGCCAAGATGAAGGAAAGCCCCTTGGATAGGAACACTAGGCGCTGCAGTAAACCTTGTAACAAGAAGTAGAGCTGACGAAGTCCCATCAACGCAAAAATGTTCGCACAAACCACGATGTATGGATCACGTGTGATTCCAAAGATTGCAGGGATCGAATCAAGCGCAAAGACGAGGTCAGTGAAACCTAAAGAAATTAGCGCGATGACAAAGGTAGTTGCCCCTTTGGAACGCAAGAAGGTGATCATGCGATCTTCTTTCCATTCTTCCTCGCCCTTATCTTCAACAAGCAGGCGATAAGCGGTAAAGATTAAGAAGGCTCCAAATACAAAGAATGCACCTGAGAATTTTTCGATAATCGCGCTACCTGCAGCAATAAAGCCACCTCTTAGCAACAAGGCGATGATGATTCCCAATAGCAGAACTAGTTGTTGCTTGGTCCTATCCACTTTCAATCTGCTCAAGATGATCACAAACACGAAGATGTTATCTACCGAAAGTGCATATTCTGTAAGCCAGCCAGCAAAGAACTCTTTTTGTGCATTTGGATCTGATGTCCAGCCTGGCAGCATGATTCCAAAAACAATCGCCGCAGACACATAGATGAATGTCCAGATTCCTGCCTCAGTCATTGTTGTCTCTTTGTTGCGACGTACGATCGCAAGGATTAAATCAAAGAGAATCACAAGAGAGAGAATTCCAATGGTCAATAGCCATGTAGTCGTGGTTTCCATGGCGGTATTCTGTCAGTTAGTGATGTACCCAGATGGTTGAAATGGCAGGAATTGTTAACTTTCCATCACGGGCATCGACTGTTCCCGCGCTCCTGATCAAAAGTTTTCCACTAATTTCCACCTCAATAGGGGAACTAGACAAATTCATGTAGATAGCGACATTGCCACGACGAATCGCTAGCAATGAATCACTCTTTGATCCATGTTCAGGTGATTGAAGCCAAGTGATTGGACCTTGATCTATCAGGTGATCTGAACGCAGTTTTAAGGCTGTGCGAAAAAGATTCAATGTGCTCTTCGGATCCGCACTTTGCTTTTCAACGGTTAGCTCTTTCCACTTGTCAGCCAGGGGCAACCAAGGCTTTCCAGTGGAAAAACCAAAGGGCGCAGTTTCACCGCTCCAAGGAAGTGGCACACGTGCACCATCTCGTCCTTTTTGCGCTCCTTTGGTTCTAAAGTAAATCGGATCTTGCCTTGAAGAATCAGGAATCTCACCATCAGGTAGACCTAACTCTTGGCCAGCAAATACATAACATGAGCCAGGTAATGCCAAGACAAACAGAGCAAGAGCTCGTGCTTGAACTTCTCCAATACGTGATGTGACTCGAGGAGAATCATGATTACTCAGTGCCCAAGTAGGAAGTGCGCCAACAGAATCCATTAATTCAATTGAGCGAGATACAACACTGTAGAGAAAATCAGCTTTAAATGGCGCATCCAATAAATCAAAGTTGAAAACCTGATGCAGTTCATCACTTCGAACATAACGCGTTGAATTTACTGGGGGATGCACCCAAGCTTCGGCAACTGCCATGACTTCGCGATCTTTGTAAGAGTCAAAGAGTTTTCGCCATTTGCGATAGATCTCATGAACACCTTGGCGATCAAAGTAAGGAACAGAAGGAAGCAATGCATCACGCTTTTCATGATCCATTGGCATATCTAGACGCAATGCATCACTGAGCCCTTGAGGATCTGGATGATCCACGAGTAAATCTTCTTTTACTAAGCCATGTGCAACATCGATACGGAAGCCATCGACTCCAAGATCTAACCAAAAACGCAATGTGACTTCGTAATCACTAGCAACCTCTGGGTTCTCCCAATTGAGATCAGGTTGTGAAGAATCAAAGAGATGCAGGTAATACTGCCCGTCTTCTACCTGTGTCCATGATGGTCCGCCGAAAAGTGAGATCCAGTTATTTGGTGGAGTTCCATCATCATTAGCATCGTGAAAATGAAAGCGAGATCGTTCTGGTGAACCCGGACCGGCTTTAAGCGCTTGCTGGAACCAAATGTGTTGATCAGAAAAATGGTTAGGCACAACATCAACAATTATTTTCAAGCCCAAAGTGTGTGCGACTTGAATTAGTTTTTTAGCATCATCCAGGTTTCCAAAACGTGGATCAACATCGCGAGGATCGGCAACGTCATACCCGCCATCCTTGTTTGGGGATGTGTAAAAGGGGCTGAGCCAGATTGCATCAACGCCAAGCTCTTGAACATATTGAAGCTTAGAGATGATTCCTGGCAGATCACCTTCGCCATCCCCATTACTGTCAAAAAAGGACCGTGGATAGATCTGATAGATGGTTGCATGCTTCCACCACGGGGAGGATTTCATGGTGAAAGGCTACGGATTGGGCATTATCTAGACAATGTAAAAAGGATGTAACGAACCTTAGTATGTTTCTCTTTTATAACGATTATTCATGCCGTTACACTTTAAGCATGGAAATCCTTTATTCGGTCTTACTTTTCTTGATCTTGGTCGGAATTCTTTATTGCGTTCGTTCATTACGAGCCCTACATGGAAAGGTCTCAAAAAAGACCGAACAGATTTCAAGAGAGATTCACAAGGCGGCAGCCGAGAGCAAAAAGAATTCAATGATTGCATACAGACAGACCGAAGCTTTTATTCAGTTAAGCAATCTGCTTCAGTTTAAGTCGCCAATTCCATCGACTCGTAGTTGGGCCGCTTCACCAGATCTTTTACTTTTGATTTCCGAAACAGTTAAGAAGAATAGGCCTTCACTTGTCGTAGAACTTGGATCAGGAGTCTCAACCTTGGTCTGTGCAAAGTCTGGTGCCCGAAAAGTAATCAGTATCGACAACTCCGATGAATACGGCGCTAAGACTGGCGATCTTCTCAAAGAACATAAAGTTAGAGGAGTAGAAATTCGCATAGCTCCGTTACGCCCATATGCAAACGGTTCAGAATGGTATGACGTTTCAAAGCTGAAGGACTTGAAGAAGATTGATTTACTTATTGTGGATGGCCCGCCAGGATCCAAAAATCCAGAGGCTCGGTATCCTGCGCTAAAAGAGTTTAAAGATAAGTTATCGGCGAAAGCGATTGTCATTATTGATGATGTGAACCGCGACGGAGAACGCAAGCTAGCCGAAGATTTTGCAAAGGCATTACCAAATCACACATTAACTATCTTGGATCATGAAAAGGGTACAGCGGTTATTTCACCTCGCTAAGTAGATGCCAATTACCCCTGAAGAGGCTTTCCAAGAGGCTGCCTCGAAAATTCTAGATACATCAACCTTTGTTCGTGCCGTTTTGTCGGGTAGGCGCAGAAACATGAGCGTTGAGTTTGAACGTATCGACATTAGACCAGTTGAAATTAAGGGCGTGCTCAATCTTCAATTGATGCAAAATGATGGACGCGCAACAACCACGAAGAATCTTTTGCCTTCCGCTTTAGAGGTCGATCAGGTGCTCAATGGTGGATATGCAAACATTATGGTGGAAAGCACCTATGAGGCATATTCCATAAGAGTTACCAAGAGCGGAGACGCACAAGTTCACACCGACAAACGTGTTTCAGAGCAAAATCTTTCTCACGACAAGAAAAAGGATCGATTGCTAGATTCCAATGATCCCTTCTTGCGAGAAGTTGGTATCGCTGATGCAAAGGGTGTTGTTAAGCCTACGCGTCAAGATAAGTACAAACAGGTTGAAGAGTTCTTACGCTTATTGTCCCCTGCTTTAAATGCGGCAATAGAGGCAGGGCAGATCCACAAGCCAACACTAGCTAATCCATTACGCATCACCGACCTTGGCTGCGGGCATGCGTACCTAACTTTTGCTGCCCATCAATTCTTGATGAAGTCGGGAATACCTGTAGTTGTAACAGGAATTGATGTTCGGCCCGAATCAAGAGATCGCAACAATTCAATTGCAGAGAAGCTTGGGATTACTAATTCAATTTCTTTCAAAGCTGAAGAGATCTCAAAGACAACCGCAGAAACAGCAGATATTGCCATTGCCTTACATGCCTGCGATACAGCCACCGATGATGCAATTGCTTGGGCTGTAAATGGAGGATCAAAACTTTTACTGATTGCACCTTGTTGTCATCACGATATTCAAAAGCAGATCGATGCTGCACCAGAACCTTGGGGAGCGCTCACAAAGTTTGGATTAATGAAGGAACGATTGGGTGATCTACTGACTGATTCATTCAGAGCGCAGCTACTTAGACTTGTTGGATATCGAGTTGAAGTCATTGAATTCATTGGGGGAGAACACACGCCTCGTAATTTGATGATCCGCGCAGTTAAGACCGATGCAAAGCCTGAAAAGTTAGATGTTGATAGATATCTTGAAATTACCGCTCAGTGGGGCGTTAAGCCAGCCCTAGAGAAGAAACTTTCGACTCTTAACATCCGTTAGACTTACGGCATGTCTAAGGTCCTCGCATCATTACCAGTCGGTGAAAAGGTTGGAATCGCTTTTTCTGGCGGTCTCGATACATCAGTGGCAGTTGCCTGGATGCGCGATAAAGGTGCTGTTCCATGCACATACACAGCAGATCTTGGCCAGTATGACGAGCCAGATATTGATTCAGTTCCTGGTCGCGCAAAGGAATACGGCGCAGAGATTTCACGCTTAGTTGATTGTAAAAATGCGCTAGTCGAGGAAGGTCTTGCAGCGATTGCATGTGGAGCTTTCCATATTCGTTCTGGTGGAAAGCAATACTTCAACACAACACCCCTTGGTCGTGCAGTAACGGGAACAATGTTGGTTCGTGCAATGCACCAAGATTCAGTTGAAATCTGGGGTGATGGTTCGACATATAAAGGTAATGACATCGAACGTTTTTACCGTTACGGACTTTTAGCAAATCCAAACTTGCGAATCTACAAGCCTTGGCTTGATCAAGATTTTGTAACCGAACTTGGTGGACGCAAGGAAATGTCTGAATGGTTAGTCGCACATGGTCTTCCATACCGTGACAGCACTGAAAAGGCTTACTCGACCGATGCAAACATTTTGGGCGCAACACATGAAGCAAAGAGCCTTGAAAACTTGGACACTTCTGTTGAATTAGTTCAGCCAATCATGGGTGTTCGATTCTGGGATCCAGCGGTAAAGATTGATACCGAAGATGTAAAAATCACTTTTAACCAGGGTCGCCCCGTATCAATTAACGGCAAATCATTTGATGACATTGTTGATTTAATGAAAGAAGCCAATGCAGTTGGTGGGCGTCATGGCTTAGGAATGGCCGATCAAATAGAAAACAGAATTATTGAAGCAAAGAGCCGTGGAATTTATGAAGCTCCCGGAATGGCTCTGCTCTTTATTGCATACGAGCGTTTAGTCAGTGCAATTCATAACGAAGACACAATTGCTAATTACCACGCAGAAGGCCGCCGTCTTGGTCGCCTTTTGTATGAAGGTCGCTGGTTTGATCCTCAAGCTTTGATGCTTCGTGAATCACTGATGCGTTGGGTTGCATCTGCAGTTACAGGTGAAGTAACTATTCGCATGCGTCGCGGAGATGATTATTCGATTATCAACACAACAGGTCCAGGACTTAGTTATCACCCTGAAAAGCTTTCAATGGAGCGCACTGAAAACGCTGCATTTGGCCCAGTAGATCGCATTGGACAACTCACTATGCGCAACCTTGATATTGCCGATACCCGTGCCAAGTTGGAGCTTTATCGTTCCCAGGGCCAGATCGGTGATGGAGAATTTAAACTAATCGGCGAAATCGAATAACAAGGAGCACCATGCCAAAGAAAACCCTATTGAAAGTATTTGCAGTTCTTGCCGTATTAGCAATTGGTTTTGCATCATTCACAACACTCGGAGGAGATGACACAGTGTCAGAATCAGCAGCAGGACTTCCAGCGGTTACAGGTAATGCAGGGGAAGCACCAACAATTACACCTCCAACAGGTGCAGCACCAGCAACTTTGCAAACGCAGGACATCATTGTTGGAACAGGAACTGAAGTACAACCAACATCAACGTTGACAGTTCATTACACATTGATGACCTGGTCTAACGGTGCGTTAATTGAATCATCATGGTCAGGCGGACAGCCAGCAACATTCCCACTATCTGGTGTTATCGCTGGATGGCAGGAAGGTTTACCAGGTGCCAAGGTTGGCGGACGTCGTTTGCTCGTTATTCCAGCAGACAAGGGATACGGTCCAAATGGATCAGGCCCAATCGGACCAAATGAGACTTTGATCTTCGTTGTAGACATCATCGCAGTTTCATAGTTAGACTCAAACAAAACCCCACTCATCACTTTGATGTTTGGGGTTTTGTCATTGTTAACCTTGCATTAACCAAGAAATGAGTAACCTCATCTCATGAAGAAGCTTCTAGCCGAGTACCTAGGCACCACCCTTTTGGTAGCAATTGTTGTTGGCTCCGGAATCATGGCTACCGATTTAACCAAGGATGTTGGCCTACAACTGTTGATCAACACAATTGCCACAGTCTTTGGTTTAGCAGTATTGATTCTGATCCTTGCCCCAATAAGTGGAGCACACTTCAATCCAGTTGTGACGCTGGTTGATCTAATTCAAGGCAAGAGCTCTGTTATTCAATTCATTCAGTATGCAGTTGCTCAAGTTCTAGGTGCGATTTCAGGAGCCTTGCTTGCCAACGCCATGTTTGACCATGCGATTATCGAAACCGCTACCAAACTTCGTTCTGGAAGCAATCTTTATTTGGCAGAAGTAGTTGCTACAGCGGGATTAATCTTGGTTATCAATCTTTTGGTATCTCAAAAGAACCTAACGGTCATACCTGCAGCAGTAGCTGCTTGGATCGGTAGCGCTTACTTCTTTACTAGTTCCACCTCATTTGCAAACCCTGCAGTCACAATCGGGCGAACCTTTACCGACTCATTTGCCGGAATCGCACCTGAATGTGCACCTCAATTTATCGCCGCGCAAATTCTCGGAGCCTTAATCGGCTTGGGCCTAGTGAAAGTGCTGACACATGACAAATAAACCAACCGTACTTTTTGTCTGCGTTCATAACGCTGGCCGTTCACAAATGGCGGCAGGCTTCATGCGCGAGCTGGGCCAAGGTCGAGTCGAAGTACTTTCAGCAGGAAGCGCGCCTAAGGATTCAATTAACCCAATCGCAGTAGAAGCAATGGCAGAGGTTGGAATCGACATCGCAAACAACACTCCAAAAGTATTAACAACAGAGGCAGTTGAAGAATCAGATGCGGTTATCACCATGGGTTGTGGAGATGTTTGCCCGTTTTACCCAGGAAAGCGTTATGAAGATTGGGTTTTAGATGATCCTGCTGGACAAGGAATTGAATCTGTTCGTGTAATCCGCGATGAGATCAAGGGCAGAGTAGAAGCTCTTCTTGCCGAACTACTTGGCTAGAACTGCTGCTGCAATCTTTAAATCCTTTTCAAAGACCATTAACTGCGGGCCATCCAGGGTCTGCGTCAGGGTAGCCTTGATGTTTGCATCGGTTAATTTCTGCAAACTTATTTGAGCTTCGATATAGTTGCTAGGAGTTTGCAAAGGCTTGAGCAAACCATATTGATCTTTCTTTCCAGCTTTAATCGGCGTGATAATCAATCTTTTATTGGATGAAAA
Source organism: Candidatus Planktophila sp. (assembly GCA_044346185.1). Classification (GTDB taxonomy): domain Bacteria; phylum Actinomycetota; class Actinomycetes; order Nanopelagicales; family Nanopelagicaceae; genus Planktophila. Next base: position 18,710 of record JBIIZR010000001.1, read on the forward strand.
TCCCCACTTAAGAACCAAAATCAACAGCGCAAGACCTACAAACCCGCCAAAGGATTGCAAAAAGAGTCCGTCATTGATTCCACCAAGCATGAGTTGATTCTAATTGTAATTTAGAGAAAATGCATAGTGAATCGCATTTGCATAGCGCTTGCAACTGCGACAAATTATTGAGTTCTCTTCTTGATTTGATCCTGCTAATTTCTGCAATGTAACAAGAGATCTGCTCTTGTTAGATCTGAAATCGGAGAGCTATCAATGTCAGTCTTGAATGAAGTGTTAGATGCTAATAAGAAGTATGTTGAAGGTTTTGGTGAAAAGGGAAAGCTTGCTTTGCCACCAGCTCGGCAGTTTGCAATTTTGACTTGCATGGATGCACGACTTGATCCAGCAAAGTACGCAGGCCTAAGCGAGGGAGATGCCCATGTTATTCGTAACGCTGGTGCACGTGCATCAGATGATGCAATTCGTTCGCTAGTTATTTCGTACAAGCTTCTCGGTACCAAGGAATGGTTTGTAATTCACCACAGCAATTGCGGCATGGAGTTCTTTACTGATGAGGTAATGCGCGGACTACTTTCAAAGAGCCTAGAAACAGCCGCACTTGGTGAAGAAGGTTTCTATGATGTAGGTAAGGGCCCTGGCTCAACAGAGGCTGCATACATCGACTGGCTAACAATCGCAGATCGTAACAAGGCTGTAGTTGAGGATGTTGAGCGCATTCGCCGGCATCCATTGGTTCCAAAGAACATTCCAATTCATGGATATATCTATGAAGTTGAAACTGGAAAGTTACTAGAAGTTCCAGGAGCAAAGGAAGCTGGCGCAGCTAAGTAATTAGACAAAAAAGCCCAATCTTCTTGGAATATAACCAAGAAGATTGGGCTTTTCCTTTAGTAGAACTTGATCAACTCCTGCATGAACGCGATCTCTTTTTCTTGGGCTTCAATAATCGCAGCTGCCAATGCTGCTACTTCTGCGTTCTTTGAATCTAATACCTTTTGAGCCATTTTTATTGCACCTTCGTGATGCTTGATCATTCCTTCGAGAAACAGGAGATCAAATGTTGCACCTTCAGCATCGCGCAAGCTTTGAATTTGTTCATCGCTGAGCATTCCATCCATCATGTGACCCATATGAGTTGATGGACGTACGCCTTCCCAACCACTCATTTGTTCGATTTCAGGTGCTTGCGCTGCCTTTATATCTCTTGCTAACGCAAGCACTTCATCACTTGTTGAATTAGTCAGTGCAATATCTGACATCAAAACGGCTTGCTCATGATGAGCAATAGTAATTTCTTCATGTCACGACCTTAAGACTCGTTTTGGTCCTCTAGGAATTCAAGAATTTCTCGCTGTTCGATTCCAAGAAAACCATTTTGAGGCATCGCTGCAAGCAGGCTCGAATTCAAGCGAGGAGTTGGTCTAATCATCCCGCCCCATTTGTTTTCTAGCTCTGCAGGAGCCTGTCTGCAACAAGTTGGATCTGGGCAATTTGATTTGTGTCGCGTTGTTGAAGCTCTTCCTCGGAAGTACTTAACGGCTTCAAAGGTTGTACCAACGCTTACCGAGAACTCACCCTGAGCGCTATTTTGAATTCTAGATGTGCACCAATAAGTTCCAGCCGGTTTGTCCGTGTACTGGTGATACGGCGTAAAGCGATCCTCGATAGTGAAGACCTTACGTGCGCTCCAGTTGCGACAAACAATTTGGCCTTCTACTGAACCAAATACATCTGAAGGAAAGGCCACATTGTCGTTCTCATAGGCCTTAGAAATTGCGCCACTTTCATGCACCTTTAAGAAGTGAACAGGTAGATCTAAATGAACTGTGGCTAGGTTTGTGAATCTGTGAGCGGCATTTTCATAGCTAACACCAAAGTAATCCCGAAGATCTTCGACTGATACCTCACGTTTTGCCTTGGCATTTTGTAGATAATCAACGGCAATAGATTCAGGCATCAATAGGGCACCTGCAAGATAGTTTGTTTGAACCCGTTGCAATAAGTATTCTCGATAATCGCTTGGTGTTGGATGCTTTAGAACATGCCCGGCAAGTGCTTGCAAAAGAATTGTTCTGGCATCACGGCCTTCACGTCGCATTGGCAAGTAAATGCGGCCATTCTTTTCATCTGTAATAACTCTTGTCGAGGCTGGCAGATCTTGGACATAGTGCAAAGTGAAACCTAATTTGTTTGCAAGTTCTGCAGTCAAACGCTCTGATAGTGGGCCAGAACTATAATCAATCTTTGCTAACAGAGTTCGAGCTTCTTCTTCCAAATGCGGAAAGTAGTTATTTATCTTTCGCATTTCTTGTCGCAGCTCTAGATTTGCACGACGTGCTTCTTCGGGGGTAGCAGATCGCTGCAAATGTAATCTTTCAACTTCGCGCTGAAGTCCTAAAATGATTTCGAGAATACTGTTGCTGACAGTTTTCCCAATAAATGCATCTGGCAATCCCAAGGACGCATAAAGTCCACCACGTTGTGCGCGTTCAATCTCTAATTCATTGGCTGAACGCTCACTTAATACTTCGGCATTGAGCAATTGATTCAGTGTCACACCAAGTGCCTGAGCAATCTTTTGTAATTGTTGAATTGGTGGCGTGCGTTTTCCATTTTCAATGGCAGATACTTGTGATGGTGCGCGCTCGATTGCACGGGCCAAAACTTCTAAGTTCATTCCCTGCTTAGTTCGAAGCTCACGAATCCTGCGGCCAACAACTAGCGGATCAAACTCGCTCTCTAAATTACTCATGCCAAAGTCTTGCATCTGCAGCAGAACAGCGGAAGTTCTATTTGGCAGAAACTTTGGATTATTTCTGTCAGAAGAGCCGTGCAACACGGCAACTTCTACCCAATACTCAAGTTATTCAAGCAAAGGGCGCAAAAACCCTTGTATTTCACAGGAAAAGAAGGAGCAAGCCATGAAGAGCCAGATCGGAAGCAACACCCAGACCGCAGAAGAATTGCAAAAAGACTGGGAGGTGAACCCACGCTGGGCAGGAATCAAGCGTGATTACACCGCCGAAGATGTGGTGCGCCTACGGGGTTCAATTACCGAGGATTCAACTTTGGCTCGCCGCGGGGCTGAAAACCTGTGGGATCTGCTGCACACAGAAAAGTGGGTCGCAGCTCTTGGGGCTCTCACCGGTAACCAGGCCGTTCAACAGGTCAAGGCTGGGCTCAAGGCCATTTACTTATCGGGTTGGCAGGTTGCAGGAGATGCAAACCTTTCTGGTCAGACCTATCCCGATCAAAGCTTGTATCCGGTGAACTCAGTTCCAGCCGTTGTACGCAGAATCAACAATGCGTTGATGCGTGCTGATCAAGTAGAACGGGTAGAAGGTCCGGCAAGCATTGATTGGCTAGCACCAATCGTTGCAGATGCCGAAGCAGGTTTTGGCGGCCCGTTGAATGCTTACGAATTAATGAAATCAATGATTCAAGCCGGAGCCGCAGGTGTTCACTGGGAAGACCAACTTGCCTCTGAAAAGAAGTGCGGACACCTAGGTGGAAAAGTTTTGATTCCAACGCAGCAGCATGTTCGTACTTTGAACGCTGCTCGACTGGCAGCAGATGTTGCAGGTGTGCCAACCTTAATCATTGCGCGCACCGATGCGCTCGCTGCAGACCTAATTACTTCTGATGTTGATCCTCGTGATTCTCAGTACGCAACAGGAGAGCGCACCAGTGAAGGGTTCTACAGAGTTAATCCAGGAATGCATGCCGTTGTTACACGCGGATTAGCTTTTGCAGAGTATGCAGATTTGATTTGGGTAGAAACAGGCGAGCCGAACATCGAAGTTGCACGAGAGTTTGCAAACGCAATTCATGCAAAGTTTCCGGGCAAGATGCTTGCGTATAACTGTTCACCATCATTTAACTGGAAGCGTAATTTAAACGATGCACAAATCGCCAGTTTCCAAGCAGATTTAGCTGCACTTGGTTACAAGTTCCAATTCATTACCTTGGCTGGTTTCCACTCACTCAATCATTCGATGTTCAACCTTGCAAAGGGCTACAAAGCCCGAGCGATGAGCGCCTACGTAGAGCTTCAAGAAGCCGAATTTGCCAGCGAGGCTGACGGATACACAGCTACAAAGCACCAGCGCGAAGTAGGTACTGGTTACTTTGATGCGATCTCTACTGCGCTTAACCCACAAAGCGCGACCTTGGCTTATTCAGGATCAACTGAAAACGAACAGTTCCACTAATCATTTAACAAAGAAAATAAGGAGAATTTCATGTCACACATAGCTATCAAAGGAACCATGCACCCGCGGTTTAATGAAATCCTAACCTCGGACGCACTTGCGTTCATCGCAGAACTTCACGAACTTTTCGCTGGTACCCGCAGCGATTTACTGGCACACCGCATGGTTAATCGCACTCACTTTTCAAATGGTCGTCGTCCAAAGTTCTTACAATCAACAAGTCACATCCGCGAGGATGAAGGCTGGTTTGTTGCTGGTCCTGGACCAGGTCTTGAAGACCGCAGAGTTGAGATCACTGGTCCAACTGATCCCAAGATGACCTGTAACGCTATGAATTCAGGTGCAAAGGTTTGGCTGGCTGACCTAGAGGATGCAACAAGTCCTACCTGGGAAAACATCATTGGTGGCCAGATCTCTTTATACGACGCAATTCGCCGACAACTTTCATTTGATTCTGGTGACAAGGTTTACACCATCACCAATGAAAATCCACCAACAATAGTTATGCGTCCACGTGGTTGGCACATGGTGGAAAAGCATTTGTTGTTTGTAGATGCCGAAGATCGCGCACGTCCGACCACTGCTGGCTTAGTTGATTTTGGTCTGTACTTTTTCCATAACGCCAAGGAGCTAATCGCTCGCGGCGCTGGACCATATTTTTACCTGGCCAAGATCGAATCACATGCAGAAGCAGCTTTGTGGAACAACATTTTCACTTATGCCGAAGAACGCCTAGAGATTCCATTTGGAACTATTCGTGCGACAGTATTGATTGAAACCATTCCAGCAGCTTTTGAGATGGAAGAAATCTTGTGGGAACTCCGTGATCATTGCGCCGGTTTAAATGCAGGCCGATGGGACTATATATTTTCAATCATTAAGAACTTTGCTGGCTCTGGGCGACAATTCATCACACCAGATCGCGCTCAGATCACAATGACGGTGCCATTTATGCGTGCCTATACAGAGTTATTGGTTTCAACATGTCACAAGAGAAAAGCCCACGCAATTGGTGGCATGAGTGCATTTATTCCTAATCGCCGCGACCAGGAAGTTACAGATCGCGCATTAGAAGCGGTGAAGATTGATAAAGCGCGCGAAGCCGCAGATGGTTTTGATGGAACCTGGGTCGCTCATCCAGATTTGATTCCAATTGCTCAAGCTGAATTTGATGCTGTTCTTGGAACAAAACCTAATCAAGTGGACCGTCTTCGTAATGATGTCCATGTGACGCCCGATCAGTTGCTTGATATCCAATCAATCGGGGGAGATGTCACTGACGCCGGAGTTCGAACTAATGTCGCCGTGGGTCTGCGTTACATCGAATCCTGGCTACGTGGTACGGGAGCAGCAGCTATTGATAACTTGATGGAAGATGTTGCAACTGCAGAAATTAGCCGATCGCAGATTTGGCAATGGATTCGCTATGAAGTGATAACCAGAGAAGGCAGTCACGTTACGCATAGCCTGGTGGAGCAGATGATGTTTGATGTCTTGGAAGGCATCGAGCGAAATAGCAATGATCGTTTTGATGATGCAGTCACCATCTTTAGACAGATCTGCTTGGATGAAGATCACTTCCCAACCTTCTTAACGCTTTCTGCTTACTCGCAGTTCTTGGTGGGTGCATCAGCTAGCAAGCCTTGATGACCAAAATTGGCTGTCCGCTTCACTTACCTCGGGGGATCAACTTTCTCTTGAGGTACATGAGTCGGACAGCCAGTTTTGATTTGAAGGAACCCTTAGTTCCCTCGTTGATTATTGTTCTTTCGACAAAGGGCTGTGAATTCTTAACAACTTTTTCAAAGTTTTCAATACTGATTTCGTCAACGAGGGATTCAGATTTTGTATAAGTATTGAACTCTGAGATCTCGGTACTGCCGCAATAAGGGCAACTGCTGCTTTTTGACAAAACTCTCTTTTGACACTGGGGGTTAAGACAAAGCGCCATATCTTAGATAACTCGTGAAAAGTCTTTGTAACGTTTTGGATTACCTACCGGTGGTTTTCCAATATCCACACCAGCTTTCTTGAGCTCTTTTTTAAGCTCTTCACGGAAAGTATGGAAATCAACTTCCATTGCGTGGCGCTGCCCAGGACCAAAATCAAAATGCCTATTCTTCAATTCATGATCAACAGCTGCATGCATGTCTCTTGGGCGTTGGTATTTCCCAAGTATTTCAAGGCACGCTAATTTTGCTTGGTAATCAGCTAGCGGCCAGATGCATCCAATAGGTTGAAACAACCCAATGAAATAAAGATTCGAGAACTTCTCGTGCATCATTTTCTTATACAGAGGTATCTGCGCCAATTCTTTGAAATCAATTAGATTTTCATCGAAGAATGGAAAAACTGTCCAATACCCAGTGGCGGCGCAGACGATATCGAAATCCTTCTTGGTGCCATCAATAAACTCGATGGTCAGTCCGTCCCACGATTTAATCGCGGGCATTGGTTTGATTCGCCCATGCCTGATGAAATCCATTAAATCTGAATTAAGGGTTGGGTGGGTGTTAAGAGGCAACGTTGTATTTTCGGGAAGGCCGTAGCGACTATACGGACCTTGGATTAAACGAACTAACACCTTTAATCCATACTGACGTAATTTCCTTGGAAGCCACTTACTTCTGGCGGCAAATACATCTCCAGGTTGCCCAAAAATGAATTTAGGGAAGAACCACTGCGGACTTCTCATAGACATGTGCACTGTCTTTGTCATACGTGAGGCCTCAACGGAAATATCGCATGCAGAATTACCAGCACCGATTACGAGAACTTGCTTGTCCCGCCAGCTCTCATCAACGCCTTTAAAGTCATGAGAATGAAGGAATTTGCCAGAATAGTTTCCAGGATATGTTGGGTATTTAGGAACATTGTGATGACCATTTGAAACCATTACATAGTCGAAAACTTCTGTTTTTTCAGTTCCGGTGTGATTGATGAAAGTTATAGACCAACCTTTTTCACCCACAGGTTTGGCATCAATGACTGTGTGATCGAATTTAACCTTTTCTAATACGCCAAAATTTCGCGCATAAGATTCAAAGTAATTTTGAAGTTGTACGTGGCTTGGATAATCTGGAAATGAACTTGGCATTGCAAAGTCTTCAAACTCTGACCAAATCTTTGAACTTATCAGGAAGGTATTTTCATAAACACTTGAATGGCCGGTTTTGGAGTTGAAGACCCAATTTCCGCCTACTTTGTCATTTTTCTCAAAGACAACAACATCAAGACCATTCTCAATACAGTTCTTCGCCGCAGTTATTCCACTCGGCCCAGCGCCAATGACGCATACTCGATTTCCCATCCAACAATTATGACCCAACTAGCCCTGATTAGCGCCATTTTTGTGAAAAGACTAGCTAGCTAAAGGCTGATTTTCTAACCAGATACAGGGCATAATTTCCATATGGGTTTAAAGGATGTAATTTTCAGAAACCGATTTGTTATTGGCCTAATTGTCGGAATGGCTTTAACTGGAAGCGTCGCTTACTCTGCAAATCTCTTTAATACCCCTGAAACTGGTTATCTACTTTGTGTAAATCAAAAAACTAAAGTTGTCACATATCCCGCAACTCAGAAGTGCCCCTCAGGCACAAATAGATTAATTCTCGGGGCTCAAGGTCCTCAAGGGATTCAGGGAGAAAAAGGCGAGTTGGGCCCACAAGGGATTCAAGGCTTAAAGGGAGAGACTGGAACACAAGGAGAAACCGGAGCTACGGGATCACAGGGTGTCAAGGGAGATGCGGGTCCACAAGGACCACAAGGACCACAAGGACCGCAAGCAAATCTGCGGGCTGTAACTCTAAATTATGTAGTTCGCCTACCAATTACTTTTATTGATAATGACGGAATATCAAACATTGAATTAGCGCCAGGGGCTAATTGCTTGCCAGGTGTGGTTGGTGCTCGCATACAGGGGGTTATAGAGGCGACAAGTCGTACAACAGGATTTACTACTTTTAATTGCAGTGCAACAGTTTATGTTCCTTGAGCAGGGCTAATGCATTCTCAAGGTAATCTCATCCTATGAAGTATTTCTCTACTCGCAGTGTTTCATGGGCAGCCTTGCTTCTCTCTTTTACTTTGCTAGTTACGGGTAATTTGAATTTTGCATCAAGTCAATCCTCCGAAATAGCCGGATGTGTTAACAAGAAGACCGGGGTCTTAAGGATCGCAAGTAAATGCACAAATCTCGAGCGACCGATTTCTTGGGCAAAACAAGGACCACAGGGAGTAAAGGGCGACACTGGATTGCAGGGAGTAAAGGGCGAAACCGGAAGCGCTGGTCCTCAAGGAGAAAAAGGAGAGACCGGCCCACAAGGAGTTGCAGGTCCACAAGGCCCACAAGGAGTTGCAGGTGTTAATGGAACGAGTACCACGGTAACCGCCACGGTCACACAAAAAGTTTATGACTCAACTGGTCAATTGCTCGGAGACTACTTATCGCTGGATGCAAACGGGTCTGCAACAGTGAAGAGATCGGGAACTGTAATTACTTATGGAGGAAGCTCTTATTCAGGAAATGCCATAATCAATGGCTTTACTTATTACACAACAAATACTTGTACTGGCAGCAAGTACGCATCTCTAACTTACCGGTCAAACTTCACAATTGAGAATCCTTCTGTGAGTCTAGATTTAATGAGTGGAGGCGAATCTGGCTATGTGTTTACTATTGGGCACACGCCTGGACCTCAGATCGACACCGTGGCAAGTTCTGTTTTTGCATTTGTAAATGGTGGATGTGTTGCTACTTCATCTCCAAGTTTTGGGGATGGACCAATAACAAAGATTAAGCTGCTTACTGTTTTGGACATACCATCAAAAGCATCGCCACCGTACTCGATTAGATAGTAAGAAAAGTTTTAACTTACAGACTTGAAATGAACTACTTCTCAGGCACACTCACGCTTGTAAGTGGGTAGTGAGGGACTCGAACCCCCGACCCGGTGATTAAGAGTGTGTTAGGTGTTATGAGCCCACGCTCAAAGCCACCTAACAGCCCTTCCTGAGCTTATTTTCACCCGCTCAGTAATTCACCGTGCTCTACCAACTGTCCTTCGACCAGAGTTTAGCCGATGTGACCACATTTGTATGTGGTCGAGAGTGCCTGAGCTGCTAGGTCGTCTATGCTTAAGGAATGCGCAGAGTAATCCTTCCAATTTTTTTAGCTGTAATAGCCCTGACTCTTTCAGCTTGTGGAGACTCCTCTGGTAGTGCCACTTCAGAACAATCGGAAGCCACTCCAAAGGTAGCAACCGTTAAGTCTGATTTCGTATTTATGAGTGACTTTGTGTCAGCACTCCAAAGCGTAGGAATTACTTGCGCGGATTATGTCAAAAAAGAAGAACCGTCAATTTTGACAAAAGATGAAGGAAGTTGCACGCACAATGGTGCCACCTTGTATCTTGCGCTTTTTGGTGATGCCAAAACAACGCCAGAGCTCGTGAATTCTTTGAAGGGTTTTGGAGGGTATTTTCTTACTTCCAATAACTGGGCGATAAACGTTGAGGATGAAGCAACAGCCAAGGATTTGCAGGGAAAACTAGGAGTTGAAGTTCTGTAGTTTTTGTCGAGACAATTCTTCCCGCGTCGCTGGCATCACTGAAAAGCCATTAGTGATTGGTCTTTAGCGTAGGCAGTCCCCTAATTGCTTAATTTATGACTGGGTAGTTCTATACAAGGGACATAGAAATTTCTCCTAAAGAGCGTAATATAAATCTATGAGAAGGCTGCAACTTTTGCTGGTTGTAACTTTTGCCATGATTGCTAGCACCCCTACAGCTTTCCCGGCAACACCTAAAGTTGGTGGAGCCTGCACGAAGGTTAATCAATTCTACGATTTAAAATCGACTGTTTTAGTTTGCGCGACCGCCAAAGGAAAAAAGACTTGGCGCAAAGCTACGTCAGTAGAGAAGTCACTCTATATAAAAGAAAAAGCTCGTTTAGCAAAAGCCAAGCAACCAGCCAAGGTTGTTCCAACGCCAACTGCATCACCAATGCCAACTAGCGCACCCTCACCAACGCCTCTACCAACGGTGACAGTTACACCAACGCCTCTACCAACGGTGACAGTTACACCAACGCCTCTACCAACGGTGACAGTTACACCAACGCCTCTACCAACGGTGACAGTTACACCA
>JBIIZR010000002.1:0-28888 GCA_044346185.1 Candidatus Planktophila sp.
CACCAAACTTTTAAGATATGGATTGCTCTTTTTTTCACGTGCCATCGAAGTTCGAGGACCGTGGCCTGGCAAGACCTCGAGATGATCTGACAAAGGAATGACTTTCTTTCGCAATGTTTCTTCCATATCTTTTGCTGAACCCATGGGCAAATCTGTGCGTCCAATAGAACCAGCAAAGAGCACATCCCCGCTGACCAATACTTGTTCAGACACTTCAAACATTAATGAGCCTCGCGTATGACCCGGAGCGTGGATAGCACGGAAAGATAGCCCTACTAGATCGATCACTTCACCATTTCGAAGTTCCCGCACCCGCGAGGGCTCGATAAAATTCATCTCAGCAACTGTTGAAGCAAACTCTTCGCTCAACAGTTTCTCGGGCGCTGATAGATAAGCACGATCCTCGCTGTGAATATAGGTGGGGATCGCATAACCATCAGCGATGGGCTGAATTGAAAATGTGTGATCAAGATGTCCATGTGTTGCGATAACTGCAACAGGCTTCAAATTATGGCGTTGCAAAATCTCTTCTAGAGCAAGACTCACATCTGGCATGCCAGGGTCGATGACAACGCATTCACTTCCAGGTTCTGAGGCCAGAACCCAGCAATTGGTGGCAAACATTGGGGCGGCAAAGGACTCAATCAGCAAAGCCATCACCCCCATAATCACGCTCAATTTTGGCGCGATTGACGCTCACACCATGAGACAGGGTACCTTTTGCCCTACCAATCCACACTCGACCCACGCTTAGAGGGCTCAAATCTTCTAAGCATCGCACCTATACATAGCGAGCCTTACACAAGGTAACGCGCTGAAAGGATCAATCTCATGACAGATATGAATTTCCCACCACAGGCTAGCGCTGCAAGTGCGTTAATCGGAGATCCCTCAGCATTTGGTCGAGTAGCAGACGATGGAACAGTTTTTGTTAGAACATCACAAGGCGAAAAAGCTGTTGGCTCATATCCCGGCAAAACAGCAGAAGAAGCTCTTGCCTACTTCGTAAGAAAGTTCGAGGTTCTTGCAGCAGAAGTCGCACTTCTCGCCGCACGTATCAAGAGTGGTGCGATGGTGCCATCTGATGCCTACGCTGCCGTTAAGAAATTGCGTGATCAAGTCAAAGAGTTAAATGGTGTTGGCGATCTGGATGCTCTAGCTTCATCAGTTGAGCAAATTGAGCCACTTATCGAGGGTCATCGCGAAGCGTATGAAGCTAAGAAAGCGGCAGAAACAGCAGCCAAGGCCGCTCGTCGCGAACAGATTCTTGTTGAGAAAGAGAAAATTGTTGCAGAAGCTGAAAGCCTTGCACTTTCTGAAAGTTGGAAATCAACTGGTGATCGCTTAAAGGTTTTGCTTGATGAATGGAAAGCTGCACCACGTTTAGAGAAGAAGGCAGATGCCGATCTTTGGAAGCGTTTCTCATCATCACGAAATAAATTTGATAAGCGTCGTAGAACGCACTTTGCCTCACTTGAAGCGACACAATCAGTTGTCTCAGATGCAAAGAAGAAGATTGTCGAAGAGGCTGAAAAGCTTGCGACATCGACCGAATGGGTACCAACAGCTAAGCGCTTTAAGGTGCTTATGGATCAGTGGAAAGCATCTGGTCGTGGCAAGAAGAGTGATGATGCAAAGCTTTGGGCTAGATTCAAAGCGGCTCAAGATCAATTCTTTACAGCTAAGAATGCCGATCTTGAAAAGCGTGATGTAACCATGGCGACAAACCTTGCAAAGCGTGAAGAGTTGCTACCTTTGATTGAAGCACTTCTACCTGTTACTGATGTGAAGGAAGCTCGCAAGGCTCTTAGCGAATTGCTACGTTCTTGGGAAAAGATCGGTATGACCCATCGCGATAAGCGCGCAGCACTTGATGCTCGTGTAGCAAAGGTTGAAACCACAATTAAGGAAGCCGAAGCTGAAATCTGGCGCAAGACAGATCCAGCGGCTAAGAAGCGTGCTCAAGAAGTTGTTGCACAGCTGACAGAATCTATTTCTAACTACGAAAAGGCTGCAGCTAAGTTTGCTGCAACGGGTAACACTAAGAAGGCAACTGAAGCTGCAGAATCTGCGGCTGCACGAAAGGTGTGGCTAGCCGAGGCTGAAAAGGGTCTTTCAGAGTTCAACTAATAACTAGATTTAGTTGTTAGTTGTTCTATAAACGTCATAGACGCCTTCAATGCCACGCACCGCTGCCAATACGGCATCTAGATGTGTTGCATCTGCCATTTCAAAGGTGAAACGTGAAAAAGCTGTGCGATCTTTAGATGTACTTACGGCAGCGCTCAAAATATTTACATGCTGTTCAGACAATGTTCTGGTTACATCGGCCAACAAGGAAGCACGATCCAAAGCTTCGACCTGAATATTTACTAAGAATATTGATGCGGCACCGGTTCGCCATTTAACTTTCACAACTCGATCAGCCTGGTGGTTTTGTAGATCTGAAGCGTTGGTGCAATCCGAGCGGTGAATAGATACTCCGCTCCCCTTTGTAATAAATCCCATGATCGAATCACCCGGAACTGGTGTGCAACAACGAGCAAGTTTTACTAGAACATCATCTGTTCCTTCAACGTCAACTGCATTACTCGAACGTCTAGTTGTCGGAGCACGATTGGGTAGAACATCCATCGTTGGTTCTGGATGTGAATCCTCTGCACCCATTGATGCAACAAGCTTGTCAATGATCGAGGCTGCTGAAACGTGGCCGTCGCCGACCGCTGAATACAAACCATCAATATCTGAATACCGAAGATCATGAGCAAGTTCCAGCAGTGCATGACCAGCAAAGATCTTTTGAAGCGGCAATCCTGCTTTTCTCATTTGCCGAGCTATCGACTCTCGGCCCGCATCAACGGCTTCTTCGCGACGCTCCTTGCTAAACCATGCTTTGATTTTTGAGCGCGCACGGGGGCTCTTAACAAAATTAAGCCAGTCCCTACTAGGTCCGGCATTTTCACTCTTGTTGGTAACAACCTCAACTACATCACCATTATTTAATCGCGATTCAAGCGGCACCAAACGACCATTTACTTTTGCTCCAGCACACCTCAGTCCAACATCCGTGTGAACCGAGAAGGCGAAATCAACAGGTGTCGAACCACCAGGCAGAGCGACGACACTGCCCTTCGGGGTGAATACGAAAACTTCTGGAGAACCCAAATCAAATCGCAACGCTTCTAGGAATTCTGAAGGATCTTCGGTCTCTTTTTGCCATTCATGTAATTGGCGTAGCCACAACATCTCGGGTGAAGAATTATTGTTCTCAGGACCTTGTTTGTATTTCCAGTGAGCGGCAATACCAAATTCGGCTCGGGCATGCATATCGTAGGTACGAATCTGTATTTCAATTGCTTTGCCGTTTGGGCCAATCACCGTTGTATGCAGCGACTGATACAGATTAAATTTTGGCATAGCGATGTAATCTTTAAACCGACCAGGCACAGGACTCCATCGTGCGTGAATTGATCCAAGAACACCGTAACAATCACGGACATCATTGACCAACACTCTTATACCCACTAAATCATAAATGTCCTTAAACTCGCGACCTCGAACAACCATCTTTTGATACACCGAGAAAAAGTGTTTCTTTCTTCCAGTGACTGTCGCATCTATTGAATCACGTAACAGATCCTCTTTAACTGACGCGATTACCTCTTCAGTTAACTTGTCACGCGACGGTGAACGATCTGCAACAAGGCGTGATATCTCTTCAAACTTCTTTGGCTCCAACACCTCAAAGGAGAGATCTTCAAGCTCCCACTTCATAGCATTCATTCCGAGGCGGTGCGCCAATGGGGCATAGATATCAAGAGTTTCCCGCGCCTTACGAAGGGCACTTTCCTCTGAAACGTACTTCCAAGTTCGTGCATTGTGCAATCGATCAGCTAATTTAATAACCAAAACACGAATGTCACGAGACATTGCAATGACCATCTTGCGAACAGTTTCAGCTTCGGCTGTAGGCCCATAGGACAGCTTGTCCAACTTTGTAACTCCATCAACAAGATTTGCAATCTCATCGCCAAAATCTTGGCGAAGTTGCATTGGAGAGTAATCAGTATCTTCAACGGTGTCATGAAGCAATGCGGCAATAATCGTTGCAGGATTCAAACCAAGGTGGGCCAAGATTTCGGCTACGGCGACTGGATGAGTTATGTAAGGCTCACCTGATTTACGCAATTGACCGGCATGGGCATTACGAGCGACTTCAAACGCCCGATTTACCTCAGCATCATCTACAGAGGCATGGTTCTCTTTGAGAGCACTGATTAGTGGTGCTAGCAAAGTATCCACAAAAAAGCCTACTTACGACCTTTGCGCTTAGGTTGATTGCGTGGGCCACGAGCATTGGCAACGGCAACAGATCCAGCCGCAACATTTGAATTTGTTGCAGGAGCAGAACCGCGGGCCTCAACTCGCTTAGCAAGTGCTTGCATAGCTGGCTCTTTCTCGCGAAGTTGAGCCAAAACGGCAGGAGCAATAAAGAGAGATGAGTACGTTCCAACAATCAAACCAATAAACAATGACAGCGATAGATCCTTAAGGGTTCCCGCTCCCAGTAATCCTGCACCGACAAACAAGATTGCCGCAACCGGAAGGATCGCAACAATAGAAGTGTTCGCTGATCGTACAATTGTCTGATTAACCGCAAGATTTACAGCTTGCGAATAAGTCTTCGTCGACACTGCTGAAATCGATCTCGTGTTGTCTCGAACCCTATCGAAGACCACCACCGTGTCATACAGCGAGTAACCAAGAATCGTTAAAAACCCAATGATGGTGGCTGGAGTTACATCAAATCCAACTAGTGCGTAAATACCTACTGTGATGAAAACATCGTGAACAACGGCAACGATCGCAGCGATCGCCATCTTCGGTTCAAGGGCCATAGCAAGATAAATCATGACTACAAGTAAGAAGCCAAAGAGACCATAGAGTGCTTTACGAGTGATCTCTTTACCCCATGAAGGGCCGATGATCTGCACATCAATAGTTGATGCGTTGACTGAAAACTTAGCTGCTAAAGAATCTTGTACTGCATTGTTAATTGCAGGTTCTAGAGCTTGAGTTTGAACGCGGACCTTGTCATTGCCGACAAGTTGCACAATTGCTTCGCCGGGAACTCCCGCTTCAGCTGCAGCTTCTCGTGCTTGCGCGATCGATGGGTTTGGTGTGTTTACTGTAAATGAAGAGCCACCCTTAAATTCAATTCCGAGAGTCAAGCCTTGAATCGCTAACGCTCCGATTGACAAGAGAACGAAGAAACCAGAAAGGCCGTACCAGCGTCGGCGATGGCCGATGAAATTTATGGATGTTTCACCACGATAGAGGCGACCACCTAAACCTGAGAACTTTGACACTTTATGCCTCCTTCGCAATTACTAGACCCAGACTCTTAGGTGAGAAACCTGAGAGAGGATGACCTGAGTTGAAGAACTTGCTTCGAGAAATCAAGACAAGTGCTGGCTTGGTGAACAGGAAGATGATAATCAAGTCGATGATTGTTGTAAGTCCCAAAGTAAATGCGAAACCACGAACACCGCCAACAGAGAAGATGTAAAGAAGTACCGCGGCAATCAAAGATACAAAGTCTGCAATCAAGATTGTGCGGCGGGCACGCACCCAGCCGGTTTCGGCTGCGGTTCGCAAGGATCTTCCTTCTCGCATCTCATCCTTTACGCGTTCAAAATAAACAATAAATGAGTCAGCTGTGACACCGATTGCGGTAATCGCACCAGCGATTCCAGCCAAAGTCAGTGTGAAACCTATCCATTGACCCATGAGCAAGATCAGTGTGTAAAGCATTACCGCTGCGACAGCCAAAGAACCAACAGTTACAAGACCTAAAGCTCGGTAATACAGGAGTGTGAAAATAACAACCAATAACATACCTAATCCAGCGGCCATTACACCGGCGTTGAGTTGATCAGCTCCAAGTGTTGGGGAGACTAGCTGAATTTCTCCGCGATCAAATGCAAGCGGCAATGCTCCGTATTTCAAAACATTGGCAAGATCTTGCGCTTCAAGCTGCGTGAAACTTCCGGTGATTTGAGCACTTCCTGAAGGAATTGCTTCAGTAATTCTTGGCGCAGAAACAACCAGCCCATCAAGAACGATTGCAACTTGATTTGTTGGCTCTGGCAAGTTTGTAACTCGTGCTGTTAGTGCGCCAAAAGCAGAAGTTCCTTCGTTATCAAAGGTGAGGCTTACAAACCATGCACTACCTGCTTGAGGATCCAAACCAGCAGACGCCTTGGATATCTGACGCCCTAAAACTTCTGCGGGTGCCAAAATGTACTTAGCTCCTCCAGCACGATCGCATGCAACCAATACTGCCGTCGCATCATCTGCGCCATTTCCCTGAAGATTTTCTGGCTTAGTGCAATCAAGGGCTGCAAACTTTGCATTTGCTTCAGCGCTAACTCCTGGAGCAGGTGTAGCTGCGGTATCGGCGGTTGCGGGAACTCCCGCACCGGATGCAAGTACCTGACGGAAACGAAGTTCGGCTGTCTGGCCAACTAAATCAACAACACGTCGGCCGGTATCCCCCGGAACTGAAATAACAATCTGGCGATTAGTTCCGCTGCCTTGCGCGGTTACTTCTGATTCAACAACACCGAGTGAGTCAACACGTTGACGGATGATCGAAACCGCCTGATCAATTGCCTCGCTTGTGACGCTTCCTTCTTCACCCGGAGCTATTCGAGGCTGCAAGGTAACCGAAGTTCCTCCACGTAGATCAAGACCTAGTTGCAGACTCTTGGAATCTTGAAGGAAAACTAGGCTCACCATCGATACGAGGATTAGGCCGAGAATTGCCAAGGTTCGCACAGGACGCGAGGTGGTCTTTGTTGGTTTTGTTGTTGTAGACATAGGGGCAGAGTCTAGAGGTCAGATGCGGGTAAGTCGAAAAGCGTGGAGATTTCAGCAGGTGGCGTTCGCCCTATGTGACGCCAACCCTGTGCGGTAGCTACCCGTCCACGCGGAGTTCTGGCCATAAAGCCATTACGAACCAAGAAAGGTTCTGCAACAGACTCGACGGTTTCGGTCTCTTCGCCCACAGCAATTGCCAAGGTGGAAAGCCCCACGGGTCCACCACTAAATCGTTCAATTAACGCTACTAACACCGCTCGATCTAATCGATCAAGTCCCAACTGATCTACTTCGTACATCTCTAATGCAGCCATTGCTTGGGCCAAGGAAATCGTTGATGCGCCTTGTACTTGTGCGTAATCTCGAACTCGACGTAAGAGTCGATTAGCAATTCGAGGTGTCCCCCGAGATCTACCCGCAACTTCTGCAACTGCTTGCTTATCAATTGAAATCTTTAAAAGTTCGGCACTGCGAGAAATAACATGTGCAATATCGCTTTGCTCGTAAAAATCTAAGTGTGCTGTAAAACCAAATCGATCTCGCAATGGACTTGGCAAAAGCCCTGCACGAGTCGTTGCACCCACCAAAGTAAAGTGCGGAAGTTGTAATGGGATTGCTGTTGCGCCAGGTCCCTTTCCAACAACGACATCTACACGAAAATCTTCCATTGCCAGATACAACAGCTCTTCGGCCGGGCGAGGCAATCTATGAATTTCATCGAGAAAAAGAATTTCACCTTCGACTAGAGAGGAGAGAATCGCAGCTAAATCTCCTGCATGGGTAATCGCTGGGCCGCTTGTTATTCGAATTGGCGCATTCATTTCGCTTGCAAGAATTAGGGCAAGAGTTGTTTTACCTAAACCTGGTGGCCCAGAAAGCAAAATATGATCTGCGGGTGAATTACGGTTGCGTGCAGCTGTCAATAAGACATCAATTTGTTCACGTACCCGATGCTGTCCGATGAAATCAGACAACGACTTAGGCCGAAGCGCATGTTCAAGTGCGGACTCTTCGCTCTTTATCTGGGGCGTAACTAAGCGATCATCAGCCACGAGAACTCTTTCCACTTGCAAGCGTGCGCTTGAGTAACTCACTTAATTCAACACCAGCCGGATCGAATCCATCACTTTGTAGATCGGCGACAACAGTCGAAATTGCATTGTCGGATTCTTTCGGCGAAAACCCAAGTGACACCAATGCACTTGATAACTGTTCTCTCCAAGCCGGTTGATGTCCTTTGTACTGCTGGGCATGCGAAAGATCACTTAACTTACCTTTGAGTTCCAGGATCATTCTTTGCGCACCTTTTCGACCAATTCCTGGAACCTTTTCAATTGCACCAATATCTTCTTGGGTTATAGCTCGACTTAAGTCCTCTGGGGTAAGCGCGCCCAAAATAGATAGTGCGACTTTGGGACCAATACCCGAAACGGTTTGTACAAGCTCAAATAAAGTGCGCGAGTCTTCATTAACAAAACCGAAAAGAGTTAATGAGTCTTCACGGACAACCAGTGAAGTAAAAAGTTGTACTTGTGCTCCTAGGGAAACTTGAGTCGTAGTTGACGGCGTTACCAAAACACTAAGACCAAATCCACCGACTTCAACCACTAAACGATCGCTCTGAATCGAACGAACAGTCCCGCTGAGTAAAGAAATCATCGGGATCTTAATTTCTTCAGTCGAGATTGTTCTGCGGCTACCGCTTCAGCTAATCGTGCATTTCCGCCGCCACGCCAAATGTTACAAATCGCAAGTGCCAGCGCATCAGTTGCATCTACAGGTTTCGGGATTGAATCAAGGTTAAGAATCTTCTGAACCATCAGAGCAACTTGTCCCTTATTTGCACGACCGTTACCCGTGACTGCTGCCTTTACCTCAGATGGCGTGTGCATCATTACCGGAATTTCAGCCTTAGCCGCCAGTAACAAGGCAACACCTGCAGCTTGTCCTGTTCCCATAACGGTTCGAACATTGTGCTGAGAAAAAACTCTCTCAACCGCAATAACATCTGGCTTCCACAAATTTATCCATTGTGACAATTGTTGATCAAGATCCAAAAGACGCTGCTCTAAAGCTGCTTCAACCGGGGTAAGGATTACTCCTACTTCGACCAGCGAAAGTGGAGAACCAACGACACCATCGACGATACCCACACCGCAACGAGTTAAACCTGGGTCAACACCCAAAACTCTCATTGCCGTCCTCACGCCTTCTCTATTGGTCAAAGTTAAAGCCTAAGGTGATTGTTCAAGGCTTTATTCGAGGCTCGCCATAACTTCATCAGAAACATCAAAATTGCTATAGACATTCTGCACATCATCTAGCTCTTCAATGGCATCAATTAATTCAAAAACTTTCTTCGCTCCATCAGCATCCAGAGGAATTGACATCGATGGAAGGAATGAAGAATCCGCTGATTCATAATCGATACCCGCACCCTGCAAGGCGGTGCGAACGGGAACTAAATCAACCGGTTCGCTCACAATTTCGAAGGCTTCTCCTAGATCGTTAACCTCTTCGGCACCAGCTTCGAGAACAGCTTCCAAAATTGAATCCTCAGTGAGTGATCCATCTTTCTTTACGATCACAACGCCTTTGCGATTAAAGAGGTAGGAAACAGATCCAAGATCTGCCATTGATCCACCGTTTCGAGTAACTGCAACTTTTACTTCAGATGCTGAGCGATTTCGGTTATCCGATAAACATTCGATCATAATCGCCACACCGTTTGGACCATATCCCTCGTACATAATGGTGATCCAGTCTTTTGCTCCGGCTTCTAACCCGGCACCACGTTTGATTGCGCGGTCAATATTGTCAGCGGGCATCGATGATTTCTTTGCCTTGGCAACTGCGTCAAATAATGTCGGATTGCCATCCATATCAGCGCCGCCATTTCGTGCGGCTACTTCGATTGCACGAATCTGCTTAGCAAATACTTTTGCACGGCGACTATCGATAATCGCCTTCTTGTGCTTTGTCGTAGCCCACTTGGAATGGCCTGACATGAATTCACCTCACCTAGCTAAAGTTTAAACTTTTATTATTGGGTTACTTTACCTTCTGAAGTGCTGGACGGGCTACTTGCTCAATGAAATAGCGATGTACTCGATGATCGCCCGTAATCTCAGGGTGGAATGAAGTTGCTAGAGCCGTCTTCGAGCGAACGGCAACTGGATGGTTATCAATTGACGCGAGGACCTGAACTGAATCAGACACCTTCTCGACCCATGGCGCTCGAATGAATACCGCTCGGATCAGTTCATCTGATCCATCATTAAATGAAATATCTGATTCAAAGGAATCGACCTGTCGTCCGAAAGCGTTTCTTCGCACCGTGATATCTAAACCACCAAAGCTTCTTTGACCCTCTTTTGCATCAAGAATCTGATCTGCTAACAAGATCATTCCCGCGCATGAGCCGTAAACTGGCATTCCGTTGTTTATCTTGTTCTTAATTAGGTCGAAAATGCCAAATACTTCGGCAAGTTGAGCGATAGTTGTTGATTCTCCCCCGGGTAAAACCAAAGCATCAATGCTTTCAATTTCACTTGCACGCCTAACAGCGAGAGCTTCTACTTCACAATTAAGTAGGGAATCAATGTGCTCGCGCACATCGCCTTGTAAAGCTAGTACTCCAACCTTCATTGAACGTGAAATTACCAACCACGTTCTGAAAGACGATGCGGAGCAGGTAGATCGGCGACGTTAATTCCGACCATCGCTTCACCAAGGCCGCGTGATGCATCTGCAACAACCTTTGCATCATCCCAAAATGTTGTTGCTTTAACACATGCCGCTGCGCGTTGTGCTGGATTTCCAGATTTGAAAATTCCTGAGCCAATGAAGACGCCATCTGCACCCATGCTCATCATCAGCGCTGCATCTGCAGGGGTTGCTATTCCACCAGCGGTGAAAAGAACAACTGGAAGTTTTCCAGTTTGTGCAACTTCCTTCACTAAATCATAAGGAGCTTGAAGTTCCTTTGCCGCTACATACAACTCATCTTCACGAAGTGATGAAAGACGACGAATTTCTCCACCGATCATTCGCATGTGTTGCATCGCGTTTGAAACATCGCCTGTGCCTGCTTCACCCTTAGAGCGAATCATGGCTGCGCCTTCATTAATGCGGCGAAGAGCTTCACCTAAATTGGTGGCACCGCAGACAAAAGGAACAGTGAAATCAAATTTATCAATATGGTTTACATAATCTGCTGGAGTCAAAACCTCTGATTCATCGATGTAATCGACGCCTAGAGATTCCAGAACGCGAGCTTCGACGAAATGTCCGATACGAGCTTTTGCCATCACTGGGATTGAAACCGCTGCTTGAATTTTCTCAATCATGTCAGGGTCTGACATTCGAGCTACTCCACCTTGAGCACGGATATCTGCAGGTACGCGCTCCAGCGCCATTACCGCAACTGCGCCAGCATCTTCAGCGATCTTTGCTTGTTCGGCGTTTACGACATCCATGATGACGCCGCCCTTGAGCATTTCCGCCATTCCGCGCTTTACGCGACCGGTGCCAGTTACTTCAGCCATGATTTGGTTCTCCGCTTCAATCGAAAGATAGAGCCCAATCCTACTTCGTCTTTTCAATAGCGCGAGACGTAAATTCAGGCTCGCGATCAGTCAAAGCTACCCAAACTTGGCCCGGATCAAAGTTCATGACGGCGCCATCACCAAATGAAAAGGTGGTTCCTGAATCGGCGGTGGGCCTATTCCAAGTAGTAACAAAACGTTCACCGTTGCGTAGAACATAGGCCTTACCTGTACCTATCGTCTCGGACAAAGGAGTGACACCACCAAATTTGTCGCCGTATTCTGACGGGGAAATTTTCACCATTTGAATTACGAAGGTTGTGGGTCCAAGTACAAAGCCACTTTCTGCAAGATTCAATTTTTCATTGTGAGATAAAAGCCAGCGAGATTCCTCTACTGACCATTCTGCAGAGTATTTTGCGGCAGGCCATTTCACTTCAACCTTCTGAGTTGGAGTTCCACCTTCCTGTAGCTCTCCAAAAACAAAACCTACACTTTTGGCAGAATCAACTTGCAGATCATTGTCGGAGATTTTCTGCATCAATAAATCGGCTCGAAGTACCATCGCAAAAGGTTGATTGCGGGTTGGGTCGGTTGTATAGATTGTTGGACTTTGACGTTGCGCGCCCAGATCTTGAAGATTTGCAGCCGAGATCACCGGCAAAAGTTTGCGCTGCGCTCCACTGTAGGCAAAAGCAACTCGACCAAATTGACTCAAGATGTCGATATCCGAAATTCGCGCACTGCGAACTGGTCCAACTCTCTGCGGGATAACGGTAGAAAAAATCGCAGCCAATCTAGTGAGGCCACCCTCTACCTGTTCGATGTACACGATGTCAGCATCTTCTAACCCAATTTGTGGATGGGCGGCATTTGTATCATCGATCTTCACTGCAAGAACCTGGCCATCAACTCCTTCACGACCGCTAAGAACGCTCGTTGCCTTCTTCGCAGGCAGTAGATCAGACACGACCCCACAACCGGTTAGGGCGAATACCAAAACGATTGCAGAAGATTTTTTAAAGAACATCAGATTCAAATTCATAAGTAATCGGTAACGGGGCCGTTCCTGCGAGTCGGAAAATTCTTACGATCAACTTGGCGCGAACCATTTGAGTTCTGGCCACTGCGTCAGTGTGAATTGCAATCGCGACTCTAATTTTGTCAGTTAAGCCCGATAACTCTGTCAACAAGGCGCTATCTGCCGCGGTTGCTAAATGTTGAGAATCCTCTAGAAGCAGACCTAGAGCGCCAGACAATCCACTTTCTGCTTGTGATCGATTCTGGATATCTGCATCGCGTGCTTGATACGCGGCCGCGGTTAACAACATTGATGAAGCAGGATCTGCAATATCGCTGTGTGCGATTTCCAAAGCGACAGCAGCTCTCTTTTGCAGAAGCACATCAAGATTTGCCCAGCTTGTTTCAACTCTGTGATGCAATCTATCCAGGCGAGTTGCCGTAAATGTCAAATACCACACAATAAGTAGGACCAGGAGCGCTAAAACTAACCACCGAGTCATTGCTTCTCCTCTTTGCTTAAGAATCGATTCCACGGTCGGGTATCAGATGCCAATCGAACTTTCTGGCTCCCCACAATCGACATTTCGTAGACCGAATAAATCTGTTGTGCGACGACTGTCCAATCAAACATCTTTGCTCGCTCTTTACCTCGAGCTGATAATTCTTTCCTTTTAGTTTCATCTCGCAACAGGTCAATGACGACCTTTGCTAGCTCGGTGGAACTCTCTGATTCAAATAGCGCACCAAATTCTCCATGACCTAACAAGTCATCGAACGCCGGGATGTCACTGGCTACAACGCAGGCACCACCTGCCAGAGCTTCTGCCAAGATGATTCCGAAAGATTCGCCTCCTGTATTTGGTGCAACATAGACAGCAACAGATGACATGAAATCTGCTTTTTCATCTTCAGTGATTTTGCCTAAAAATTCAAAACATTGTCGCAACTGTGGATCAATGCCTTCGATCACTTCTGCTGGATCACCGGGACCAGCAACAAAGATTTTTACATCAGGAGCAAATCGAGAAATCACAGGTAAGGCATCAACCAGAACACTTAAGCCCTTACGCGGCTCCTCAAATCTTCCGATGAAGCCAATGGTGTTTCCAGACCATTTCTCTATGATCTTTCCATCCGTGTAACGATTGGCATAAATACCGTTAGGGATAATCACTGCGTCGGTATCTAAGTGATCTGTAAGAGTCAGACGCGCTGCTTCAGAGACCGCGATTCGGGCTGATAACTTCTCGATTGCCGGCTCAAGAATTGGACCGATCGCAAAAATAATCTTCTGACGTTTTGCAGCTGCGTGAAAAGTTCCAACCATTGGGCCATCTGCAGCCCAACACGCCAACAGTGAAATTGAAGGAATCGCTGGTTCGTGCAAGTGCAATAAGTCGAAATCGCCCTGTGAAATCCATTGACGTACTCGAGCAAAAGCGACTGGACCAAACAAGACTCGTGCAACTGCGCCGTTGTAAGGAATCGAAATTGGTTTACCGGCGTTAACGACATATTCGGGCAAATTCGATTCATCAATTGCTGGCGCTAACACAGACACATCGTGACCTGACGCGATTAAGAATTCTGCCAAATCTCGAATGTGATTTTGCACCCCTCCTGGTGTATCCCAGCTATAGGGGCAAACAATTCCGATTTTTAGTGATCTGTTTAGCACTATGCCCGTTCCTTGAAATCGCCATCAATCCAGATGCGTTGCAACATATGCCAGTCTTCGGGATTTTCCGAGATTCCATCCTCAAAATACTGCGCTGTCATCTGAACAATCTCTTTTACTTTCCTACTTTCATCTCCTGAACTTGGCAAAATGACATTTCGAAATTCAATATGTACTCCATTTTCGGTGTAGGAAACAAAAGCAGTAATTAGTGGAGCCTTGGTTCTCAAAGCAAGCAAGGCAGGTCCTGCTGGCATCCGAGCGATACCGCCAAAGAAATCAACTTCTATGCCTGAACGAGAAAGATCTCTGTCGGAAACCAACGCAACTAACGCCCCTTGGTTAAGTCTTTCCTCCAAAGTGTTGAGCACCCGTCCATCTAGAGGCAAAACCTCCATTCCCATCGCCTGTCGATAAGCAAGAAATTTCAAGAACAGTTTTTCAGGCTTTAAACGCTCTGCAACTGTCACGAGCCGAATACCTTTTGCGCAGAAATAGGCACCTGCATGATCCCAATTACCAGCGTGCGGAACCGCAACGATTACGCCTGTTTTTGCTTCGATCGCATCTGTGAGTAAATGTTCATTAGTGACCGTAACCGTCTCAAGAATTCGTTTTTTGCTCCAGTCTGGCAAACGAAATGTGTCGCACCAATACCGCATGTACGAACGCATGGCTTCGATAAGCAGCAGATCCAGATCTAAACTCGTAATGCCAGGTTGAGTTCTGGAAAGATTAGAACGCAATCTTTGTACACTCTTTCCGTTGCGCTTAACTAGAAAATCAGAAACTCGATATGCCAGCTTATAAGCTGTGCTTTCGGGTAACCATCTAACGACTCGCCAGCCTGCGAAATAAACATAAGCCGATAAATTATCCTTCATTTTTACTTGCTCGTTTCACGATCAACATTCGTTGCACAACTGTAAATGATCCAAGAATAGCCAGTAGCCACATACCAATTGAAAGTACATAGGGAACACCTAGGCCATCAAAGCCGATAGCTGCCAACGAGATGATCAAACGTTCCGTTCGTTCTGCGATTCCTCCGGAACAGGCAATTCCAAAACTTTCCGCCTTAGCTCTAATGTAGGGAACAAGTAAACCTGTTACCAATGTTGCAAGTGCTACATAGGCCAGCGGATCATCTTGATCAATTAAGAAAATAGTGACTCCAATTAAAATCGAAGAATCAGTTATGCGATCAATTGTGGAATCCAAGAATCCACCCCAGCGGCTTGAACCCGCACTGGATAAGCGCGCCATAGTCCCATCGAAAAGGTCACTCAGGGCCAAAACGCATATGACAAGGGTTCCGATAAAAAATTCGCCTTGTGGATAGAAATACAAGGAGCAAATAACCACTCCTGTTGCCCCAATCCACGTTACTGCGTTAGGAGTAAGACCTCGACGCAAAGCAAATGCTGCCACCGGGGTAATTACCCGGGTGACTGCTGGCTTCAAACGCGCACTTAACATCAAGGACCATCGTAGGCTGAGCCAGTGCAAACACAAATCACCAAGGGCTTAATTCATGTATTTGGCCACCCAAGTGCCGAACCTGAACTTGTCGCCCAATGCTTTGGCGGTGTCTTCACCCAAGAAGTTCACAGTGACAGCGATCTAGCGATTTTTGCGATCAACCCATCAGCAGGTGTGGATCAAGAAACCATTTCTAGATGGGCCGAGCTCGATGAGTTTCAAATTCCTAGACTTGTCGTGGTTACTCATTTAGAAAAACAAGAAGCAGACTTTGATGATGCAGTAATGATTGCTAATCGTGTTTTCTCACCGATGGCTACACCATTTTTAGTACTGCATGATGAAGCTGGCTTACCTATCGCCCTGATTTCCCTTAGCGATTTATCAATAGTGGATTACTCAACGACTCCCCCAACTTCTCGAATGAGCGATCCAGAACATCAAACATTAGTTCAAGAATTTCGAGATGAATATATAGAGTTAGTTCAAGCCAGCGGTGATCAAGCTTTCGCTGCAGGATTACTTTTTCCTGCTATCCCATTGTGGATTGAAAAAGGAATCGGTGTCGACATAGTGCACGGGTACATCAAAGAACTAAAGCTTTAGTCACCAGGCAGCTGCGAGCTCATCTCGGGTTAATTGCAACAACTGAGGCATCACTTTGGTTTTCCCAATAATTGGCATGAAATTCGCATCACCGCTCCAACGCGGAACAACGTGTTGATGAATATGTGCCGCAACACCTGCACCTGAAATCGCACCTTGATTCATTCCCAGATTAAACCCTTCAGGCGCTGAAACTTTCCTGATTGTCTTCATTGCATGAGCTGTCAGGTTAGATATCTCATTACGTTCCTCTTCATTTAAATCAGTGAGGTCGGCAACGTGTCGGAATGCACAAACTAACAAATGTCCGGGATTGTATGGATAAAGATTCATGACTACATAGGCCGTTTCGCCCCGGTGAACAATCAAACCCTCTTCATTACTCTTTTCAGGAATTGCGCAGAATGGGCATGCAATGTCATTAGTATCTAAAGGTCTGTTTTCTCCGCGCAGGTATTCCAAGCGATGTGGAGCCCACAATCGTGCCCAAGCATCAGGCATACCCGCACCATTTATCTCATGGCTCATTGACTAAACCTGAGTTCGTTCGGCAACAACCTTTTTAATCTCAGCAATTGCATCGGCTATCGGAATCCCATTCTTCTGCTCGCCATTGCGATAGCGGAAAGAAACAGCACCAGCCTTTTGATCCTCTTCACCGGCAATGACCATGAATGGAATCTTTTGCATCTGTGCATTTCGCACCTTCTTCTGCATTCGATCATCTGAAGCATCTAGCTCTGCGCGAATTCCTGCTTTACGCATGGCTTTGATGACATCGCCCAAATAATCAGAAAACGTATCAGCAACCGGAATGCCAACTGCTTGAACGGGCGCCAACCATGGAGGGAATGCTCCGCTGTAGTGCTCGGTCAGAACTCCAAAGAAACGTTCAATCGATCCAAACAAAGCTCTATGAATCATTACCGGACGTTGACGTGTTCCATCCGAGGCCGAATATTCAAGTTCAAAGCGTTGCGGTAATTGGAAATCCACTTGAATCGTCGACATCTGCCAGGTGCGACCAATGGCATCCTTTGCTTGCACCGAAATCTTTGGACCGTAAAAAGCGGCACCGCCTTCATCCAAAACTAATTCTAGATTTTGTGCGGTTGCAGCTTTTCGTAGAGCATCTGTTGCCTCGGCCCAATCCGCATCTTCACCGACGAACTTTTCTTCATTCTTGGTAGATAGTTCGAGGTAGAACTCATTTAAGCCATAGTCACGGAGCAAGTTCAAAACAAATGTTAAAAGTGAATCAAGCTCCCCCACCATTTGTTCCTTGGTGCAATAAATATGCGCATCATCTTGAGTAAAGCCCCGAGCTCGAGTAATTCCGTGTAGAACACCCGATTTTTCATAGCGATACACAGTTCCAAATTCAAACAGGCGCAAAGGAAGCTCGCGGTAGGAACGACCACGTGATTTGTAAATCAAATTGTGGAAGGGGCAGTTCATAGGTTTCATGTAGTAATGCTGGCCAGGCTTCTTTACGGTGCCATCTGAATTGAGCTCTTCATCAAGAATCATTGGCGGATACATGCCATCTGCATACCACTGTAAGTGACCTGAAGTTTCAAATAGTGCAGCTTTTGTTAGATGTGGTGAATAGACAAACTCGTAGTTTTCTTCTTCATGCCGGATACGTGAGTAATCCTCCATAGCTCTGCGAACGATTCCGCCCTTGGGATGAAAGACTGCCAAACCTGAACCGATTTCCTCGGGGAACGAGAATAGATCGAGTTCAGTACCTAAACGACGATGATCTCTTTTCTCCGCCTCGGCGAGAAGTTCTAGGTAAGCATTTAGTTCATCTTGTGATGGCCATGCAGTTCCATAAATTCTCTGAAGCATCGGATTCTTTTCAGAACCGCGCCAATACGCAGCAGCTGTTCGCATTAACTTGAAAGCCGGAATGTGTTTTGTTGACGGCAAATGTGGACCACGACATAGATCACTCCAAACAGGGTTTCCGTCTCTGCCCAAGTTGTCGTAAATCGTAAGTTCAGCGCCTCCAACTTCAACCGATGCTTCTTCCCCGGCAGGACCTTTAATTCCGATGAGTTCGCACTTGTATGGCTCGTGCGCTAACTCGTTAAGCGCTTCGGCCTCGGTTATGACGCGGCGACGAAATCTTTGTCCTTCTTTAACGATCTTGCGCATTGCACTTTCAATTTTTACTAAGTCATCCGGATTAAATGTGTTGGTCGGATCGAAGTCGTAATAAAAACCATCCTTAATTGGAGGTCCAATGCCTAGGCGAGTGTTTGCATACACTTCTTGAACTGCTTGCGCCATGACGTGTGCAGTTGAGTGACGAAGAACAGCTAAACCATCAGGTGATGAAATCAAGACTGATTCAAGGACATCGCCTTCTGAAAGCTCAGTCCACAAATCTTTGAGGACCCCGTTAACTCGACACACGACCACTTGTTTGTTGTCGGCGAAGATATGAGTCGGGCGTTGATCTGCCTCAATCTTTAGGGCAGCACCATCAACTGTAAGCGAAATCTGGGCCATGTGATTAGCCTACCGAAGTCCTTAGCGCCATTGCTTCAATTTCCAACCTGAAATCAGGAGATTGCCCAATATCTCTCCCATCGATAGAGGCAACTGGTTGAGCTATACGCAAACTGCTTAACAAGAACGCTGATTTAACCCTAGGAATTTCTGATCTAGCAATACTTCTGACTGATACATCGCAGTATTCGATCACCAACGCGCGCATGACACCGGGCAATACGCCATCACTAATCGGTGGAGTAACCCATTTGTCCCCTATGCGGAATAGAAGATTGCTGACAGCTCCTTCACAAATCTTTCCTCTGTCATTACAAACTATTGCTTCATCTGCCCCTAAAACTTTGATTGCGTCAAGAATTCCTAGACGATAGTCGTAGGGGTAGCTTTTTATGGGTTCTCCTTGGATGGCGATCGCTTGGTCATAAGTCAAAAGTTTCGCAGCTTGATTAGTGGACTCATATGGAAGATGGACCGCGCTCCAATTTCCATTTTTACCAAACGACAACCTCAGTAAGCCAACGGGATACTGCTCATTCAGGCATAGCTCTTCAACCGAACTTCTCACCAAATCTTCTGATGGGATTCGAAATCCAACCTGTTGGGAACTGGTGACAGCACGGCGCATGTGTCTCGACAATGCCCACGGCTTGTTATCAACTGTCTTTATTGTTTCGAAGACACCATTGCCGCTCATCCAACCCTTGTCGTTGCAATCACTTTTTTCGATGGGAACTAGCACGCCATTTTGAATAACCCTCATCAAATCTGCCCTGCAGCAATCTTGATTAATCGTGAAGCTTTCAGTTCAGTTTCTTCCCATTCGGCTAGTGATTGACTACTAAAAGTAATGCCCGCCCCGGTTCCGAAATGAATTTTTTCATCCTTCCAAAAAATGCGAATAGCCACAGAAAGCAGCGCTTGATCACCTTGTACCCAGCCCAATATTCCACAGTAAGGACCTCGAGGCTTTTCGTATTCGGCGATTACTGAAAGCGCTGATGATTTAGGTGCACCGCTAACGGATCCAGGAGGTGAGATCGAATCAAGAATATTGCTCCAAGAAATTTCCGGAAGCAAATCTCCTTCAACATCAGATACCAAATGCTGCAAACCAGGATGATCCTGACTGTAAAGAAGTCGCGAGACTTCGACAGTCCCACTCTTACATATCCTTCCTAAATCATTTCGCATAAGGTCAACAATCATGATGTTCTCAGATTGATCTTTTACTCCAAACTTGGATGAGCCCAGTGACTGGGTGCCCTTAATTGGAGAAGTTTTAACCCTCTGCCCTGATCGTTGCAGGAACAACTCGGGTGAAGCTGACGCAATGTTTAAAGAAGGTATCTCGAAATAACTTGCCCACGGTGCAGGATTGTTTTTGAGAATTGCCCTGAACAGGCCACGTAAGTTCTTGTTTGCATCTTCAGAAGTTAATCTGCGACATGCATTGACCTGATACACCCATCCTTGTGCAATCAAATCTCTAACCGTTTCAACGTAAGCGATGTATTCATCTTTTTTCGGAACGCTATTCCATGGGGATTCAATGGGCGACCAAGCGGAATCTGGAAAATCCGCGTTAACTACTGTTGCGAATTTGGCCGCAGTGAATTCTCCTTCAAAGGTTGTCGAGACCGCCCAAAAATCTCCATCATCCAAACAGGAAGGGTCATGAGAGATCTCGACGAGATCAGTTGCTAATTGACCCCCCATCCAAAACATGGGCTGATCCTTCTGGTTAGGCACGGGATAACGCTAACCAATCCCCCTCACTTTGGCGCTTACGGCTCTCCTGCGCTAGATTTGCCCTCCTCGCGGACGTAGCGCAGTTGGTAGCGCGGAACCTTGCCAAGGTTCAGGTCGCCGGTTCGAACCCGGTCGTCCGCTCTGATACTCGCCGTTTAGATTGAACTCTCTTCGAAGAATTAAATCTGGCGGCGATATTTATATGGTCGGGTGGCCGAGAGGCGAGGCAAGGGACTGCAAATCCCTCTACACGGGTTCAAATCCCGTCCCGACCTCCACTTTAATGCAAGACTGTTGTAGTAAATCACAGCAGGAAGTTAATCAAAATGAAGGAAGCCGAAATGATCGACGACGATTCATTCAGACCATGGGGTCGTTATGAAGTTTTACAGGATGAACCTTCACACAAAGTTAAATGCATTTACGTAACTCCCGGTTGCAGACTTTCATACCAACGTCATCAAAAACGTCAAGAACATTGGTTCATTGTTTCTGGAGTAGCTACCGTTACCTTGAATGGACAATTGTTCACAAAACTTCCGGGTGAAACTGTTGATGTCGGAGTAGGTGTTTTGCACCGAATCGGTAACGACGGACCAGATGAACTTGTGTTCGTCGAGGTTCAAACAGGAACTTACTTCGGTGAGGATGATATTGAGCGTATAGAGGATGATTATTCGCGGTAAATGACTGTTGTATAGTTCTCACACCTAGGACGATTGGCTCAGCGGTAGAGCACCACATTGACATTGTGGGGGTCACTGGTTCGATCCCAGTATCGTCCACCGGCTTCAGTGCACAGACTTCTTGAATACAGCTAGATATGCCGGATGGATTGGCCAGACCTTTGTAAGTTTGGCAGGAAAATGTGGCAGATAAGAGTCTCGTAAAGTTTCAAATCCTTCGGCTTCAAAGATTTTTTGCACAGTCTTTCCTGAGGGTCTATAAATGTGTGTCGGGTCCGAGTCGTAAAGTTTTGAATATTCCCATCGAGTCAACCAATTAGAAACTGTGGGCATATGAACAAGCACGATGCCACCAGGCTTTGCTGACGCGCTAATCGAGCGGATTCCAGCTTCTGGATTTGATAAATGTTCAATGATGTTAATCGCCAAAATCAAATCAAACTTCTGCGTAAATGGGCTGGTGTCCTGAAGGTCACCCTGTTTGAAAAATCTTTCTGGTTTTCTTCCTGTTGCAACCTCTACTGCATGATGGGCAATGTCCACCCCACACAATGTTCGTGCGCCTTCGAATGCATCAAGTAGCCACCCATATCCACATCCAACATCAAGTACATCAGATTGAGAAAGTTCGCGGACGCTGTACTTGGCGTATGTACTGACAAGAATCTTGTCGCGCCACTTATCAAAGATTGTTTGCTGGGGATGACCTTGCTTTGAGACGGCGCTATATAACTTAGAGAAATACTCGTGACCGGCGGCTTCACGATTTTTGTCCATAAGTTTGCCTCTTGCCTTCCTATAAATTTGGAGAAAGTTACCAGTTTGGTGGCCATTTGCCGATAAAGTTTGACCATGACGAAGCCTGAAGATTTCTCGCAATTTTTGGCCTCGCGCAGAAGCTCGCGAGATTTCCTCTCGACGCAGGTTCCTCCAGAAATCATTGAACAGATCTTGAAAGACAGCCTCACCGCGCCTAGTTGGTCAAATACACGTCCATTTAAAGTAGCAGTCGCATCTGGTGACATACGAGATCGAATCAGTAACGAGTTCCTTTCACGTTGGAGCGTTCTCTCCAAAATCATGCGCAAAGGAATCATGAACAAACTAAGAATTGTTTACTCCAGATACGGACTTCCTACGAGTAATCGTTTAATTGTGAAGCCCTACCCTGCCGAATTAAAACCTCGGGCCGAACGTGTGGGCAGAGAGATGTACGAACTTTTAGGTGTTGTAAGAGGAGACAGATCGGCGCGTGATCAACAATGGGCAAAGAATTATTCATTCTTCGGGGCACCAGTCGAGCTCTTTGTTTATGTTCACAAATCTCTACATATCTATGCCGCATCTGATGCAGGATTAATGATGCAAAACTTGATGCTATCGGCACATGCCCATGGTTTGGGAACTTGTGCTCAAGGCGCTGTTGCTATTTGGGATGATGTTGTACGTAAAGAGTTTGATGTTCCTAAGGGTTATCGATTGCTGTGTGGAATTTCTCTGGGATACCCAAGTGATTCCTCAATAAATGAATTCAAGGCTAATCGTTTGAAAGTTGAGGAACTAACGCTTAAACCACGTAAAGTCTAATTGTGGCTGAACTCTTAGTAAATCTACCTTCCTTTATCCTCGCTACAACTTTGTTAGTGATGATCCCCGGCCAGGGGGTTGCAATGGTTCTGCGTCAATCAATTATCGGCGGACCTAAAGCTGCATTTCTCTCATCTATTGGAAATTGCGCAGGCATATTGATCTGGAGCGTTTCCAGTGCAATCGGTCTGTCTGCGATCTTTACTA
Source organism: Candidatus Planktophila sp. (assembly GCA_044346185.1). Lineage (GTDB taxonomy): Bacteria > Actinomycetota > Actinomycetes > Nanopelagicales > Nanopelagicaceae > Planktophila. The sequence goes on from JBIIZR010000002.1 coordinate 22,971, forward strand.
AATCAGAGACTGCATATTTGATTCTTAAATGGTCTGGAGTTTTATTCTTAACCTTCATTTCTGTGCAAACTTTCCTTTCACTTCGCAAGGAGTTTGGAAGGTTTGATCTCGAAAGTAATCAGGAATCAACGAACTGGGGTTCATTCAGACTGGGCTTGATTACCAACCTAACTAATGCAAAGGCTGCGGTTTATGCCGTTGCCTTCATCCCGGCATTTATCCCCAAAGAAACCTCACTGGGATTTGGAATCATTTCGCTCGGCGCTGTCTGGGCCCTGATATCCATACTCTGGAACATCGGATTGATCTGGACGGTAAAGAAATCATCCGCGTACATTCAAAAGCCTAAGGTTAGTAGATCCCTTACAGCAATCTCAGCGGTCGGAATTCTAGCAATCGCCATCGGTCTTGCTCTTTCTTAAGGCTGCTTGGTATTGGCTTCGATAAAAGTTACCGAATTTTGGAATATCAATTCCTGGTCGTAATCCATCGTCGCCACATGATAACTATTCACCAATTCGATTCGGCTTTTATTGGTGGATCCTATTTCGCTAAGGATGATTTCAGTATTAGTAACCGGCAGCGTGTGGTCATCAACGGAATGAAACAACTGCACGGGAACGGATATTTTGCCTAGATTTGATCGGGTGATGCGAAGCATCTTCAAGAGCTGATAAATGCCACGCGTTGGCAAAGCGTCATATCCCCATTCAGTAATGCCAGGACGCTTAATGTCATCACCGACACTGGTGCGCATTTTTTGGAATCTTGAAATCAAGAACGCAAGTTCTGCCGGTATGCCCTTTATGTGAATCATTGGGTTAACCAAAATCAATCCCGCAATCTCATTGTCGATCGAGGCAGCCACATTAAGCACTGTTCCGCCGCCCATCGAAAGTCCAACTAAAAAAACCACATCACAAGTTTTACGAAGCTCGCTTAATTCAAATTCAACCTTGGCTGGCCACTCTTGCCATTTAACTTTGTTCAAATCTTCCGGTTGTGTTCCATGTCCTGGCAACAAGGGAACCCGAACTGTGTACCCCTTTGAATGAAGGAATTCTCCCCAAGGTCGCATTGATGCAGGTGATCCAGTGAAGCCATGAACTAATAAAACACCGACATGTGCATTCTTTCCGGTGCCTTGCGCGGACCAATCCTGCATCCAACCTACTGGTGCTCCTTGAACTGCCATGATTCAAGAGTACGACTTAATCTTTGTCAGATCAATGACATACGATTCATTACATGCCAAAGGTTGAAGAGCGAACTCTCGCCGAAACTACCTTTGCTGTTTTAGATCTTGAAACATCTGGTGGCTCCCCTCGAATAGGAGCGGGAATCACTGAAATCGGTGTAGTTAAAGTAAAAGGAGGCGAAGTTTTAGGAACTTTTCAAAGCTTTGTTGATCCTGGTCACTCACTTCCTGTATTCATCACGCAACTGACTGGAATTTCAGATGAGATGTTGATTTCAGCACCCTACATTGATGAAATTCTTCCAACTTTATTTGAGTTCCTAGGCAGTCCCGAAGAAACCGTGGTCGTAGCTCATAACTCACCTTTTGATCTAAGTTTTTTGAAAGCCGCTTCGAAAACTCACGAGATTGAGTGGCCAGAATATTTGACCGTTGATACCGCTCGACTTGCTAGGGCGGTTCTAGATCGGGATGAAGTGAATAACTGCAAACTTTCAACCTTGGCAGAATTTTTTGGGGCATCAACCTCGCCAAATCATCGCGCCCTCGATGATGCCCTGGCAACTGTTGATGTTCTGCATGGACTTATTGAACGCCTTGCAGGATTTGATGTTCATAGCTTTGAACAGATGCGAAACTTTCCGTCACGTAAGAAAAGAGTTAAGCGCCCAATTTCTGAGTAATCGCAGCCCATCTATTTACTAAATCTTGCGCAGCTCCTGAATCAATTGCCATATTCGCTGCTTCAACACCTGATGCAATTCGATCATGCAAAGAAAGTTCAGTTCTTCCCTCATAGGCAGCTATCGCGGCTGCTGCGTTGAGCACACATGCATCGCGATGGGCCCCCTTTTCACCCGCAAAGATAGAGTTTGTGATTCGCGCGTTTTCGGCTCCATCGCCACCGACCAGGGCTGAAATTGGAGCGGTTGAAATTCCAAATTCTGAAGGATCAATGAGACCGCTAGTGACTTCATCTGTTCCAATACTCAGGACTGATGTTGTTGTTGCAAGAGTTATCTCATCCAGACCGTCATCACCTCTAAAGACGAAACCATCAACCCCACGATTTCCTAACACTTGAGCCATCACTAGGTGCATCCGTTCATTAGCGACACCAATAGCAGCAGCCTGTGGTCTGGCAGGATTTGCTAGCGGCCCCAAAATGTTAAAAACCGTGGGAACGCCTAGTTCTTTTCTTGCCACGGCGGCATGTTTCATCGCTGGATGAAACAGCGGAGCGAAACAAAAACCAATTCCTAAAGTTGCAAAGGATTCTTCAACCGCTTGTCCATTGAGATTGATATTGATCCCTAAATTTTCAAGTAAATCCGCTGATCCTGACTTGGAAGAAGCCGCTCGGTTTCCGTGCTTAATTACTTTCGCACCAGCTGCGGCTGCAATTATTGCTGATGTGGTTGAGATGTTAATTGTGTGCGCACCATCGCCACCTGTTCCAACGGTGTCTACGGCCCGTTCTGTAATTGAGATCGGCCCACAATGTTGATACATCTGAGCGACTAATGCTCCGACTTCCTCTGGGCTCTCGCCTTTGTTTTTAAGGGCGATCAGAAATCTCTTGATTGTTGAATTATCTGCCGCACCATTTAATATTTCATTCATGCACCACTGAACTCGATCAACTTCTAGATCTAAACCTGAATCAATAATCGCTATGTTTTCATCCCACAGCAACTGGCTCATGAGAAAAGTTAAGCAGAAACGACTGCGGTGCTGCGCAACAATTCTGCAACGGTCTTAGCCATGGTGAATGGATCAATTGGGTGAACCACAGATGCTTCGGCAAGGGACCAAGCAGCCAGCCACTTGTCTTCCTTGCGACCTGTTATCACGATGATTGGTGGGCAGTTAAAAACCTCATCCTTTAACTGACGAGCCATTCCCAGTCCACCCTCTTGGGCTGCTTCGCCATCTAAAATAAAAAGATCAGCGCGAAAACCACCGGCAAGGTTTTTGGTGTCCACGTAAGCACGAAGGGCTGAGCCCGTCGCAAACTCATGTATTTCATGTTCGGGTAAATCCTTGGCTACGCGAGCACCCAATGCCGAGGCGATTGAGGATCGAACGGAAGAGTCATCTGAATAAACGATGATCTGCTTTTTAGTCTCAGCCATGTCAGTATTCTAATGAAAAACAGCACAGGTTCGGCCCACTGAAGGTTCTCAGGTGCGCCCTTTTTGAGGTGATCCGTTTCACCTCTTTAGGAGCAAAAACGAGGGGTTCTAGGCGCTCCCCAGGCAGACGGCGAGCATGTTTTCGGGAATAATCACCTCTATGTCTAGCGCTGTGTCACATCACAAAATTTCTCGTCCTAATGCCGTAGCGGTTGGAACGATCGTTTGGCTTTCTAGCGAGTTAATGTTTTTTGCCGCGTTATTTGCCATGTACTTCACGATCCGCGCGGTGCAAGGGCCAGCGATTTGGGCCGAATCAACTGAACTCTTGAGTATTCCTTTCGCCGCCTTTAATACAACGATCCTTGTTCTCTCATCAGTTACCTGTCAGTTCGGAGTTTTTGCAGCTGAGCGTTTTCAGAATCGCAGAACTGGGAAGTTGTACCAAATCAATAAGTGGGGAATGCGTGAATGGTTCGCTACCACTTTCTTGATGGGTTCATTCTTTATTGCGGGTCAGGTTTATGAATATGCGTTGTTGGTTTCAGAAGGTTTAGCACTCTCGACTAATGCCTATAGCTCAGTCTTTTACATAACCACAGGATTCCACGGACTTCACGTAACAGGCGGTTTGATCGCTTTCCTCATTGTGATGATCCGAGTTTCGAAAGCTCGTCGATTTACTCACCAACAAGCAACAACCGCAATTGTTGTTTCGTATTACTGGCACTTCGTAGACGTCGTTTGGATCGCACTATTTGCTGCGATTTACCTGATTAAGTAGTAAGGAATACAAGTGAAGCATTTATCTCGCTACCGTCGCCACAAGGCAGTCGGTCCAGCATTGTTGATTTTTGCACTGCTTGCGATTGGAACAACATTTAGCGTTGCAAGCGCGACAACAACTACGCAAACAACAAAGGCTGACCGATCTGCACTGATCGAAGAAGGTCGCCAAATCTTTTTGAAGGGTTGCTCCTCTTGCCACGGACTGAATTCTGAAGGTGGCGTAATCGCACCATCTCTGGTTGGTGTTGGTGCTGCATCTGTTGACTTCCAAGTAGGCACAGGTCGCATGCCAATGGCTGACATGAGCCAACAAGCTATGCGAAAAGAACCTTTGTATACCCCTGAAGAAACAGCAGCTTTGGCCGCCTACGTTGCTTCCCTTGCACCTGGCCCTGAAATTCCAACAGAGGCACAACTTAATTATGAACGTGATGGAAGCACCGCTGAAGGTGGTGAACTTTTTCGCAATAACTGCGCAATGTGTCATAACTTTGCCGGTCAAGGTGGAGCGCTAACACAAGGTAAGTACGCGCCGACATTGATGGGTATAGAACCAAAACACATTTATGAAGCAATGGTTACAGGACCACAAGCAATGCCAGTGTTTAGCGATAAGACGATTACTCCTAAAGAAAAAATGGACATTATCAAGTGGATCAAGCACGCTGAATCCGAACCAAACCTTGGCGGTGCCTCTCTCGGTCGAGTAGGTCCAGTAACTGAAGGTTTACTTGCATGGACTTTTGGTCTTGGAATTCTTATTGGCGTAGCGGTATGGCTTGCAATGAAGGCGAGATAAAAACATGTCTAATGAAATCGAAGCTATAAATGACCCAGGTCTTCCAGCACATGTGCACCGCAAAGCCGATCATGATCCTTTAGCTGCGCGACGTGCGGAACGACAAGTAGCAGCGATGTTTATGATTTCTGCTCTAGGTACAGTTCTTATGATTGCATCATTTTTTATTCCTGAAGATGTTTTTGTCTTTATTCCAGTTATGGGTAATCAAAATGCCCATCAATTAGGTCTTGGCCTTGGTATGGCTATCTCGTTGTTCTTCATCGGAATGGGAGCAATTCACTGGGCTAAGACTTTGATGCCTGATCAAGAAGTTATCGCACAGCGTCACGAGTTCCGCTCCCCTGATTCAGATCGCAAAGAGTTTGTTGAAACCGTTAAAGAAGGCGCAGCTGCAACTGGTTTAGGCCGACGTTCTTTGATTAAGCGCACCCTTGGCGCAGCTGTTGGTTTATCTGCAATTTCTCCGCTATTGCTCTTCAGAGATCTAGGCCCATTGCCAGGAAATGACTTGAAGGAAACATCGTGGAAAAAGGGAACCTACCTAGTTACTGATCCAGGCGATCGAAGAATTCGCGCCTCCGATCTTGAAGTTGGAGCAGTTGCCCAGGTACTTCCGGAAACAGATGATCCCGAGCACAGAAAACTCAACGATATTGCCAAGGATGCAGTTCTACTTATTCGCTTGCGACCAGAAGAGTTCAACTTAGATGCAGAACGCCTGAGCTGGACCCACGAAGGCATCATTGCTTTCTCAAAAATCTGTTCTCACATGGGCTGTGCTGTTGCTCTGTATGAGCAGACCACGAAGCATCTTCTGTGCCCATGCCACCAATCAACATTTGATGTGACTCGCGCAGCAAAAGTAATTTTTGGACCTGCAGCCCGACCACTTCCGCAGTTAAATATCACAGTGGATGCCGAGGGTTACCTTGTCGCCCGCGATCCATTCTATGAACCAGTCGGACCTAGCTTTTGGGGGCGTATCTCTTCATGA
>JBIIZR010000003.1:0-28757 GCA_044346185.1 Candidatus Planktophila sp.
TGAATCTGCTTCCTGAAATTCGTGTGATCCCACACTTCAACAAGTTCTTCAAGTGGATTCCAGAAAGTGCGGCCAAAGTATTGCTACATGTTCCTAATGATTCAATTCTTATTGGTGTCGATGAAATGACTGCGATCGTAAAGCGCAGCGGAAGCGATAGCTGGATAGTAGTTGGCGATGCCACAGTTCATGTTCTAAAGGGCCTGCCCGATCAACAGTTACATGATGGTCAAGAGATCAAACTGTCGCTTCAATGAGCGAGATAACGGTTATCTTTGACGGACAGTGCGAGTTCTGTCAGCAATCTGTCACTTGGATTCAACGCAAATTAGCAATCACCGCAATTCCATTCCAAACCGCCGATCTATCAAGTTTTAACCTGACCCGCGAACAATGCGCACAGCAGGTCTATGTCATCGATGATGGCACCACTTACGGGGGAGCAGATGCAATTGCCGTCTTGCTCAAGCGACGTGGAAACAAGATTCAATCAGATTTAATCACCGCATCAGGTCCAATAGGTCGCGCTGGTTATCGCTGGATCGCAAGCCACAGAAAATCGTGGCCCGTTAAGTTCTCTACTAAACTTCTGACCCACCTCAACGGAAAGTGAAACCAATGTCCTTTGTTATGTACTCAACCACGTGGTGTGGTTACTGTCAGCGCCTGAAATCTCAGTTAGCCGACCTTGGCGTTACTTTCGAAGAGATCAATATCGAAGAAGTTCCAGGTACCGCCGAGATCGTTGAAAAGGTAAACGGTGGAAACCGGACAGTTCCTACATTGGTGTACTCAGATGGAACTGCAATGACAAACCCTTCGGCCAAGCAGGTTGTACAAAAACTTGCAGACTTGCGGGCCTGAAAAGCGAGTTTTATAAAGTTTTGTAATACAGGAGCCACAAATATCGCCCATACGAGCCCTCAAAATCTTGAACAAATCTTCAATTTCTCACTAATCTAGTGGCGGGACATTGGTTCCTTCCCCCTTGATAAGTAAGGAAGTTGAATGAAGAAAATTAAGATTGCATCAGTGGCAACCTCTGTCCTGCTCTGCCTTTCTATTATGAGCTTTGCAGCTGCGCCTGCAAATGCTGCAGCAGATCGCTCAGGCAAGGTTTGCTATGACGAAGGTCAAGTTTTTAGCTCTGGCGGACTTACTGTTACATGTGCAGGTGGAAAGTACACAAAGGCACGCAAGTTAACAGGTTCACTCACAGTTGTTTGTGGTGCAACTGAAGCATGGTGTAACGCAATGACCGCTGCATTTACAAAGAAGACAGGCGTAACAACAAAGTTTGTTCGACTTTCATCAGGTGAAACGGTTGCACGTCTTGATGCGGCCAAGAACAACCCAGAGTTCGATGTGTGGCACGGTGGACCAGCCGATGGTTTCGGTGTTGCACGTATCGGTAATTTAATTGATAAGTACGAGTCACCATCTCGAAGCTTTATTCCTAAGAAGTATCAGGATGACGATGGCTACTGGACTGGTGTTTATGTTGGCGCACTTGGTTTCTGCACAAACACAAAGGAAATTCGCCGTTTAGGTTTGAATCCTCCAACATCATGGGCAGATCTTCTGAATCCAAAGTTGAGCAAAAATATTTCAACTGCTCACCCATCAACTTCAGGAACTGCTTTCACAACATTGTGGACACAGGTAACACGTCTGGGCGGCGAAGCTGCTGGAATGGATTACATGGCAAAGTTCCACAAGAACGTTCTTCAGTACACAAAGAGCGGCGTTGGTCCAGTTGCCATCGTTGGTCGCGGTGAAGCTGCAGTCGGACTTGTATTCTCACACGACTGTGTTGCAGGAAGACTTCAGGGTCTGCCATTAAAGGTTACATTCCCAAGTGAAGGAACAGGCTATGAAATCGGTGGCGTTGCTCTGATCAAGGGTGCAAAGAATCCAGAGGCTGCAAAGTCATACATCGACTTCGCACTATCTAGAGAAGCTCAAAACCTCGGACCTACAGTTGCTTCATTCCAAGTTCTCACCAACCCAAAGACGAAGATTGACACTCGTATGGTGAAGCTCAATACCATTTCAATCGTTAACTACGATTTCGAAAAGGCAGCTGCTGCAAAGAAGGCTTTGACAGCTAAGTTCGATGCAACTATTGCAATCGCACCTAAGTAAAAAGTAAAACCTGTAGTACTGCATAACTAGAGGATGTGGTCATGTGCCACATCCTCTAGTTATGCAGATTAAATAAGAATTTTTGAACTGAACTTTAAATGGGGGAATCTCTGTGAGCACTGCATTAATCGAGAAAGAAAAGGCAGTCGTGCTCAAAAAACCTAAGAAAATTCAGTTAGACATAGGCACAAAGACGGCCCTGATTATCTCTGTCGCATTACTTCTTTTAATGGTGGTGTTCCCACTTCTCAATATCCTCACTAGAGCTTCAGAAGGCACGGGCCGCGAAGTTTTCGCAAATATCTTTGAATCCGCGGTAACCCGAAAGATCATATTAAACACAATTATTCTGGGAACAGTCGTTGCAACTATTGGAACGATTATCGGGTTTTTCTTGGCTTATGCCCAAGTGAAGTTGAATTTCCGTGGCAAGAAACTGTTACATGTGATCGCGCTTGTTCCGCTGATTACCCCGCCATTTGCTTTCGCAACTGCAGTAATTAGCCTCTTTGGCCGCAGTGGAATCATTACTCGCGACCTCTTGGGTCTAACACCAACACTTTATGGATTGCCAGGCCTAACGATCGTTCTAAGCTGTTCTTTCTTTCCTGTTGCTTACATGAGCATCCTTGGAATGATGAGAAATCTTGATCCAGCACTTGATGAAGCATCGGCATCAATGGGAGCATCCAAGTTACGCACCTTCTTCAAAGTGACTTTCCCAATGTTGATTCCGGGTTTTGCTAGCTCTTTCTTACTTCTTTTTGTTGAAGCATCTGCCGACCTTGCAAACCCTCTTGTAATTGGTGGCGACTTCACAGTTCTATCCTCCCGCGCATATATCGCAATCAATGGTGAATACGACGTCCCTGCAGGATCTGCGTACTCATTGATTCTGCTGATTCCAGGCTTAATTGTCTTTATCGTTCAGCGCTATTGGGGAGAACGCAAAAGCGTTGTTAGCGTTACAGGAAAGCCTTCAGGAACGCCTACATTTGTTGAAAACAAAATTGCCAAATTCTTCCTGCTAATCATTCCTGTTCTTGTTACCTCATTTATTGTTCTGATCTACGCCACTGTAATTTTCGGAAGTTTCGCCAAGTTCTTAGGCGTGGATAATTCACTAACTCTTGATAACTATCGCTATATCTTTAGCGGTGTTGGTTATGACGCAATCATTAAGACCACCACAATGGCCTTGATCGCAACGCCTATCGCTGGTCTGCTAGGAATGGTTTTGGCCTGGCTGATCGTTCGCAAAGTTCGCCGTGGCCGCGAGTTCATCGACTTCTTAGGAATGCTCGGTCTTGCAGTTCCTGGAACAGTTCTTGGTATTGGTTTTGCAATTACATTTAACGATGTTGTAAAGATTGGCGATACAACAATATTGCCGCAACTAGCAGGCGGTGGCGCAATCTTTGGCGGTGCTGTCGCGATTGTGATGGTCTATACGATTAGATCTAGCCCAGCAGGACAGCGTTCAGCTATCGCGGCTCTGCAGCAGATTAACCCTGCTATTGATGAAGCATCAGCTTCACTTGGCGCAACGGGCTTTAGAACCTTCCGCAAAATCACTTTGCCATTGATCAAGCCGGCGTTACTTACAGGCCTCATGTTCGCCTTTGCTCACTCAATGACAACCCTTTCTCCAATCATCTTCATCACAACACCTGAAACTCCGATCATGACCCACAAGATCTTGGCCGAGGTTGACTCTGGACGATTTGGTAACGCCTTTGCCTTCTGTACCTTGTTGATCTTTATTGTTTTGGGAGTTATGGCGTTAATCAATCTCCTAGTTCGTGGCAAGACAACAAACACTGCAAATACTCCGATTGTGAGGGCTTAAGAAATGGACCAGACCGTGAAAGCAACATCGAGTTCAAGTAACTTGCAGCTACGAAATCTGACAAAGGTTTTTGGACAGGGAAAAGAAAAAGTCATCGCAGTAGATTCGATTAATCTAGATATCAACCCTGGGGAGTTCATCACCTTCCTTGGCCCATCTGGTTGTGGAAAGACGACAACGCTTCGAATGATTGCTGGCTTTGAAACACCCACCGCTGGATCAATCTTGCTTGATGGTCAAGACATGTCTGCCTTGACTCCTGATAAGCGACCTATGGGAATGGTTTTCCAGTCATACGCACTATTTCCTCACATGAGTGTTTATGAAAATGTTTCTTATGGTCCAAAGACTAAAAAGATGCCAGCTGCACAGATTAAAACCGAGGTTGATGCTGTACTGGATTCGATGAGTCTTACAACAATGGCTAATCGCTCACCAAACCAACTTTCAGGTGGCCAGCAACAGCGTGTAGCTCTTGCTCGTGCCATGGTGATGCGTCCTCGAGTTCTTCTTTTTGACGAGCCACTCAGTAACCTAGATGCAAAGCTTCGCGCACAGATGCGTATCGAAATTCGCGAAGTGCAGCAGCGTCTTGGCATCACAAGTATCTTCGTAACACACGATCAAGATGAAGCGATGAGTATTTCTGATCGCATCGTGGTTATGCGTAATTCAAAGATTGAACAAGTTGGTTTGCCGGCAGAGGTTTACTTGCGCCCTGCATCTGTCTTTGTTGCCGACTTCATTGGTATCTCAAACTTCCTCGAAGTTGCCTCTGTTAAGGCGGCAGCTTCAGGCACGGCCAAAGTTGCAGTGCTTGGCAAGGAGATCGAAGTCCCAGCGCATCAGGACGCACTTACAAAAAAGAGCATCTTGTTGGTTCGCCCTGAATCAATCCGCGTTAAAAAGGCAAAGGCTGCTAATCAAACTATCTCTGGAACCCAGGGTCGCGTAAAGCAGGTTGTCTTCTACGGCGAGCATGTTGAGTACCGAATCGAAACCGAGATCGGCGTAATCATCGCAGTAGCATCCGATCCAATCTTTGAAGAGATTGTTAAGGTCGGCGAGTACGCAGAGTTTACATTTGATCCAATGCGTTCTTGGCTACTGCCTGCTGATACGCACTAGTGTCATTTATTTGCAGGGTTTGTTAAGGCTTTAAAACGATTCGAATCGGATTGCCAACCTTGTTCGCCAAGGTATCCAAAGCCTGACCTGCTAGTTCCAAAGGCAATACCTGTGAAACTGAATGCGATAAATCCAGCCGTCCATCGGCGGTAAGTTCGATCAGCTCGCGCACATGATGGGCCTCAGATCCGTAATGGCCCATGATTTGCGTGCGCATGTATGTAAATGCCATGTCATTAGGAATCACGATTGGCTCATTTGCAATACCGACAATTACTAAACGCCCTTGTTCGCCGAGTAAAGACAGCGCTTGCTTTCGCACTGGAGTAACACCCGCAAAATCAAAGGCGACATTTAAACCACGGTGTTTTTTGATTTCCAGATCATCAGGAGCGAAAGCAAAATCAGCACCACGTGCCAGAGCATTAGCCCGCGCATCTTCGCGTGGATCAATTGCAATAACTTTGCTGCATCCAACAATCTTTAATAACTGCACCGCATGGATACCTAAGCCACCCACACCAAAGACAACAGCAGTTTCACCTGCCTGGACCTTGCCCGTTGATGAAATCGCAGCCCACGGAGTCGACACCGCATCAGGAATAATCGCTGCTTGTTCAAAGGGCAATGAATCCGGAATCTTGGCAACTAGATCAGCCTTTGTGACAACGTATTCGGCCCAGCCACCGTCGTAATCAAAACCCATCGTTGTTATCTGATGAGCAGCATTTCGTTCACCGGCAATCACAACAACACGATCACCTACTGCCACACCCGTCACACCTGTACCAACCTGATCGACAACACCTGCAACTTCGTGGCCCAGCGTTACATGATCGCCAACTAAATATCCCGGAGACAAAATCCCCTCCAGTAAGTGCACATCAGATAAACACACACCTGCGGCAGCAACCTTGATTCGAACCTGCCCAGCACCTGCGTCAGGAGTTGGTACATCAACCACATCAAATGCACGGGTTGAAACAGTTATTCGTCCAGCTCTCATCGACACTTTCCTTCTGCTCGATTAATCAAGGTATTGACCGCATCTCCAAAGCCAGCAAATGCCGGATTAGTTGTTTGCCCTGCAACATAACGTGCCCAAATCTGCTGAATGATGACAGCTAAACGGAATAAACCAAAGACTTCGTAGAAAGTGAAATCATCACAGCGCACACCACTGGCCGCCAAATACTTCGTGACAAATTCATCACGTGTTGGCATCCCTGGCAAATGACTTGGCTGACGACGAAGCGCAGCAAAAGCAGGCTCATCATCACGATCTACCCAATAAGCAAGGGCTGAACCCAAATCCATTAGCGGATCGCCAACAGTTGCTAGTTCCCAATCCAATACACCGACAATGCGCGCCTGCTTTAAATCGAAGACCACATTGTCGATGCGCCAATCACCATGAATCACACAGGATGCAACATCATCAGCTCGGTTGACTTCAAGCCAGGCCATTACCTTTTCGCCATTAGGAACATCATTGGTTAACGCATTGCGATAACGCTTTGACCAACCTTCGACCTGTCGCTGCACATAGCCAGGACCTTTATTTAGCTCGGCCAAAATCGATGCATCCACGGCATGTAACTGCACCAAGCCATTAATCAAAGAATCTGCCATCACTGAAACATCGCCAGCGGTAACACCTTCTGGAACATCACGGCGGAAAATGTCGCCGACAACTCTTTCCATCACATAAAAATCACAACCAATCACCGATTGGTCATCACATAACGCAATCATCGATGGAACTAGGGGATAGACCGGCTGTAAACGTGACTGAATCAAAAATTCGCGCTTCATATCGTGAGCCGAAGCCGCCTTCATTCCGGCAGGAGGTTTGCGCAGTACTAATTCGCGATCCGGATACTGCAACAGATATGTCAGATTTGAAGCGCCGCTTCGAAACTGTTGGACTTCGGGCAACACATCCACACCAATAAATGGCTGCAACCATTGATGCATCCGCGCAACATCGAAGCGATCCTCTTCACGGACCGGTGTTAAATCTTTCATGCTAAATAAGGTTTGATTTCTAACCGTGCAATATCGCGAACATGAACCTCATCTGGCCCATCGACAATACGCAATGTGCGAATACCCGCATACATCGCAGCTAATGGTGTGTCCTGACTGACGCCAGCTCCGCCATAACTTTGAATCGCATGATCAATCACGCGCTCTGCCATCTGTGGCACCGCAACCTTGATCGCAGCAATCTCTTTACGCGCACCTTTTGCACCCACGGTATCGATCATCCAAGCAGCCTTTAACACAAGAAGGCGCGCTTGTTCGATCTCGATACGAGCCGTAGCAATCCATTCCTGAATAACCCCTTGTCGGACTAACTCTTTTCCGAACGCCTCACGCGACATTGTTCGCTTAATCATCAACGACAGCGCACGCTCTGCCATTCCGATCGCACGCATGCAGTGGTGAATACGCCCTGGCCCTAATCGCGCCTGCGCCAATGCAAAGCCTTCGCCTTCTGCTCCCACAAGATTTGAAACCGGAACCCGCACATTCTTAAAGGAAACTTCGGCATGCCCATGTTGATCCACATATCCAAAGACGGTCAGATTGCGCTCAACTGTCACACCCGGTGTATCAATCGGCACAAGCACCATCGACTGTTGATGATGTGCATCGGCATCAGGATTGGTCTTTCCCATCACAATCAAAATCTTGCAGCGCTCATCCATCGCACCGGTCGTCCACCATTTAACGCCATTGATAACATAGTGATCGCCATCGCGCACAATCGAGGTCTGAATATTTCGCGCATCACTTGATGCAACATCAGGTTCAGTCATTGCAAACCCTGATCTAATCCGCCCATCCAATAACGGTTCTAGCCACATCTTCTTTTGCTCAGCTGTGCCGAACATATCCAGTAGCTCCATGTTGCCGGTATCTGGCGCCGCGCAATTTGTTGCCTCGGGTGCTAAATCAGGAGACCACCCAGTGATCTCGGCCAAGGTCGCATACTCAACAACTGATAACCCATGATGCGGATCATGACTATGTGGCAAGAACAGATTCCATAACCCCAACGCACGCGCCTTTACCTTTAACTCTTCAACGATTGCCGGAACTCCGTGTGGCTTACCCGCCGCGGCTAATTCGGCCCGCTGATGTTCATAAACGCTCTCGGCCGGAAAGACTTCGGCATCCATGAAAGCCTGCAACTTGGTGGCGTATTCAGATGTCTTCGCGCTTAGGTTAAAGTCCATACCTGTAAGCCTACGCACAATTACCCGATTTGAGGAGAGACCACATGAGTGTGATGAATCGCTTTCGTTTAGATGGCAAGGTCGCAGTAGTGACCGGAGCATCATCTGGTCTTGGGGTGGCATTTGCTAAAGCGCTCGCCGAAGCCGGGGCTGATGTTGTCCTTGGCGCTCGCCGCGTTGATCGCCTTGCAGACACCGGCGCGTTAGTAGAAGCGGCAGGCCGCAAATACACATCACTGCAAACAGATGTCACACAACCAGAACAATGCGACGCATTAATCGCACACGCAGTTAAAACCTTTGGCCATGTCGATATCCTGGTTAACAACGCCGGAGTCGGAACTGCAATTCCTGCAACTAGAGAAACTCCGGAACAGTACAAATCTGTCATCGATGTAAATCTATTTGGCGCATATTGGATGGCACAAGCATTTGCCCGCGCAAACACCAATGGTGGTGCAATCGTTAACATTTCAAGCATTCTCGGAATCAAACCCCAAGGTCTGCCACAAGCAGCTTATGCTTCAAGTAAAGCAGGACTAATCGGATTAACCCGCGACCTTGCAACACAATGGACCGGACGCAAAAACATTCGCGTCAACGCACTTGCCCCAGGATTTTTCCCATCTGAAATGAGCGATGAACTTCCGAAGGAAATGGTCGAGATGGTCAAGAACTTCACACCTGCTGGCCGCCTAGGAGATCCCGAAGAATTAGCTGCAACTCTAATTTGGTTAGTCAGCGATGCATCCAGTTATGTCACCGGAATTACCGTTCCAGTCGATGGCGGATTGGTCATGCCATAACAGGCAAGATCAAAGCAAATTAACTACGCTTACCCCAACAACTAACAAGGAGAACAACTATGGGCGCATGTCAGTGTGGATACACAACAGATCCAGAGAAGAACTGCAACGGTACTCACAATGTTGTTAAGGCTGTAAAGGCTGACCTGATCGCAAAGCTTGAAGCTGAAGGTTTTGCCGATGCTGCCGAACACCTAAAGCAGAAGTAAGTCAACACCACAGAGAATCGGCAACCTTTAACTATGAGCAGAGAAAACGAAACAGGCCTAAAGGACGACAAGATCACCGCCTACCGAATTTTTGGCTGGGTACCTCTTGCAATCTTTTTCATCGCTGCAGGAACAACGGCAGCAATTGGTATTTTGAATACTTTGTAAGGATTCAACCGTGCGGCGCAAGGGACTACTGGCAATCACAGTAGTTCTCTTGCTTTCGCTAGACTTTCGAAATGAAGCGATTTCCTTTTATCCGCGCAGGATTGATCTTGGCCATTTCGCCAATTCTCCTTGCCTTTGTTACCTCACTTTTTCAAGGTGGCTCTATGTGGGATGAAGGAAGCGGTACCGGGGCATATATCTGGCTTATGTTCCTAACTCTGCCCGTTGGCTTGCTTCTAGTTGTCATCGGTTTAGTGATGGCGCTAGTACGCCGAACGCGATAAAACAGTTAAGTTCTCTCACCGCTACAACGAACTCACAAATCATTGTGGATTGTAAGAAAGCAAAAGCCCCGCAGAAGTTAATCTGCGGGGCTTTTGCTCTGTAACTCTAACGAATATCACTCTTCTGACTAAGGTAAAAAAAGTTTAGCACCTTTCATCTATCCACAGAGTCAGTGTGCAACAACTTGGAAGAGTTGTAATGGGCTTACCTTCCGTTCGCGTACTGCTGTAGCTCAACGGATAGAGCACTCTTCCGACTAAGGAGCGGTTGCGGGTTCGAATCCCGCCAGGGGTTAAGGGTGATTTAGAAGAGGACACGATCTACGGGTAGTTGGCTTTTTCCTGTGCTTTGCTTCAATTCTGTAAATATTTACGTATGCTGTCCCAGTATTCATAGGAAAGGTCACAAACCATGCGAAAAACTGCGGTCATTATTTTATCTCTCATTCTCACAGCATCTGTAGCTCCCTCTCACGCTTTAGAGGTAACGAGCGATAGTAAGAGTGCATTTGCAAGGGGCACCGTGACCGGAACCAGTTGGGCTGTTGACTATCCAGATTTCGCTCAAGCCATTAGTGAGGAGAAGTGGACCTTCATTCTTAAGGGAATCAATGGAAACACCATAGGTTCCGGAGATAGCGCCGAATTTATTCTGACTGATGCCAATGGAAAAGAATTACTCAATGACTCCGGTTTCTCAACTGGCGCTAATGGAACGATTGAGTTTTGGGATTACATCCGTGGTTCCGAATTCGCCTCAATAGACCTGACTCGTGCATTGAAAGGAACCATCAAGGTTTCCCGTGGGTTTAGTTCAACTCTGAAAGATGCAGTAGTTTCGGTGACGATACCTATTGCCAGTTTCCCAAAGAGGCCTGTTGCCTCGACTGATTATGTTTCACTCGTGAGCAAGTTCTCACCTGTAGCATTTCCGCAAAGTTGCACCGACACTGAATTTCAATACACCGTGACTGACCCATATTCTGAGATTTCAACGGTTAAATTTGTGGTGACTGATGGATCTGGCAAAGAGGTTGCAACTTCAACTCAATTCTTTCTCGAAGAAGGAGTACAGAAAGATGAAATTCAGCTCTGTCCATACGCTTTGACTGGAACAGTTGCACCGTACTCATTCGTAACAAACATTAGTTTTGGATCAAGTACCGGAAAATTGGCGCTTGTGGATAAAATTGATTTTCCATTGGCCTCCAAAAAAGATGAGGCGGTTGCCAAAGCAAATTCAATGGGAGATTTTTGCTTAAAAGGAACTAGTTCTAAGGTCGTAGCCTCAGGCACTCCCTGCCCGACTGGCTTTAAGAAGATTAACTTTGAAGTTCCAAGTGACTTATCTTGGAACTCTCTAACGCGAATTCCAAACTCTCAAAAAAATAAGAACTATATCGTCTATGCATGTGTAGCTCAGTTTGATGCAAATACTGGAGGTTCTAAATTCCGTGGATACGCTTCACCGGTCCAACAGGAGTATTATTTCTCTAACGGCGTCAATGCAATCTTCACCGGGTCGGCCAAGAGCCTCTTGAAGCTCAGTGAGAAAACTGCATTTATTGCAAAAGTTACCGTGAATGGCGGAGTTGCCTACACGACAATTGGCGGAAAAACTTCTGTTCCGTCACTAGCGATTAGGCAGTTCCAAGTCATCGGCAGTTGCTAAACCTGCTGATTTTGATTAACGGTGAATACGCAGAAATGCGATAGATCTACTTTTAGTTAAGTTTGCTGTATGGATCTCTAAGAGATGCTGCGATTGTGACCCAGATTTGATAGGGCGTGAGAGCAATTGCGATCGGGATAGAAGTTCTAAAGGCGATGACCAGCATCGCCGGTGTTGACCCACAAGCCCGAGCCGATGGCATAGGCAAAGACGACCGCTATGCCCGCAATAGTGGTCAGATTTTCATGACCTGAGCCAAGGGCGCGGGCTCTGGGCATATGGGGATGGGTAACTTAAAATTGTCACAGTGTCCTGACATGGTGTGAACAACCCTAGGAGTCCCAATGCTTAATTTTTCTAAGGCTAAATTCCGCGCATCGCTAATTGTGTTGCTGACTATCTTTTCACTTAGCTCAACGATGGTGCCTACATCAGCCATAGATCTTGGTGCAAAAGCCAAATACATCATCTCGGTAACACCGGCGGCTAAGGCTGCAATTGAAGCAACCATCACGAAAAATGGTTGGAAGATTGATAATAAATACAATTATGTTTTTGATGGCTACACAGTCGAACTTCCTAAGTTGGTTGCAGGGTTACTAGCAAAGATTCCTAATGTTTTAACGGTTGAAGAAGATCGCGATGTTATGGGTCTCGCGATTCAAAATACTCAGTCACCGACTCCGGCTTGGGGATTAGATCGTGTTGATCAGCGCGAAAAGGTTGGTCTGCCGGGTTCAACCAGTGCGTATGGATATCGCAGCGCAGGTGCGGGCGCGACTATTTATATTGGTGACTCTGGAATTTTCCCACACGCAGATTTTGCAGGGCGTCTTTCAACTTCAGGTTTCTCATCTATCAATGATGGCTTTGGAACTGTTGACTGTAATGGTCACGGTACTCACGTTGCAGGTACTGCAGCTGGTACAAAATATGGTTTAGCAAAAAATGCAAGACTAGTTCCTGTTCGCTTGCTCGATTGCTCTGGTAGCGGGCGTTACTCATCAGTTATTGCAGCACTTGACTGGATTTTAAGTCCAGAAAATCCAAACCCAAAGACACAAGCTGTATTGAATTTAAGTATTGGTGGACCGGGGTCTGCTGCTTTGAACACTGCGATCTTGCGTTTAACAAATGCTGGTATCACAGTTGTTGCAGCTGCAGGAAATGAATCAACCGATGCATGTACTCGCTCGCCAGCGGGTGCGCCAAGCGCGATTACAGTTGGTGCAACAAATTTGAATGATGTGCCAGCGAGTTACTCAAATCAAGGTAAGTGTGTAGATATTTTTGCACCAGGATCAGGCATTCTTTCAGCTTGGATTGGCGCTCCAGATGCCACGCGAGATGCAAGCGGAACATCTATGGCAAGCCCACATGTGGCAGGTGCTGCAGCTATTTATTTGGGTCTAAATCCAACTGCATCTGTGGCCCAGGTTGCTCAGTATCTAGATGCTGAATCTACAAAGGATGTAATTACTGGCCTTAAGGCAGAGACAGTCAACAAGTTTCTTTATGTTTCACCAACAGATGGTGGAGCTCCGATTGTTGCTCCAGTCGTCGCACAAAAGAGTGTTACAAACATTACGCATCAGAGTGCCGATGTATTAATCGATGTTAATCCAGGGTTTGCTCCAACCACTTTGAGCTTTGAATACTCTTTGTCGGCTTCATTTACAGAGACAGCTACAGCAACAGTTCTACCAGGGATGGTTGACGGGGGAGCTCCAACTACGGCCTCAGTAAAGTTAACCGGCCTAGCGGCTGCAACGGCATATGCATTCCGCATTATTGGAGTCAACGAATCAGGTCGCACCGTTAGCGAGACTGGTTCATTTACAACATTGCCACCACCAGTGACTTCACCAATTGCACGCATCGCTCCTGCAACAAATGTCACTGCATATAGCGCGACGTTGAATGGTGTTGCTCAAGCAGGTAATGCACCAACGACTGTGACTTTTGTCTATGGAACTGATCCCGATTTTAAGGTGAATACGAACTCAATCGCTGCATCGCCATTTGAAATAAGCGGTGGCACCAACTTCTTTAACGTCACATTAAATGTTTCATTCTTAGAAGGTGGCAAGACGTATTACACAAAGGTTGTGGCTCGTAACTCAACAGGTGCTACACATTCACCAGTAGCCACCTTCGATACACCTGTCGCCCCTGGCCTGGCACCTATCGTGACAATGGAGAACTCTGCCTTTTCAAAGCCAAACATGGAGGTAGTGGGAACTGTCCACCCTCAGGGTCAGACTACGAAGGTCAGACTCATTGTTGCACTGGACAAGAACATGCTGATCTCGCCTCGTTATGTAGATGTTCCGGGCTCACCATTTACCGGCATGGATGTAATCAACGTTCAGGCCCTAACACCAACTTTGAATCCAGGCACTCGCTACTACTACACATTTGAAGCAGCAAATGCTTCAGGGCTAACTAGAGCGGCAGTTCGTACAAATGTCCTAGTTAGTGCGCCAGTGCTTTTCTCGAATTCTGTCGCATCTTTAACTACAACTTCGGTTCAATTACGTGCTCTGGTTAATGCAGGCGGAAGCAATACAAGACATTCATTCATTTGGGGTACTGATCCAGCATTGGCGTCAGGCACAACTGAAATTAATGGAACACCATTTGCTCTTACGAGTGGCCTTAACACAACGATCATTGCAGCCTTAACTGGGCTAAAGCCTTCAACAACTTATTATTACCGTTCAAAAGTTGTGTCTTTCACTGGACCATTTATTGGGACCAGACTTGAAACGATTCAATCTTTCACGACCAATGCTTTGGCTGTTGTAACACCAACACCAACACCAACACCAACACCAACACCAACACCAACACCAACACCAACACCAACACCAACACCAACACCAGGCGTTGATACACAGAAGCCTGTGATTATTAGTGGTGTTACATCACCTCAGATTCTTGAGGTTTGCCAGACTGTAAGTGATATGTCGGTCCGGGCTTCTGACAATGTTGGAGTTACAACAGCTGTAATGCGAATATTCAATGAAAATGAAGTTCAGGTTTACTCAACCGCAATGTACAGAAAATCAGGCACCGCACAAGATGGAACTTGGAGCAATGATTGGGCAGTTCCATGTACTTCATTAATCGGTAAGTACAGAATTGCAATTCAATTAGGCGATGCCGCCGGCAATTTATCTGCTTGGGGTGCACTGCCAAACTTCTGGGTGCAACCAACAACAACTCAAGATAAGAGTGCCCCAGTATTTGTCTCCGGAACAGTATCGCCAGGACCAATCACAATTGGAAAGACGATCCCTGAAGTCAGTGCGCGCTTCACAGATGACGTCGGCGTATCAATGGTGACATTCTCACTTGCAGATCCTCAGGGGCAGTTTGTGGCGACCTTTGGCGGAGGTAGAAATTCAGGTACCAAGACTGACGGAAATTATAGAAATGACTACACAACCAGATCTACCTTCGTTGCAGGCCGCTACTCAGTTCATGCTGAAGCTATCGATGAATGGCAGAAGAGTTCAGGCAGAAAACTAGTTGGCTACATTGAATTGGTTTCAACACCCGTTGTTGCTCCATCACCTACGCCATCACCTACGCCAACACCTACGCCATCACCTACGCCATCACCTACGCCAACACCTACGCCAACACCAGTACCAACACCAGTACCAACACCAAAAGCTTCACAAACAATTAACTTCCCAGCGCTGGCAAATAGATTCTTAAGCGATGCTGGAACATCACTAAATGCGGTTGCAACTTCAGGTTTACCGATTTCATACACAGTGAAAACTCCAGGACTCTGCCAAGTACTCAACCTAGGAAATGGAAGGTTTTCAGTTCAACCTACTTATCCACTAACTGGGGCTGATTCCGTGATTTGTGTGATCACTGCAGCACAACCAGGAGATACTCGCTTCGATGCGGCGGTAAGCGTTGACAGAACGCTTCAAATGTCCAAGCAGCCAACTCGCGTGAATGTGCGCGTCTCGGCTTCTGTGCCAACTGCAGCTGGAATTTTCTTGTACGCATCTAGTATCACTACTGCAGGGCGTACTTTAGGAAGTACAACAATGGTTTCAATGAGAACCTTAACTCCGGCGGTTTGCAGCATCTCTGATGTCGGCGTATTTGATACGACAAATGGGCCTCGCGGAACAGTGAGAGCGAAGAGCAACGGCTCTTGCCAAATCCAGATCGATTACCCAGGTAATGGAGATCAATTACCATCAACTACTACTTGGAGTGCAACAGTCACTGGAATAACAGGACCACCAGTTGGTTCAAATGCACCTCAGACAATCACATTCCCTGCGATTCCAAATCGCGAATTTGGTGCTGGGGTATATCCAAAGGCAGTTGCAACTTCATCTTTGCCAGTGACTTACAGATCTCTTACTCCAACTGTCTGTTACATCATTACTCAGTTAGCAGCGGGCCCAGCGATTCAGACTGTCACGCCAAAACCTGCAGGCGATAACCTGACTTGTACGGTTGAAGCATCACAAGCAGGCGATGATCGTTATGCAGCTGCGCCACCAGTGACGCAATCATTTGTGTGGAGCAAGGCGGGCATGTACATCACAAATTACTGGGGGCCTTCAAAGGTTAGAAATGTTCGCCTGCAACCTTTAACGGCAACTACGTATGTAAGTAATTCAACTTACTTCTTCCACTCATCCTTGTTGTTTACAAGTGGTCAGAACTCAGGACTACTGAGCATCGGACACATCATGAGCGCTGTATCTACGACTCCTGATATCTGTTCGGTTCAGGCAGTTGAAGCTGATGATCGCACCGGTGGAATATTTACACGAGCAACTGTTCGCATGAACAAGGTTGGAACATGTTCGATTACCTGGGGATTTGCTGGAACAGACACTCGTTCAGCAGCGACTCGAGTAATGAGCGTTGTAGTTCCTAGGTAGGCTTACATTATGCGCAAAGTCTTAGCGGTTCTGATTGCAGTTTCATTGCTGGGTATCACACCTGCCAATGCGACTGTTGCTAAAGCTGGGGCTAAGTGCAGTAAGCACAAGACAGTATCAACTGTTAAGGGTATGAAATACACCTGCATTAAGAGTGGTGGAAAACTTGTCTGGAATAAAGGTGTAGCTATCAAGAAGTCATCAGCAATCAAAGCAGGAGTATGTCCACCGAAATCTGCTGCTGACAAAGATCCAGGAATCACCCAAGTGCGAGCAAATACTTTGATCGGCATGAGCGAGATGGCAGCAGAAGAGTGCGCGATGAATCTGGACTGGACTTATCGCCTAGGCCAGCGCGATGATGAAATCTTTGCTGGCACCTTTGATTACCGAATTGATCGAGTAACTGTCACGGTGATGAAGGGCTTTGTTACCCAAGTTTTTGTCGGGTAAACAAAAGATTTAGTTCAGCTTGCTATAGGTGTAGCTCAAGTTCGCAGCTATCGCCACCCAAACTTGGTAGGGAAGTAGAGCAAAACCAATTGGGATTGATGTTCTAAATGCGATTACCACCATGGGAATTGTGAGCAGCGCTGTTAGAGCTAGCGCGACAGATGCGGCTTGAAGATTGTGTGGGCGATAAAACTGGAAAGCCCATGTCAGTGCACAGATCACTGATGCTGCAAAGAAACCAAGATAGATAACTGTGGCTGTCGTAGATGCGCGTTGTGCGATGGTGACCGCGGCGACTCCCAGAATTATAAAGTTGTAGGGCCAGATGATTCCGAAGATGAAATCTGGTGGTTGCCATGGTGGTTGGTTCAGATTGCGATACCAGTTGTCACCGGTGTTAACCCAAAGACCAGAGCCGACTACATAAACAAAGACCAGGCCGATGCCAGTGGCTGCGAGGATAGTTTTCATTTATTGGCTCTTGGACTCATAGGAAGAGTGTAAAAGGTATGTTTGCTCCATGAAGATAATTGCGCGTATTCCGCAGATGGTGTTGGGCATTGCTCTTGCTTATGCAGGGATTGGGCATCTGACAACTAGTCGCACAGAATTTCAG
The DNA here is from genome assembly GCA_044346185.1 of Candidatus Planktophila sp. Lineage (GTDB taxonomy): Bacteria > Actinomycetota > Actinomycetes > Nanopelagicales > Nanopelagicaceae > Planktophila. The sequence goes on from JBIIZR010000003.1 coordinate 17,504, forward strand.
GCGCAGGTTCCTAGAATGTTTGCCGACTACGCAGATTTTGTTGTGCTGGCATCGGGTGTGGTTGAAATTGCACTTGGAATTGGCTTGATCGGATTGTGGAAGTACAGAGTACGGATCGGTTGGCTGGTCGCTGCATTCTTTGTCGCAATCTTTTGGGGCAATATTTCTCAGTATGTAAATGGCATTGATGCTTTTGGATTAGATACAGACACCAAACGATTGGTGCGATTGTTCTTCCAGCCGGCGTTAGTTGCATGGGCGTTGCTTAGTACTGGGGCGTGGGGCAGTTGGCGTAAGAATCCTGCAAAGCCGATTGATAAAGATCTCGAAGAAGACACTATCTACGGGTAGGCTCAAATTATGACGCAGAGACAAGAGTTTAAAGTTTTACGCACTTACCAGAATTTTGAATTACGTGAATACCTGCCATGCGTGCTTGCTGAGGTAAAGATTGCCGCTGATTACGCATCGGCGGGCACGATGGCCTTTGGCTCTCTCTTTCAATATATCTCCAAGGGAAATAAGAGTTCAGAACAGATTGCAATGACTGCGCCGGTGATTGCTGTGCAAAAGGCTGATGCAAGTGAATGGTTCGTTTCTTTTGTTATGCCAGCAGGCAGCACCTTGGCGGATATGCCCGATCCAAATGATCCTCGAGTTGTGCTGCGAGAGTTAGGGGCTGAGATTTGTATTGCCGCATCCTTTAAGGGACGAGCAACAGAGGAGTTAGCTCAGCGGAAAGAGGCGGATTTAAGGGCTGCGGCTATGAAGGAAAATATCCAAGTCTCTGATGAAACGAGGATTTGTCGCTTTGATCCACCTCTAAAGCCAGGAATTTTGCAGTACAACGAGGTAGTGATTCCGACGAATTTGTAGTTGTGATGAATAATCACTCTGAGTAATTAGGAAAAGTGCTTTAATACTCGCAGTAAATGCATGGGAGTTGGTAACTCTTGCTACAGATATGCAGTTACTTGGAGCTCTGGACACAATGGCCTCGTTATCGAGGCCATTGTGCATTATCCACACTAAAGGCAGTCATTAAATGTGTGATCACTACAAACCATGAGTATTCGCACGCAGCTCTGGTGGCGTAATGGCAGCGTGAGAGGTTTTACCAACCGCTAGGTGCGAGTTCGATTCTCGTCCAGAGCTGCACCTAAGAAATTTGCTTAATTCTTGCTGAGCATTGCGTGGCCTATGGACTTTCGGCGAGCAGATGCCAGTTAGCACCGATACCGTTTTCCCATGAAGAAGTTACTGGCCTTGGTCATCGCCCTTGTTTTTGTTGGTACAGGTACTGCCGTTGCACATAAACCAGTCGTTCTTCTTAACTCAGATACAACCGCTGCAAAGGGGCCGCTGCTAGTAGATGGCACAGTTTCATTTGCAGTTCGTGCAGCCTTTAACAAAGCGGGGGAAAAGAAAGCATTTCGCGCACAGTTTCAAGAAGGCGATGCACTCGAGATTCAGTACTTGGTTGTTGATAAGAAGCCAGAAAACACTTTGAAGACCAATCAGTTGCCATCTGTTGTGATCACGGGCCCTGGCGGTTTCAGATTAACAATGAAGATTAATGAGCGTACAAAATTCTACGAACCATATGGAAAAACCAATTATCTGTACTTGGCACGCAATAGCGAGGTTGCAAAAGCTGGAATCTATAGTTTTGTAATTACTGCCCGAGCAAAATCTGCAATCACGGTGGCGGTGGGCGAGAAAGAGATCCCGGGACAGGTTGTTCGCGGGGCATATGTTCCTCCAACTGTCAGTGCAACACCAACGCCTGCACCTGTTGCAACACCAACACCAACATCGACGGTTGCGGGATACACAATGACCCAGGTGCGTGCCAATGATTCTGCGCGTAGCTGTTGGACTGCAATCGATGGCTTTGTGTATGACTTAACAAGATGGATTAGCAATCACCCTGGAGGATCAGGGGCAATCTTGTTCCTATGCGGAACCGATGGAACAAATGCATTTAAGGCACAGCATGAGAATGAAAGTCGACCTGCCATTAGACTTGATATTTACAAGCTAGGTCCTTTAAACAAGTAATTACTTAGGCGTGCGAGCCTTTAGAGCAGTTGGAACGACACCTTTAGTTCTATACGTTGTGCGTGGTTGCGCCTTTGGCATTGTGTTAGATGTTGAGAACTTACGTGCAACCATCAACAGGATTAAACGTGATTCTGCAAGAGCGAATGATTCTCCTAGGCATTTGCGGCTGCCGGCTAAGAATGGAAAGTAAGCACCCCGTGGCAATGAGTTTTCAAAACTAGGGTCCATCCATCGATAAGGGTCCCAGGTGGTGGGATTCGAGAAGTACTTCTCAAGGCGCTGTGTCACGAACTGGCTGATCAATACATGCGCACCTGCTGGAACTGGAGTGCCATCAATAACGCAATCCTTTAATGCAATGCGCGGTGAAACCCACACTGGGGGAGCAAGGCGCAAAGTTTCATTTAGAACAGCGTTAGCAAAGGTTGATGATTGTTCAAGCTCTGCAAAAGTTGGGGTTCTATTCTCTTGAATCCACAGTTGCTGATCTGCTTCATTTGCTAAATCTGCAGCTGCTTGTGGGTTGTTGCTCATGTAAGAGAAAGCCCACGTTAAAACATTGGCGGTGGTCTCATGTCCGCTTAGAATCAGTGTCAAAACTTCATCTCGGATATGTTCCATCGAAATGTGTTCACGCATTTGTAGCAAGATACCCAGCAAGTCATCTGTGTGGGTGGTATTGCTGGCGATACGGCTTTGAATAATATCTTCTGCGATATCTGCTAATTGATTAGCTGCTTCTTCAAAGGCTACAAAGTAAGACAGTGCTGATTTATCAAAGCGCTCAAGTCCAGGCAACATGGTGCGTTCGATGCGATCGATTGCGATTTCCATAGAGTGTGCAATCTGGGCGGTGTACTTGGATGAATCAAGCCCAAAGAGACATTGGCTTACGATCTCAAGTGTTAACGCCATCATCTCGGGCGCTAGGTTGACGCTGCTTTTTCCATCCCATTTGTTGATGTGCTGATTAACCAAGCGATGCATGATCGCAACGTATGAATCTAAGTTTCCATGGTGAAATGGCGGCTGCATTAAGCGGCGGTGATTTAAGTGAATTGGCTCTTCATTGGTTAGTAAACCTTCACCTAATACTTTGCGCATGCGTGCAAAGCCGACACCTTTAACAAAATTGTGTTGCTGGGCAACGGTTACTTGATGTACAGCTTCGGCAGAAAATACTCCGATAAACAAGCGACGGGACAAGTAAAAAGCGCAGGTATCGCCGTAACGCTTTTGCATATTGGCCAAAAACCTAGGAGTGTTTCGAATAAAAGTTAAGGTCAACCAATCTGACAACAGTGGATTTGGTCCAGGAAGTTGTGGTTGCGAACTGCGATCTCGACGAAAGACAGGTTCTGGAATCGATGGATACTCCTGAGGACGAGGGGTATCAAATGCACGATTGGTAGAAACGACCATGAGTTAAATGTAGACCTTTAGCTCTACTTACGGCCACGTTCAATAGGAAGCGGCCAAGGGATTTTCACGCCAAGCTTTTCTGCCGCATATAAAGGAAAGCGTGGATTGCGCAGGAACTCGCGGGCCATAAAGACCGCATCTGCTTCACCGGTTTGAATGATGTGGTCGGCTTGCTCTGGTTCGGTGATTAGCCCTACGGCTGTCGTCATAATTCCAGTCTCTGCACGAATTGCAGTTGCAAAGGGAACTTGGAAACCAGGTGTTGCTTTGATCGGTGCGTTGTGAACATTTCCACCAGTAGAAACATCTACAAGGTCTACGCCATGAGCTTTCAACTGTGCACACAGTTCAACTGAATCAATCAGGTTCCAACCGTTATCGACCCAGTCAGTTGCAGAGATGCGAACAAACAAAGGCGTGCCCGCAGGAATTGCTGCTTTGACTGCATCAACAGTTTCGATCAGGAAACGGATGCGGTTTTCAAATGATCCGCCGTATTCATCGGTGCGGGTATTTGCAAGGGGAGAGTAGAACTGGTGCATTAAATACCCATGTGCTGCATGTATTTCAATGACATCAAAGCCAACATCAATTGCGCGCTTTGCAGCCGATGCGAAATCTTGTGTCAGTTGGTGTATTTCAGCAACCGTTAATGCACGCGGTTCTGGGTAGCCTTCAAATGCAATGGCAGATGAAGACACCGCTTGCCAACCGCCTTCTTCGGGCGTTGCCATCTTGTGATCTGCCCAAGGAAGCGCGCACGCTGCTTTGCGGCCTGCGTGAGCTAACTGGATTCCAACTTTTACATTGTGTTGATGTGCGAAGTGAATGATCGGTGCAAAAGCTGCAGCGTGCTCGTCATCTTCGATTGATGGGCAACCAATTGAAATACGTCCTTCGGGAACAACACCAGTTGCTTCAACCATGATTAAACCGGTGCCACCTGTTGCAAAGGAACCTAGGTGCACATCGTGCCATTGGCCCACAAAGCCATCTTCGGCCATGTATTGGCACATAGGAGAAACCCAAATGCGATTGGCGAATTCAACGTTGCCGATTGTTAATGGATCAAAGAGTGCGCTCATACTTTAAATCCTACCTTTTTCCAGACCTTCTAGTACTTCTTGCGCGCGCTCACGTAGTTCTGGCAGATCAGTTAAACGGTTTAGACCAAAAACCTGTTGGCTCATCCGGTGGTTTTTCGCAAAGGTTTCTTTGTGGCGATCCAGAAAATCCCAGTACAAAGTTGTGAAAGGACAAGCGGTTTCACCTGTGCGCAGCTTGGGGTTGTAAGTACATGGTTTGCAGTAATTCGACATACGCGAAATGTAAGCACCGCCGGCTGCATATGGCTTAGTCATCATTTGTCCGCCATCTGCGTGTACGCCCATGCCAATCACATTGGGAACCATTACCCATTCGGATGCATCGATAAATACTTCGCGCATCCAATCCAGAAAAGCTTGTGGGTTCGTACCAGTGACTAACGCCAGGTTAGATAGCAACATCAAACGGGGGATGTGATGCACCCAAGCGCGGCTTTGAATATCGGTGACAGTTTCTTTGATGCAGTTCATCTGGGTCTTTGTTGGATCTGAAAACAGCGGCAGAAGTTTTCTGGTGGCGTTTAGTTGATTGTTATCGCGGTAATCAGGACCCAAGAACCAGTACATACCATTGACGTATTCGCGCCAGCCAATGATCTGGCGGATAAAACCTTCGGCAGATTCGATAGGGACCGTGCCGCCATTAAATGCTTTAACTGCTGCGTGAATAACTTCTGATGGATGAATCAAGTTGTTATTGATGTAAGGCGAAAGCAGACTGTGATGCAGCGCCCAGTTATAGGTTGTCATCGCATCTTCAAGTGGGCCAAATTCGGCAAAGTGGTTATCAAAGAAGTTCTTCATCTGGGCTAGCGCACCTTTGCGAGTTGTGGCCCAAGTAGTGGTCATTATGTGGCCAAGTTCTTTGGCAACTTCTTGATCGATCTGATCGCGCTTATGTTCTAGATATGCCGGGCCTTCGTATTTCTTTGGGGGAGGCAAACGGTTTTCCTTATCAAAGTTCCAAGATCCTCCGACAGGATCTTTACCTTCCATCAAGATATTTAAACGGGTGCGCTGTTTACGGTAAAAGTTTTCCATCAGATAAGTTTTTTGCTCTGAAGCCCATTGGGTAAACAGTGGGCGAGGAGTCAAGAAGAAATCGTTATCTACAAAGCTAACGCCATGATCCTTCAACTGTTCGTACTGTCTAAAAGATGATGGTTCGGCGCAGATGATTTCTGAGATCTTGTGTTTCTTGGTGATCGTCTTAAGGCCGTCAATAGTTGTTGCAGCCTTTACGTATTCGACGGTAAAGCCCTCGTCTTCAAGTGATTTAGCAAAGTGGCGTGCGCTAGAGATTAAGAAGAAAAGCCGCTCTTTGTGCCAATTGCGCCCAGTTGTCATGCGAGCACTTTCAACAAAAGCAATTACATCGTTTTTTGGATCAGCATCCTTTAACGCTCCGAATTTGCGATGTAAGTGATCAAAGGGAATATAGATAATCCGCTTCATTTGTTCTCGCGGCATCGATCGCTGCAGTACTTCACTTCAGGCCAGTTTTTTGCCCACTTCTTACGCCACTCAAAGGGCAAACCGCAGCGCACGCAGATCTTTGGCTCAAAGCCATTTTTAACCCTTGCGGTGCGGGACATGGCTCAATGGTAAGTGAGCCATCCAATTACTTCAGGTTGGAAAGGCTCGCCTTGATCATCGCTTGAAGCAGCTTGGCATCAACATCCCAGTCGTTGGGCAGTTGGATGATCTTCTTCAGCGCCTTGCCTTCCTTGAACTTGGGCGCAAATGCTTTTTGTACATCTTGATCCCATGGTGCGATTGCTATGTGTTTAGATGAAGCTGAAACACTGAAGATGTAATCCTTGCCCACTTTGACCATAGGTTGGTTCCAGGCGATCACAATTTCGACCTGCGGAAACTTGGTAGTGATGGCTTTGAAGATTGCCTTGATTGTTTTTGCTTGTTCAGGAGTAACTGATTTGTAAAAATCTGTTGGAGTGTTAAAGCGCTTTGATGATTCTGATCCACGTGAGTACATAACTAATGCGTTGGCATGGGCTTGAGAAAAACCATAGTTTTCTTTTAAGTGAGCAATCTGTTCTGGGTACTTTTTGCCTTCAAGTTTTGCCATGATCTTGAACCAGTAGGCCATCTTTTCACCGTATCGCTTTTCGATAGCGGGGAAGTGGGCTTCGCGAGACGAATCTATTGGCATTTTGGTTACTTCACATTCGAAAAGAAACGAACCGGTCCTGCGTGCTCAAGGGCTACTTCTTCACCGACTGCATAATCAAATGGTCCCGGGATGCGAACCTTGAGAACCTGGCCAGCACACTCAAGGGTGACCATCGCATCGTGGCCGTAGTAATCAATTTTTGAAATGAGACCAATAGATTGTGCGCCGGTTAGATTGCGATCAAGTTTGATTTCTTCTGGGCGAATAACAATGTGGCCTGATTCAATCAGGGTACTCTTTGTTGCGGGGCTAAACAAATAAGAAGTAGTTCCATCAGCCATCTTTGATGCATCGAGAACTAGCGCATCTCCGGTGCTAATTGCCATGGCAGGTGAAATCGGTTTTGTGTACACCGCTTCTGGCGTTCCCTGCTGAATGATTTGGCCATCACGCATAAGAGCGACAACATCGGCCGATACCAATGCTTCTTCGCGATCGTGGGTAACCAAGATCGCCGTTGTGTTGCTCTTTCTCAATAGATCAATGACATCAGCGCGTAAGTCACCGCGCAGTGCGGCATCAAGTGCTGAGAAAGGCTCATCCAATAAAACCATTGCTGGCTTAATGGCAAGTGCGCGGGCCAGTGCTACACGAGTTTGTTGTCCACCAGATAGTTGGTTAGGCATACGGTTTTCAAAACCTTGCAAACCAATCAGGTTAAGCATTTCCTTAGTTGTCTGACGAATCTGGTCCTTTGTAAATGCAGAACGATCTAAACCAAAAGCAATATTGTCGCCAACGCTTAAGTGAGGGAAAAGTGCGCCCTCTTGTGGCACATAACCAATCTTTCGTTTGTGCGATGGCATGACCAACGAAGAGAGCGAAACTAGCTGCTTACCAAAGCGAATAGTTCCATCAGATGGCTGGATCAATCCGGCGATACTGCGAAGCAGTGTTGTTTTTCCGCAACCAGATGGGCCAAGCAGTGCAGCGATCTGGCCTTCAGCTAATGAGAATGAAAGATCATCCAGAATTAAACGGTTGCCTAAAGAAACTTTAAGATGCGAAATTTCGAGTGAACTCATTTTTCGCCTCCTACTCGGTCAATTCCATTAATTGGCTCGTGGATGAATGCACGGTCGGCCTTGTCAGGTCGGCTGATTAAAAATGATGGTAACGCTGCAATAAGAACCAAGATTAATGCATAGGGTGCAGCCTCGTTAAATCGATTGATCGAAGCTGCTGACCAGATCTGGGTTGCCAATGTTTCAAACCCTGTTGGGCGAAGCATCAGCGTTGCAGGTAGTTCCTTCATTGCGGTCAGAAAGACCAAGATAGTTCCAAGGCCAATACCAGGTGCGGCAATAGGTGCAACTACCTTCTTAATTACATGCCATTGATTCATGCCCAATGTCGATGCAACATCTTTCACACTTGTCGGAACGCGAGATAGTGAAGAGTTCATGCTGGCTACTGATTTAGCAAGAAAAAGCAGGGCGTAGGCAAAGGCCAGCAGGAAAGTTGTTTGATACAAAGCGCCCAGTTTTGAGCCAATAGAAACAATTGCTAAACCAACGACGACACCGGGTAATCCGTGGCCGATAGTGATGATTCGTTGAGCAGTGCGGCCTACACGTGTCGAGCTGCCAGACAAGATGATGCCGATAGGTGCTGATAAAACTAGTGCGATTAAGGCGCCAAGTGCTGCAACTGCGATTGTTGAAATCGATGCGGTCAGTAGATCTGCCCAATCAATTGCTACCTGGTTACTAAGAAATCTAGAGATCAATACATAGAAGGGGATGAGCACTGCGTTAAGGGCATAAAGGCCAACAGTTGCAATGATGGTGATGCGAAGCCAGGTGCTGCTGATCAAAGTGTTCTTTGTCGAATACGCCTTTACAACATTGCTATCTGGGGTCTGTCGTTTGATTCTTTCATCAGCTAAAACCACGATGGTTGAAAAAGCGATAAGCACGAAAGAGATAACTGCTGCTGCGCTGCGGTCATAAGAAGCGCGATACATGTTTTGGATAGTGACAGTTAGGGTTTCAACGTTGAGCAGTGACACCGCACCAAAATCGCTAATCGTGTACAGCGCTGCCAGAAGTGCACCTGCGCTGATGTGCCCCTTAACTTGTGGGAAAACAACCCGTCTAAAGATTTGAGGAAGCGTTAAACCTAAAGAGCGAGCAACTTCAATCTGCGAACTATCAACGGTTCGAAGCCCAGACAGAGTTGCCAGGATTACATACGGCAAAGTTGTAATAGACAAGATAAAGGCTGCAGCAAAGAACCCTGAAAAACCTGGAATTAATGCAACCCAGGTATAGGTAAAAACGTAAGAAGGAATTGCTAACGGAAGCACCGTTGGAATTAACAACAGGCCTCTAAATGGCAAGCGCACAAAGTGCAGCCCGCTAGCCATCAAGACACCCATGACCACTGTTGTTATAACAACACAAAGAACTAACGCGGATGTGGTTGCCAGAACTTCAAGAGTCTTGGGGCGAATAAGTAGCTGTGCAATTTCACCAACTGGCTTTTGGCTGGCTCGAATAAGCAAGTAAACAAAAGGGATTAAGGCAAGGGCTGCAACAACTCCGACGGCGCCGTTGAGCACACCACGCAAAGCGCGCTGTTTACGCGCACTTTCTGACAGTGCTACTCGGGTGCTATCGGGAAAGGTTGTAGGCATTTTTAGAGCAGACCAACCTCGATCAGTAGATCTTGGGTTGCCTTGATGTTCTTTAAGGTAGCTAGATCAACTGCTGGCGCACCAATTTGATCAAGTGCCGGAACTCCGGCAGGTGCTGCTGCACCTGCAATAAGTGAGTATTCATGGGTATCTGTAACAAATTTGGCTTGGCTGGCTGCAGAGGTTAAGAAGTTAATCAAATCTTCTGCGGCTGCATACTTCTTACTTGATGCAAGAACTCCGGCCCCTGAAACATTGATTAAGTTACCAAGGTCGCCGGTTGCAAAGAAACCATTCTTTACATTGATTGCACGGCCTAAACCTTCGCTGACTTCCCAGATGTAATAGTGGTTAACAAGACCAATAGAAATTTCACCCTTATCGATTGCTTCAACAATGGCGCTGTTTTTTGCATAGATCTTTACGCCATTTGCCTGCAAACCTTTAAGCCAAGACTTAGCAAAATCTGCGCCCTTGTTCTCGATTAATGCAGTTAAGAAAGCTTGGAAAGATGCATTAGTTGGCGCGATACCAATCTGGTTCTTGTACTGACTATTAGTTAAATCTGTAACTGATTGTGGCAAGATCTTTACGCGATCTGGCGCGTAAGCAAAAACGCGAGCGCGACCTGTGACACCAACCCAGTTGCGATTTGCTGCAACGTAGGTAGCAGGAATTGCTGATGCGATTTCAGCGCTTAGCTGCGTGAATAATCCAGCCTCTGCTACTGCGCCCAGTGATCCGGCATCTTGTGAAAGAAATAGATCGGCAGGTGAATTACCGCCTTCTTCAAGAATTTGTGCAGCAAGCTCTGCTGAATCACCGTAGCGAATATTCAGCTTGATGCCAGATTGGGCTTCCCACTGTGCAAAGAAAGGAGCAATGAACTCCTCTGAGCGACCTGAGTACACCGTTAACTCGGTGACTTCGGTGGCTTGTTCATCAGAAGATGAGCACCCTGTCAGGATGGTTGCGAAAAGGGCTAGAACAACTGCAAACAGAGCTGATTTCTTAAGCAAGGGCATAGAAAGACTCTAGGGCAATGCTCGTATTTACGCAACATTAGTGTTGCGTAATTCATCACATCAGCGAACGGAACGAATAACCGCGGTGACCTTTCCAAGGATCTCGCAGTTGTCGCCATCGATTGGTGCAAAGTCATCATTAGCTGGAAGCAGCCAAATATGCCCATTTTTACGTGAGAAAGTCTTCACTGTTGCTTCGCCATCAATCATCGCGGCCACGATTTCACCGTTATTGCAGTCTTTTTGAGCGCGAATAACGACGTAATCGCCATCGCAGATGGCTGCATCAATCATGGATTCGCCAACGACCTTGAGCATAAAGAGCTCGCCGCTGCCAACGAGGGATTCTGGAAGCGGGAAGGTCTCTTCAACAGATTGTTCTGCAGTGATTGGCCCACCGGCTGCGATACGGCCAACTAGCGGGATGTAGCGGGTGGCATCAACTGGGGTGGAATTCTCGGCGGTCTTTTCATCAGGCATCAAAACTTCTAGAGCGCGGCCACGGGTTGGGTCACGGCGGATAAAGCCCTTCTTTTCCAGGGCTTCTAACTGGTACTTGACCGAGGCTGGGGAAGTCAGGCCGGCGACAACGCCGATCTCTCGCATTGAAGGGGGATAGCCGTTGGTTTCAAGGGCATCCTTGATTGCGCCAAGGATCTTGAGCTGGCGGGCGGTTAAACCGTGCGCGTCTGCTGGGCCATCTGGAAGTTCGGTAACGTTTTTTGCCATGTCCATATGGTGACACAGCTTTGGAAAAAATTCAAACACCTGTTCGAAAAAATGTTGCATTTGTCAGTGGTGGGGT
>JBIIZR010000088.1:0-9285 GCA_044346185.1 Candidatus Planktophila sp.
CGTACTGTGCGCGCTTCTTGGAAAGAATCAAACGACCCTCTTTGTCTTCTTTCTGAAGAACGAGAGCTTCAATAATCTCACCGACTTTAACGATTGAGTTTGGATCTGCATCGTGGCGAATTGAAAGCTCGCGAGAAGGAATAACACCTTCAGTCTTGTATCCGATATCGACAAGAACTTCGTCGCGTCCAACTTGAACAACTGCACCTGATACTAGGTCGCCGTCATTAAAGTTTCTGATTGTGCCCTCGATCGCTGCTAGAAAATCTTCAGCTGATCCGATGTCATTTACTGCAATTTGTGGTGTAGACAATTGTGCTCCGTAGGGATAGAAAGTAGTAGTTCCCGCTTTCGCGGCTGAAGACCAAGGGTACGGTTTGCGCGCTCGTATCGGCAAATCCACTTACTTTTTTGAGCCTGAAAGATAGACTGAGACTCGCTATGAATAGGTATAGAGAGTTAATGGCTTTCCCTCAGGTCATTCGGCTTGGCATTAGCGCATTTCCAGCGCGATTGGCCTACGGCATGATCGGCCTTGGCATCTTCTTTAAGGCCGAGCAAGAGACGGGCTCTGTAGCTATTGCCGGATTTGCAATTGGTTTGAACTCTTTGGCTGGCTCTTTAACTGCAGGGCTTCGGGGATCTGTGATGGATCGTTTTGGACAGAAATGGCCTATCCGTATTTTGGTTCCTTTGTACTCTTGCTTAATTTTGTTACTCAACACAATGGAAACACGAACATCCATCTTGATCACGGCATTTATTTTGGGCATGACTGCTCCCCCAATAAATTTATCTGTCCGCCCACTATGGAAAGATATTGTTCCTGATACATATTTAAGAACTGCTTATGCATTTGATTCTTCGATGATGAGCAGCACTTCGGTAGTTGGACCGGTAGTAATTACTGCACTTTCACTCTCTTCTCGACCTGAACTTGGGCTGGGTACGATCGCGGCGCTCATGTTTATTGGCGGAGTCGCTTTATCACTTACTCCTGCTTCTCGCGATTGGATACCCGAAAAGAAGCAGAAGGGTCAACAACGGTTGTGGCGAGATCGTGCGATACGACTTTTAATGTTTGAAGGCTGCTTCATTGGTTTTGGATGGGGTGTTTTTGATGTTGCTGTTCCTGCCTTTGCTACGCAGGAAGGTGTGCAACACCGAGTTGCATGGATTTTTGCAGCATTTGGTGCAGCAACAGTTATTGGTGGCTTATTGGGTGGGTTAGTTTCTAAGAAACTAGCTCCACTTTCTGCGCTTCGTCGTGCCTACTTCCTATGGGTAATTGCATGTATTCCAATTGCATTTACATATCCTGATTGGAGCATGGCTCTTTTTGGTGCGTGCATTGGTTTTGTTGGTGGCGCGGTTCAAGTTTTCTACTTTGAAGTACTTGAAGCAGTAAGACCTAAAGGTTCACAGACGGCATCTCTTGGTTGGATCTGGAGTGTTGAAGGTTCCTTTATGGCCGTTGGTGCCGCAGTGGGTGGAGTTGTCTCTGAAACTTTCTCTCCCCGCATCGGATTAGCAATGTTGCCAATTATGATCTCCATAGGATTAATCGTCTTATCAATTGGTCGCGGGCGATTGAGTGCAGCAAATGACATTCCAACTGATGAAGAAGACCTTCAGGCGATGAAAGACATATCTAACGAAGTTAAGTAATTAGTGCGCGGCCTCGTGCCAGGTAAGGCCTAGACCCGCATTGACATCTAACGGTGCTTTTAGAGGATACGCAGATCCCATTTCACGCTTTACTAACTCGATAACTATTTCCTCTTCGCCCGCAACAACTTCAAGAATTAACTCGTCATGAATCTGAAGAAGCAATCGAGATTTCAAGTTTTCTTTCTCAATTGCAGCCTGAACATTGAGCATCGCTAACTTGATAATGTCTGCAGCAGATCCCTGAATCGGTGCATTTAATGCCATCCGCTCGGCAACTTCGCGTCTTTGTCTATTGTCATGCATTAAATCTGGCAAATAACGTCGGCGGCCCATAATTGTTTCGGTATATCCGACTTTGCGCGCATCTTCGACAACTGTCTTTAAATAATCCCTAATCCCACCAAAACGCTCAAAGTAGGTGTCCATCAACTGTTGCGCGGCAGGTGGAGAAATGTCTAGTTGTGCTGACAAACCATAGGAAGAAAGTCCATACGCAAGTCCATATGACATGGCCTTCATCTGCCGACGCATTTCTGGATCGACTTCTGAAGGTTTCACACCAAATACAAGTCCTGCAACTGTGGCATGAAGATCCTCACCAGATGCAAATGCAGCCAACAATTTTTCGTCGTGGGACAAGTGAGCCATGATTCGCATTTCAATTTGACTGTAATCAGCTGTCAATAATGCAACATAGCCCTTGCCTACAGTGAAACAGTCACGAATCCTTCTGCCCTCTTCGGTACGAACTGGAATGTTCTGAAGGTTTGGCCCCGTTGATGAAAGGCGACCCGTTGCCGTAACAGTTTGCTGAAAGTGGGTGTGGATGCGTCCATCTTTGGCAATTTCGGCAATTAAGCCTTCGACAGTGGTTCCAAGTTTCTTTGTTTCACGAATTCGAAGCAAAGATGTTAAAACCGGATGACCACTTTTTTGATGAAGCCAATCAAGACTTTCGGCATCGGTTGTGTATCCAGTTTTAATCTTCTTGGTTTTTGGAAGGTTGAGCTCATCAAATAAAACAACTTGCAGTTGCTTGGGCGATGCAACATTGAACTCGTGCCCCACGGAATCATGTGCAGCTTTTGTTTCACGACTTACTTCACCTTCAAAGAAGGAGGCTAATTCATTTAAGCCTTTTTTGTTTACAGCAATACCTACCGCTTCCATTCGTCCTAATAGTTCGGCAACCGGTAACTCCATGGTCATGAACAGCTCCCAGAGATTGCGCTCCTTTAGTTCGCGCGTCAAAGATTCCTTTAGGGCAAAGAGTGCGCGAGCAGAGGTTAAGAGTTCTTGTTCGGGTGAAGATAGATTGATCGCTGAGCCATCTCCCCATCGCTCTTGTATGTCTTTGAGCTCTTGGCTTCTAACTCCTGGATTAACAAGATAGGCAGCCAGCGCAGTATCAAATCCGATTCCCGCTAAACCACTGATGCGCGCTAATGACTTTGAATCGTGAGCAATCTTGGTCACTTCGCCATTTGTTGCCCAGTCCCCCATCGCTGAAGCGTGAACTAAAAAGACATCATCTGGTGTCAGCGCAACTGCGTAGCGGTGCAGCTTCTCATCAACTAACTGAAAAGCGATCGCAATATCACCTGAATGTTGTGCTATCCGAACTGAAGCTTCTTCTGGGGAAATGATCCCTTCGGCAATCTCGGTTGCAAAAAGTTCAAGTGCTGGCTCGGATATCTTTGAAGTAGATTGGAGCAAGATCGGTTTCATGCGATCCTTAAGTGTCTTGAACTCTAGTTTTTCAAAGAGCGGATTAGTTTTACTCTCATCCACACCGCTCCACGCCAAAGCATCAATGCTTAGCTCCAAAGGAACATTGGAGACAAGTTGTGTTAACTCGCGATTTCTAATGACATCATTGATTGAATCTCGAAGGGACTGACCCACTTTCCCACCAAGTTTGTCTATGTTTGCAATTAGCTCGTGCAATGAACCGTATTCGACAACCCACTTTGCTGCAGTTTTTTCTCCGACGCCAGGCACAGAAGGCAGATTGTCACTTGGGTCTCCACGTAGCGCAGCAAAATCTGGATACTGTTCGGGCGACATCCCATACTTTTCTTGAATAGCCTGAGGTGTCATCCGAGCTAAATCACTAACACCTCGCTTTGGATAAAGCACAGTTGTCTTTTCATTAACCAGCTGAAATGAATCACGATCACCAGTACAAATAAAGACTTCTGCATCTTCACGTTCAGCCTGCTTTGCGATAGTTGCAATGATGTCATCTGCTTCGAAACCGTCTACTTCAAATGTCGTAATGCCAAACGCCGAGACCAGATCGTGCAGGTATGACATTTGTGATCTAAATTCATCAGGTGTTTTGGCGCGGTTAGCTTTGTATTCGGGAAAAATCTCGGATCTAAAGGTCTTGCGGGAGACATCAAAGGCAACTGCTACATGTGTTGGCTTTGATGTGGTCAGCAATGAAAGCAACATGGTTGCAAAGCCATAAACAGCGTTGGTGTGCTGGCCTTGTGCGGTCGTAAAGTTCTCGCTTGGCAATGCAAAAAAGGCCCGATATGCCATTGAATGACCATCGATAAGTAGAACTCTCTTGGAAGCACCAGGCATGGCGTCTATCCTAGGTAACAAGTTATGATTGGTTCATGACGCAACAAGATTTACTGGCAATAATTAGGCAACGCGGCAATGGCGACCTTGGCACCAAAATGGGCATTGAAATAATTGAAGCTTCTGAAAAGCGACTTGTTGCGACGATGCCAGTTGAGGGAAATACTCAACCTGCGGGACTGCTGCATGGTGGAGCTAGTGTTGTTTTGGCGGAATCTCTGGGATCGATTGGAGCCCAGATTCACGCTGGTCCCACCCGACGCGTAGTGGGGATCGATATCAACGCTACTCATCACCGATCTGCTCGATCAGGCCTAGTAACGGCGGTTGCAACGCCGATATCTCTTGGTAAGACCCTGTGCTCCTATGAAATCGTAATCACCGATGAATCTGGCCAAAGAACCTGCACCGCACGTATTACCTGCATGATCCTTGCCGAGGTCTAGGGAGTTTAGTTAAGGTAGGCCACCTAGGCGCGAAGGACAGCCTGGTGCATCTACACCTCGATGCACTGACCTAAGATTTGGAGCGCGACTTGAATTTCATAACGAAAAAATTTAGTGCCCGCTTCATTCTTGTATGTTTCGGATTATTCACAGCAACAGCAGCGCTTACTTCAATTTCCACAACCGCACATGCCGTTGAAACTCCAACCAAGCTCTACGGAGTTATTACAGATGCCACAGAAAAACCTCTCGCAGGTGTTGGGATCTCAATCGAAGGACCGAATGGCTTTAGTGCCGAGACAAAAACAGATTCCCTCGGTGCATGGGAAGTTCTTATAACAGCTAAAGGAACATACGCCGCAACAATCAATGAAGGCGATCTCCCATCAGGCCAAGCATTAACAGATTCAACAAAAGGAACAATCAAGGCAAATGTATTTATGCTGGGAGTTGAACTACGGCTTCTCTTTCCCATAGGACCTGGGGTTGAAAAAGCCACACGACTTGAGCGATCAGCCCAACTAACTGTTGATGGATTAATTTTAGGTCTCATCATTGCTTTAGCAGCACTAGGCCTTAATCTGATTTTCGGAACGACCGGGCTCACCAATTTTGCTCACGGAGAGATACTGACTCTTGCTGGACTTCTCACCTATTACTTCAGCGCAATAGCAAAATTGCCAGTTGTGATTGCCGCGCTGATTGCAGTTGCTCTCAGCGCTTTCATCTCTGGATTTTTACAGGATAGATACCTGTGGAAACCGCTGCGTAAGCGTGGCACTGGATTAATCGCAATGCTTGTGGTCTCAATCGGTTTTGCAATCTTCCTTCGTTATTTCTTCCTTTTCCTTTTTGGTGGAGACACCAGACAGCTTCCTCAGTACGCCGGGCAAGCCGGGCTCGAACTTGGATTAGTAAATATCACCCCTAAATCAATTCTTACAACGGTCATTGGTATTGGATTTATTGTGTTTGCAACCTTGTGGCTACTAACTACCCGCATGGGCAAGGCGAGTCGAGCGGTCGCCGATAATCCTGCGCTTGCTTCAGCCTCTGGAATTGATGTCCAGAAGGTAATTCGCGCGGTGTGGATACTAGGCGCAGCCCTTGCTGGTTACGCAGGCGTCATAGTTACTGTCAACCAAGGGGTTAGCTTCCTTATGGGCCAGGACATGCTGCTACTGATATTTGCCGCAGTCACCCTTGGTGGTTTGGGCACAGCCAATGGTGCACTAGTTGGTTCCTTAATCATTGGGCTCTTCGTTCAACTTTCAACACTCTTTATCCCTACCGAATTGAAGTATGTAGGTGCACTAGTAGTTCTGATCTTGATTTTAATTGTCCGCCCTCAAGGAATTCTGGGACGAACAGAGAGGATCGGTTAAATGGATTTTCTATTTATCATCCAGCAAACGCTCAGTTCAACTCTTGGCGTAAATGCCATTATTTTCGCGCTAGCTGCAATCGGCTTAAACATGCACTTTGGATACACAGGTTTGCTTAACTTTGGTCAGGCTGGCTTCTTAGCTATCGGTGCTTACAGTGTTGCCGTACCCGTAATCACCTTTGGACTATCTCTTTGGGTTGCTTTTTTAATTGGTATTTTTAATTCAATTCTCTTTGCTCTGCTACTTGGTGTACCTACCTTGAGATTGCGAGCGGACTATCTAGCGATCGTAACAATTGCATTTGCAGAAATTGTTCGCCAAGTTGCACGCTCTGCTACCTTCAATGACTCTTTGGGTGGTTCAGATGGAATTACAGGAAAGTTTGGTAAAGAGTTTTTTGATCTGAATCCATTTAAGGGTGGACTTACAACTCCGATCCTTCGCTTTAATGGAAACGACCTATGGGTTGTCATCACTGGATGGGTACTTGTAGCGATTATTACTTTCATTATGTGGATTATGGTCAACTCACCATGGGGTCGCGTTATGCGCGCTATCCGTGAAGATGAAGATGCTGTTCGCTCACTTGGCAAAAACGTCTACTTATACAAAATGCAATCCTTGATGATAGGTGGTGTCATCGGATCTATGGCAGGCTTTGTCTACGCTCTATCACGACAGTCAGTTCAGCCAGATAACTACGGAACTGCGTTAACTTTCTTTGCTTACACCGTCTTGATTTTAGGTGGAGCAGCACGAGTCTTTGCACCAATCGTCGGTGCCATGATTTTCTGGTTCTTAATTGTTTTCATCGAGCAAATTCTTCGAGAAGGAGTTTCCTCTAACATAATTCCTGACTGGCTAATCGGAGTCAATCAAGTAGGTCAGATTCGATTCATGCTGATGGGCCTTGGATTGATGCTGCTAATGATCTTTAGGCCACAAGGTATCTTCGGAGATAAGAAGGAGTTGGCACTCGATGCAAGAGCATAACTCCGGCAGAAGTTTTGCCTCAACCGCTGGTCAAACCCCCGGTTCATCAAAGCCAGACCCTATTTTGATTGCTGACAATATTGTTCGTCACTTTGGTGGATTAACCGCAGTAAACGTTGAGCACCTTGAGATCCAGCGCGGTTCAATTACGGCCCTTATTGGTCCAAACGGTGCCGGTAAAACTACTTTCTTTAATCTTCTCACCGGATATGACTCACCAAACTCTGGTACTTGGAGCTTTAATGGCAAGGCCCTCAATGGAATTCCACCACATAAAGTCGCACGTCTTGGAATGGTCAGAACTTTCCAATTAACCAAGGCGCTTTATCGTTTGACTGTTCTAGAAAATATGCTGCTCGGTGCTAAACAGCAAAAGGGAGAGTCAGTACTAATGTCTGTTTTCCCTTGGATATGGCGTGCACAAGAAGAAGCTATCCGGGTTAAAGCGGTTTCAATTCTTAAAAACTTTAAACTGATTGAAAAACAAGATGATTTTGCAGCAGCTCTTTCAGGGGGGCAAAGAAAGCTTCTCGAGATGGCAAGAGCCTTGATGGTAGAGCCCGAAATGGTAATGCTTGATGAGCCAATGGCTGGAGTAAATCCTGCATTAAAGCAATCGCTTTTGGAACACATCAAAGAGTTGCGCAATGAAGGCAAGACTGTGCTTTTCGTTGAGCACGATATGGATATGGTTCATGAGATCAGTGATTGGGTCATTGTTATGGCCCAAGGGCAAATTATCGCCGAAGGAACTCCTGCAACTGTTATGGGTAATGCCCAAGTGATCGAGGCTTATCTAGGTGCTCATCATGATGCCGATCTATCAAGTGAAGGGGCATAGGTTATGGATTCAACTGCGAACTCCCCATTGGTGTCTGCAACGGAATTAGTTGCCGGCTATCTACCAGGTATCAATATTCTCAATGGATGTAACCTCCACGCTAGTAAGGGAGAGCTCGTCGGCATTATTGGACCTAATGGCGCGGGTAAATCAACACTACTCAAGGCACTTTTTGGATTAGTCAAGGTACGCGAAGGTAATGTCTCCTTGTCTGGCGAAGAGATCACTAATTTGAGAGCAGATCAATTAGTTGCTAGAGGAATTGGTTTTGTTCCCCAAAGCAACAATGTTTTTCCATCACTAACCATCGAAGAAAACCTTCAGATGGGTGCATTCCAATCCCCCCGTCAGTTCTCTGACCGTTTTGATTTTGTAACTGATCTTTTCCCAACTCTTGGAACTCGTCGAAAGCAGCGAGCGGGTTCTCTTTCTGGTGGAGAACGTCAAATGGTTGCTATGGGAAGAGCTTTGATGATGAATCCATCAGTGCTGCTATTAGATGAGCCAAGTGCTGGCCTCTCTCCTGCTTTACAGGATGAGGTATTTGTGCGCGTACGCGAAATTAACAAAATTGGTGTCACCGTTATTATGGTCGAACAAAATGCTCGCAGATGTTTACAGATTGTTGATCGAGGATATGTTTTAGATCAGGGAAAGAATGCATACGAAGGAACGGGAAAATCCCTATCCAATGATCCTAAAGTTATTGAGCTTTACCTTGGCACATTAGCCAAGAAATAAAATCATCTTTTCGAAAACTATTTGTACTTTAGAGAAATTAACTTGACATAAGAATGGCCCGCCGGATAACCGGCGGGCCATTCTTACTACTTATTTCGCTACTTACTCGCCCGCTGGCACATCACCAGAGATGAACTCTGCTGGAAGTGCTACGTACTTGTCGTTAGCTTCGTATACATACACACCCATTGTTGCGTATGAAGGATCGCCATTGTCAGCGAACTCGATAGGACCAGATACACCGTCATAGTCGATGTCTACTCCATCCTTGATAAGAGCCTTGCAATCAGCAAAGGTTGTGCACTTTGTGCCACCCTTTGAGACAGAAACAAGGTTGTCGCGGATTGTCTTTCCATCCGTTGCTCCACCCTGCTCTGCAGCAAGTGCAATCAAGATAACTGCGTCGTATGACTCAGCAGCGTATGAGTAATCAGTAAGAGCTGGGTCTACTGAAAGTAGACGCTTCTGAAGATCTCCAGTAGCCAAAACGCCAGGAAGAGTTCCCTTTACGCCCTTCATGATTCCTGCAGGTAGATCCTTGTAAGCACCGCTTGAAAGGTTTCCATCTACTAGGTATGTCTTAACCTTGTTAGGTCCGATTCCCTGCTTGATA
>JBIIZR010000070.1:0-2682 GCA_044346185.1 Candidatus Planktophila sp.
GGATCAGTTGCAATTCGGCGACGCATCTCTTCTGGACGAACCTTGGCGCGCCAAATTTGTGCCCAGGAAAGCATCAATCGTTTTTCACCGCTCATGCCTTCGATAACTGGAGAAGGCTTTCCTTGCAGTGAAATTTGATAGGCCTTGTATGCGATGGTTAATCCACCAAGATCACCGATGTTTTCACCAATAGTCAGAGCGCCATTTACATTTACATCTGGCGCTTCTTCTGGGATCAAGGCATCGTATTGCTCAATCAAAGCTTTGGTGCGTTCTTCAAAGGCCGCGCGATCGGCATCGGTCCACCAATTGTTGAGGGCTCCATCGCCATCGTACTTAGAGCCCTGATCATCAAAGCCGTGTCCGATTTCGTGGCCAATGACTGCACCAATACCGCCATAGTTCACCGCGTCATCATGATCTAAACCAAAAAACGGTGCCTGCAAAATTGCGGCGGGGAAAACAATCTCATTCATGACAGGGTTGTAATAGGCGTTTACGGTTTGTGGAGCCATTAACCATTCATCGCGATCGACCGGCTTACCAATCTTTGAAAGTTCATGATCTCGTTGGAACTTAACAACTCGGCCTACATTTCCGTACAGGTCATCAGGGGTAGTTTCCAGGGCGCTGTAGTCGCGCCATTTATCGGGGTAACCAATCTTGGGGCGGAACTTGCCTAGTTTTTCTAGCGCCTTCACCTTGGTATCAGGGCTCATCCAGGCAAGCTCATTGATACTGACGCGATAGGCCTCGATCAGGTTTGCAACAAGGTTTTCCATGCGGGCTTTAGCTTCGGCCGGAAAGTACTTTTGCACATAAACCTTTCCAACCGCTTCGCCCAATGAACCCTCGATCATCGAAACAGCACGCTTCCAGCGCTCGCGAAGTTCAGGAGTTCCGCTCAGAGTTTTTCCGAAGAAAGCGAAGTTCTCATTGGTGAAATCATCAGATAGATATGGAGCTGATCCACTAATGATGTGCCACTTCAACCAGGCCTTCCACGCAGTTGCATCAAAGTTAGCCAAGATGGAGCCAAGTCCTTCAAAAAATGATGGCTGCTGCACGATTACGGAATCCAAAACAATTGCTGGAATTTCGCCATCTGTTAAGTAAAGCTCCCAATCAAAGGCTGGCATCAAAGCCTTAACTTCTGCGCGATTCATCTTGTTATAGGTCAGCGTCGCATCGCGATTTTTCACCTGGTCCCAATGATGGCTAGCAATACTGGTTTCAAGAGCCATCACCTGTGCTGCATTTTCGGCTGGGTTTGAAACCTTAGCCAAGGTGAACATCGCAGAAATATGTGCAACGTAGGCTGTGCGAATATCGGCATACTTTTCTTCACGATAGTAAGCCTCGTCAGGCAGGGAAATGCCACCCTGTGCCAGATACAAGATATTTGTTGATGCATCCTTCATGTCGGCATAAATAAAGGTGCCAAAGATTCCAGAGGTTCCCCGAGCTTCTAACTTAGAAAAGGTAGAAATGAAATCAGTGATCGTTGAAATTGAATCAACCAAGGCCAGTTCTGCAGCAATAGGGGAGCCACCCTTCGCGTTAACCGCATCCACATCCATAAATGACTTATAGATATGGGCGATCTTGGTCGCTTCATCTGAACCAGTTGCACCTTCAATGATTTCCCGAACCCTAGCCTCGGATTGAACACGCAGCGCCATAAATGCTCCATCAGTGGCACGGTCTGCAGGGATAACAGCGGTCTTTAGCCAACCGCCGTTGAAGTGACGATAGAGATCATCTTGTGGTCTGACTGATTGATCCTGGTTGGAAAAATCTAAACCTGCAGCGGACAAGCCTTCTTTACTGGAACTCATCAAACTCTCCTTCGATTAAAAGTAGTTGAAGCTTCAACCTTTGCCGTAGACTGGACTTATGGCAGGTGAAAACGCTACCGCACCAAGGTGGCTCAACCCCACCGAAATGAAGGCTTGGCGACGTTACATAATCGCTAGTCGACGGTTGATTGAGGCGCTGGATTCAGACCTTGATGCCCATGATTTATCAATGCCAGATTATGAAATCTTGGTTCAACTCAGCGATGCCCCAGATCGCAGTATGCGAATGAGTGAATTAGCCGCAAGTGCTTTGTTATCTCGGTCGCGGTTATCGCACCGAATGAAGGTGATGGAGAAAGAGGGCTGGGTCCGCCGAGAGCCATGCCCAGGTGATAAACGTGGCTACTTTGCGGTGATGACCCCGAAAGGTTGGAAGGCAATAGTTGCTGCCGCACCCGATCATGTCGAAAGTGTTCGTAATCGATTCATGGATCACCTATCAAAAAGCGATCAGCAAACTTTGGGGGAAATCTTTGAACGTATTGAAGAGTCACTACGCAAGGATGCTGCGGATGAAGAAATGAATTAGAAGTAATACAGATATAAAAAAACCCGCCACATAGAGTGGCGGGTTTTTTTAATATGCTTGAGGGCTTTACTTAGCCTTCTTAGCTGCCTTCTTGCGACGCTTCTTTGGAGCTGCTGCTGGAGCTGCTGCCTTCTTGCGACGCTTTGGAGCTGCCTTCTTAGCTGCTGCCTTCTTGCGCTTCTTTGGAGCTGCCTTCTTAGCTGCTGCCTTCTTGCGCTTCTTTGGAGCTGCCTTCTTAGCTGCTGCCTTCTTGCGGCGCTTTGGAGCTGCCTTCTTAGCAGTTGCCTTCTTAGC
>JBIIZR010000089.1:0-9184 GCA_044346185.1 Candidatus Planktophila sp.
GTTCGTCGCGGCGAGAAGGTTGTTGTTTCAGTTCCTGTTCACACACTTGGTGAGCATGATCGTGATGGAATTCTTGAGCACGTACACAACTCAATCGAAGTAAGCGTTGATGCTTCATCAATTCCAAGCTTCCTAGAACTAGATATTCAGGGACTTTCTTCAGGTTCTTCAAAGTACGCAGCAGATGTTGTGCTTCCAGCAGGAGTAGAACTCGTATCTGATCCAAAGATGATCGTTGTTCACTTGTCAGAGAAGTCGACTGCAGCAGCAGAAGAGACTGCAGCACCAGCAGCAACAGATGCAGCAGCTCCTGCAGCAGATGCAGAGAAGAAGGACGCTTAACCCTTAGGCTTTGTTGTTATGACGTGGTTGGTAGTGGGCCTGGGTAATCCGGGAGATCAATACGCTGCCACACGTCATAACATCGGCCAGATGGTGATTGATGAACTTGCTCGTCGCCATTCATTGAAATTTTCTTCACACAAGTCACGAAATGAAATTGCCGCCTATAAATTAGAGGCAGGAACACATTCTGTAATTCTTGCAAAATCAATGAGCTACATGAATGAAACTGGTGGGCCAGTCAAAGCACTTGCAAATTTCTATTCAGTAGAGCCAGCGAACATTATTGCTTTACATGACGAATTAGATATTCCATTTGCGGCAATTCGCACCAAGTTTGCAGGTGGCGACAACGGCCATAATGGTTTGAAATCAATGACTTCATCATTTAATGGACCTGATTATTTCCGAGTTCGCTTGGGTATTGGTCGACCTATGGGTCAACAAGATCCTGCGGATTTTGTGTTAAAGGCTTTTTCAAAGGTGGAACAAAAGGATTTAGCCGAATTCATAGATCGTGGCGCTGATGTTGTGGAATCTTTAATTACTAAAGGTTTAGAGGCAACACAAAGTCAATTCAATAGTTAATCAGCCGGTATTACGTAACCCTGCAGCCACACCATTGATTGTTAACAACAGGGCACGTCGCAAGACTGGATCGGCAGAATCGCCGGCATCGCGCACACGCTTGAGCAAATTTACTTGCAACAAGTGAATCGGTGAAAGGTATGCATCGCGTACTTGCAAGGTGCGCGCCAAAATTTCTTGATCACCCAACAGGCTTGTCTTCTTAGTAAGGGCAAGAATTTCAGAAACTGTTAGATCAAACTCTTCCTGAATCTCATCCAAGAAATGGTGAAGCTCTTGTGGGACCAGCGCTTCTACATAACGCTTGGCCAGCGCCAAATCAGTTTTAGCCAAGGTCATTTCGACATTGCTAATAAAAGTTGTAAAGAAATGCCATTCTTTGAGCATTTGTTCTAGCAGGGCAGAGTGTCCAGCTTCGCGTGCGGCCTTTAACCCTGAACCAACGCCGAACCAGCCAGGAACGATTTGTCGTGATTGAGTCCAACCAAATACCCACGGAATCGCACGTAATGAATCAAGTCCACCTGCTGCATCTGGACGTCTAGATGGCCGTGAACCTAAGAAGAGCTCTCCTAGTTGTTCAACCGGAGTTGAAGCGTAAAAGTATGCGGGCAAATCTGGCTGTTGAATCAAGGCTCGGTAACGTTTAAATGAAGAATCACTGACTAACTGCATGCAATTACCCCAAGCAGCAAGCTCTTCTTTACTTTGTCGTGGTCCACGATTGAGAATAGTTGCTTCAAGGGATGCGGCAAGAGTTAACTCAACATTCTCGCGAGCAAGGGATGCCAAGGCGTATTTATCGCTAATTACTTCACCTTGTTCAGTCATCTTGATTTGTCCATCAACGGAACCCCAAGGCAGTGCGATCAAAGCATCATAAGTTGGGCCCCCACCGCGACCGACAGAACCACCGCGACCATGGAACAAACATAACTTCACACCATGCTTGATTGCGACATCGCGCAAAGAACGCTGAGCTCTATGGATTTCCCATTGGCTAGTTGCAATTCCTGCATCTTTATTGGAATCTGAATATCCGAGCATTACCTCTTGCACATCGCCGCGAAGTGCAACTACTGAACGATAGGCCGGGTTGCTCAAGAGTTTTTCAAGAATTTCACCAGCTGCACGAAGTTCGGCAACGGTTTCTAATAGGGGTGCAAAGCCAATTCGCGCCTTCTTTTCCTTTAATGAAACAAGCCCTGCTTGCTGAGCAATGACAACTGCGGCAATCAAATCATCTGCACCCTTTGTCATTGAAACAATGTAAGTCTCAATTGCCTCTGGACCAAAGCGATCTATTAAGTTATTAATTGCAATAAAGGTATCAACAGTTTTCTTACCCAAAGCTTCAAGTTTGGTTGTATCAAAACGCGCATCATCAGCCAAGTATCGAGTCAGGATTTCAAACTTTTCATCGTGGGATTTTTCTATGTAACCATCCACGCCAGTGATCTGCTTGAGAACGTTGTGATGCGCATCTGAATGTTCCCGAACATCCATAGTCGCATGATTGATTCCAAAGGCTGAAATAGTGCGGATTGTGCGCTCAAGTAAGCCCGTAGCAATTAGTTCGCCGCGGTGAGCCAAAAGCGAATCACGCATCAAAACTAAGTCGGCTAAAAGCTCTGAAGTATTTGCATAATCACGGTTTGGAACGTGTGCCGCGTTCTTTGCATGGCGATCACGGGTAAAGGCCAAACGGTGAACTATTGCTGTGGCCTTTAAGCGGTAAGGCTCTTCAGCATTAAGACGCAGGAAGCGTGGTTCAAACTCTGGAATGTGCTTCAAATCCTTTTCAACTGAAGCAGATAGTTCAGGTGTTGCACCAACGATCTTTGTGGAAACAGACAACATTTGTCGCAAAGCGTTCATGGCGGCAATAGTTACTCGGATCGCGTGCGAGACCTGAAGCTCCATCGCATCAGTTGTTACTTCAGCTGTAATGTTTGGGTTTCCGTCGCGGTCTCCACCGATCCAATTACCAAATGAAAGTGGGCGAGCGGTGATTGGCACCTCAACATCGATTCGCTTCATCTCTTTAGCAAAATCATTGAGTACTTCAGGCACAGTTTCTGTAAACAAATCATCCAAATAGTACAAAGCGTTAAGTGCTTCATCTAATGGTTCAGGTCGTCCCAGTCGAAGTTCGTCGGTTTGCCACAATAAGTCGACAGTTTCTGCTAGTCGTTCTTGTTGCGATGGATTGCGTGGGTCATCAAGTAAATCTGCAATGCTGCCTAGTTTGTTTAGGACTGATCTACGTGCAGCCTCTGTTGGGTGGGCAGTAAAAACCGGACGAACTGACATCGCACCGACCCATTCGCTTATTTCTTCTTTACTTAATTCATGCCCAGGAGTTTGTGCTTTAAGTGCTGCTTCAATGCGATCGACCGCTTTTGCTAACCAAGAGCCACCCGCTGTTCTTGCTTCTGCCAACACACGCGCACGGTGTACCTGCTCTGCGACATTTGCTAAGTGAAAATAAGTACTAAATGCACGAACAAGCTGCACCGAATCTTCAACAGAAAGCTGACCAAGAATTTCCTCGCCACTTCCTTCACGGACCGCCTTACGAACCTGTTCTACAAGTGCTAAAAGTTCTGGACCTTCTTGCCGAACCAGGGTCTGACCCAAAAGATCTCCAAGACGGCGCACATCGCTACGAAGCTCTGCATCATCTGCAGCGATCGGGCTCTGGCTCATTGGGCAATCCTCTCAGGTAACGCCTCATAGCAAAACTAAATTAGACTCAGCGCATTCAGCCCCCCTCCTTTGGAGTTGGGGCCTAACTGCATTGGAGAGTAATTATGCGCGGGTTAATTCCAGCCTTGCCACTTAATTCCGATGCATCTCATATCGTGGCACCCCAATCGCTCTATCCCTTTCTCTTGGCGGCCAAAGCGCAGACTCACCCGTTGTTAGTCGTCACAAGTTCTAGTCGCAGCGCAGAGGATCTAGTTAATGAGTTAAGAGAGCTCTATGACAATGTTCTGGAATTTCCAGCCTGGGAAACATTGCCTCACGAACGCTTAAGTCCCAGAAGTGACACTGTTGCTCGCAGAATTCAATCACTGTATGCACTTAAGAGAGATCACGCGATTAATCCAATAGTGGTTACTCCTGTTCGTGGCGCAATACATCGAATCATTTGTCAGCTCGCTAAGTCGCCGCTCCTAAATTTAGAAATTGGCAAGGAGCAGTCGCTTGATGAACTAGTTCGACATCTTTCATCGTTGGCTTACACCAGAACTGATTTAGTGGAACGTCGCGGCGAATTTGCTGTCCGCGGCGGAATCGTTGATTTGTTTTTACCCCTTAGTCATCACCCAATTCGTATTGATTTCTTTGGCGACGAGATCGAAGATTTAAGTTACTTCGAAGTTTCAGACCAACGAACTTTTCAACCAGTCGCTGGCAGTGTTGATATCTATCCATGTCGAGAACTTTTGCTGACACACGAAACAAAGCATCGTGCTCTAGAAATTGCTGATCAATATCCTGCAGCGGCAGAAATGCTCGGCAAGATTGCTGAAGGAATGACTTTCGAAGGCATGGAGTCTTTGATCCCGCTGTTGATCGATGACACTGAAAGCCTGCTGACAAGAATGCCGGCAAATACTCAAATCTTATTTATTGATGAACAACGCATTAAATCTCGAGCAGCAGATTTACTTGCAACCAATGAAGAGTTTCTTAATGCCTCTTGGTCTAACGCAGCGTTAGGCGGTTCTGCACCAATTCATGATGGCGCAGGCACATACATGGACTGGGAAGAACTTTTTGGGGAAATAGCTAAGGCCGGAATGAGTACCAAGGAGCTCAGTCCATTTGGAACAGATCTAGATCCCGAGACAACATTTTTAGAGTTCGCAGCCATCGACCCCATGCGTGGTGATGTTGAGCGTGCGGTAGATGCTTTGCGTCATGCACTTGAAGAACATCGCACCGTTGTTTTTGCAACACATGGGCATGGAATGTTGGAACGGTATGCAGGGATTCTGCGCGGAGCTGATTTGCCGGTACAAATCACCGAAAAGCTCACTGCTGAACCCACAAAGGGAATCATTCACTTAACGACTTCAGTCATTGCCCATGGTTTTGAAAGTGCGGCGGATCAAATCTTCTTTATGACTGAGCGAGATTTAACTGGCAGCAAGGGAAGTGTTAAAGATGGTGAACGTTTGCCGTCAAAGCGAAAACAAGCCATTGATCCGTTAGAGCTTTCTGCAGGAGATTATGTCGTCCATGAGCAGCACGGAATTGGGCGATACGTAGAGTTATTACAACGCACAGTTGCCGGGGTAACGCGCGAATACTTAATCATTGAATATGCGCCAGCAAAACGCGGTCAACCTGGGGACAGAATCTTTGTTCCAACCGATGTTCTTGAACAAGTATCTAAATATGTTGGTGGAGAAACCCCCACCGTGCACCGAATCGGTAGTGGCGAATGGCAGAAAGCAAAGGGTCGTGCGCGCAAGGCTGTTCGCCAAATAGCCGGAGAACTTATTCGCTTATACGCAGCCCGTACTAGCTCACCTGGTTTTGCTTTCTCTGCCGATACACCGTGGCAACGCGAACTTGAAGACTCATTCTCGTATATCGAAACTCCTGATCAGCTTTCGACGATCAATGATGTTAAGCAAGACATGGAACGCCCATATCCGATGGATCGAATCATCTGCGGAGATGTGGGATATGGAAAAACTGAAATCGCTATTCGTGCCGCATTTAAAGCGGTTCAAGATGGAAAACAGGTAGCGGTTTTGGTACCAACAACGCTATTGGTTCAACAACACACAAAGACTTTTGCAGAACGCTATGCCGGATTTCCGCTAAAGGTAGCTGGTTTGTCCAGGTTTAATTCAGCCAAAGAAAGCAAGGAAATCCTTGAACAGTTAGCCTCCGGAACCGTTGATGTGGTCATTGGAACCCACAGAATTTTATCCAATGATGTTCAATTCAAAGATCTTGGTTTAGTTGTGGTTGATGAAGAACAACGTTTTGGTGTGGAACAGAAAGAATCACTCAAGAAGTTGCGTACAACAGTTGATGTGCTTGCTATGTCTGCAACCCCTATTCCGCGCACACTAGAGATGGCAGTGACCGGAATTCGCGAAATGTCCACCATCACTACGCCACCAGAAGAGCGCCATCCAATTCTCACCTACGTGGGCCCGGCCGAAGAGGCGCAGATTACTGCTGCTATTCACCGTGAACTATTGCGAGACGGGCAGATTTTTTACTTGCACAATCGCGTCGACACAATTGATAAAACAGCGATGCGGTTAAAGGAGCTAGTTCCCGAGGCAAGAATTCGAATTGCACATGGGCAAATGTCAGAGGGCGAGTTAGAGGATGTCATTCTGGCTTTCTGGAACCGTGATTTTGATGTTTTGGTCTGCACAACAATTGTTGAAAGCGGTTTGGATATTCAAAACGCAAACACACTTATTGTTGAGCGAGCCGATCGTTTTGGTTTGTCACAACTTCATCAATTGCGTGGCCGCGTAGGTCGTGGGCGAGAACGAGCATATGCATATTTCTTGTATTCACCTGACGAGCCATTATCTGAACTTGCACATGAACGCCTAAAGACAATTGCAACCAATACGGATTTAGGTTCAGGAATGCGGGTTGCGCTTAAGGATCTTGAAATTCGTGGTGCCGGCAATCTCTTGGGTGGAGAACAATCAGGCCACATTGCAGATGTTGGTTTTGATTTGTATATGCGAATGGTTGGAGAAGCGGTTCAAGAATACAAATCTGGAATCATAGAAACCGAGGAAAAGGTCTCTGAATGCAAGGTTGAGTTACCGATCAATGCGCACTTGTCATCTGAATTTGTTCCGGGAGAGCGCTTGCGACTTGATCTTTACCGACGTCTAGCTGATGTAAAAGCACCTAGTGATGTTGCGTCAATCGAAGCAGAACTAATTGATCGATTTGGTGATTTACCTGAAGAAGCCAAAGCGTTGTTGGGAGTTGCAGCTCTGCGTGCACAAGCAAAGGCTGCGAAGTTGACTGAAGTTGTAGTTCAAGGAAAGTTCCTTCGTCTTGCACCTTTAGTAATACCTGAATCTCGTCAGTTACGTTTGACACGTTTATACCCAGGCTCTCTCTATAAGGGTGCAGCAAGCACAGTTTTGGTGGCTCTTCCGAAGGCCACCTCTTGGAATCCGTCACAGAATGCGCCTGAAATAGTGGATACTTCTCTTCTGGCCTGGGTCATTGAGGCCGTACATCAATTGAGCGATGCACCGAAAGTGAGTACAGAATGAAGAAGATCCTGGCAACAGCACTAGCAACCTTTCTATTGGCGGGATGCTCTCAAATAGGTGCGGCGGCAACAGTGGGCGATACAAAAATCACACAAGCCCTTGTTCAAGGAAGTATTGATTCAATTCTTTCAGAGCGTGCAAAGGTCGATACATCGCAGATGCAGCTTGAAACCGGCGCATCTCTTAATCTTTCACAGCTTCGTTTTCATCTTCTAGGAACTTTGCTTCGTGAACTTGGTCAAGAGTTAGCGATCAACGTGACAAAGGCAGAAATCGATACACGTCGTGCAAGCATTCTTGAGCAGGTTGGTGGCGAAGCAGGTCTTCCTAACGCACTTGTTAATGCAGGAATCGCACCACAAGATTTAGATCGATACATTGAAGCAATTGCCTACTCTGACAAAATCAGCCAAAAGCTAGTTGCTGCCGGTGTTACTGAAGATCAACTTGGCCTAGAGATCCAAAAGCTAATTGTTGCTAAGTCGAAAGAGATTGGCGTAACTGTTAATCCTCGCTACGGTAAGTGGGATCCAACAACTGCTGATGTAGTTGCTGCTGATTCTGCCGAATCAGCTGTTACTCCTTCAGATAAATAACAGTTAAGAATATGCAAGGTTCTCAACTTCAACGACTTGTTGAAGTCATGAATACTTTGCGTTCTCCTGGTGGATGCCCATGGGATGCAGAACAAACTCATGAGTCACTCTTAAAGTATTTACTTGAAGAGTCATACGAATTTGTTGACGCTGTTCAATCTGACAATCGGATTGATATGCGTGAAGAACTGGGCGATGTTTTGCTTCAGGTTTACTTCCATGCACGTATGGCACAGGAACATCCAACCGATCCATTTTCAATCGAGGACGTGGCCCAAGGTATTGCAGATAAGTTGATTCGCAGGCACCCTCATGTATTTGCCGGTGTCGAAGTCCGCGATTCGCAAGAAGTTCTTGAAAATTGGGAAGAGATTAAGAAGAAGGAAAAGGGCCGTACCTCACCCCTAGATGGTGTTGCGATGTCACAGCCAGCACTTCCTTTAATTGAAAAACTGTTATATCGCGCTGAAAAATATGGTGTTGATGTGAAAACTCCGGACTCTGTCTCTATTGATGGACCAGCTGATGAAAGCGCTGTGGGACAAGCCCTTGTGGCCGTCATTGCATGGGCCCATGCCAACGGAATCGATGCAGAGGCAGCGCTTCGCAAGGAGGCCATGCGGATTAGCCAAGAGATTGGGCCCGCATAGTCTGCTAAAGGTTCGCGGTAGACTTCATTTATTGAAGTACATGCCATTTCAGCGTTGAGGTTGGCAAAAGGTTTAGAACAAAGACCTTTAAAACCAGACTTTTAGATGATTAGAGGAGAACGCAATGGCGATTATTGAAGCACTAGGTGCCCGTGAAATTCTTGACTCCCGTGGAAATCCAACGGTTGAAGTCGAAATCCAATTAGAAGATGGAACACAAGCTCGCGCAGCAGTCCCAAGTGGTGCATCAACTGGTGCATTTGAGGCAGCTGAACTTCGTGATGGTGGCAAGCGTTACTTAGGTAAAGGTGTTGAAAAAGCAGTTGCATTTGTTAATGATGAAATCGCTCCAGAGATCATCGGTTTTGATTCACAGGATCAACGCCTAATCGATGTTGCAATGATCGAACTAGATGGAACAAAGAACAAATCACGACTTGGTGCAAATGCAATTCTTGGTGCTTCGCTGGCCGTTGCAAAGGCATCTGCAGATTCTGCAGATCTTTCATTGTTCCGCTACCTAGGTGGACCAAATGCGCATCTACTGCCAGTTCCAATGATGAACATTCTTAATGGTGGCGCACATGCAGATACAAATGTTGATATTCAAGAGTTTATGATCGCGCCAATTGGTGCTCCGACTTTCCGCGAATCAGTTCGCTGGGGAGCCGAGATTTATCACGCACTTAAATCAGTTCTAAAAAAGCGCGGCCTTGCAACA
>JBIIZR010000079.1:0-9176 GCA_044346185.1 Candidatus Planktophila sp.
GACCAGTAACGCTGTTCCGTATTGATCGGGATGTAGATCCGAGCAATCGCACGGGTTTACGCATGGTTGTGAGCCGAGGGGAATCAATCCCAGCTCCCAATCACTTCCAAGGCAATACAGCAACGGTAATCACTGAACCTGACGCCGCTGCATTAGTGAATGGAATAGTCACAGGCGGATATCCGCATCACTTGGTCATCTCGTGGATCGATGTGCGACCAGGTATTCGTCAAATGGCAAAGATGTTAGGGATACCCCTCACAGAATGGTAAACAACTACAACCAACCCTCGAAAGCAAGGATAAAAATGAAAACTAAAGGAACTAATTCCTTCAGTGCTCGTCGTATCGGTGCTGTTGCTGCAATTGCGTTTGCACTTGTTGCAACATTACTTCCATCGGCGTTTGCAGCTGGAGAAACTTTTGGTAAGGCTTGCACAGTTGAAGGCGCAAGCACAGGAACAAGCAACACTTCACTTGTTTGTAAAGAAGGCTCAAATGGCAAGTTGACTTGGCAGCGAGTTCGTCTGGCCAGTGCATATGGAGCAGCTGCACCTGCACTACGTGCACCTAAGGGAAGCATCGAATTCCATCACTGGCGCGGTGCTGAAGATGGAAAGACTTTTGATCAGATTATTGCTCTCTTTGAAGCCCGCAATCCAGGTGCAAAGATTAAGCAAGTCACAATGCCTTCAGGTGATTACACAAATCTAGGATTCTCTAGAATTAGATCAAATCCAAAGGCAGCTGTCTTTGCAACTTTCCGTGGTTCACAGTTTGTGCAGTTTGCAAAGGGTGACATGATGACGGATCTGTCTGGAGAGCGCTTCACTCGTCAAAATGTTATTGCTAATGGATTGGCCCCAGGACAATATGAAGGAAAGCAACTTGGAATTCCTCTTCACTATCTATTTAACAATCCTGTGTACAACACAGAGATCTTTGCTAAAGAAAAGTGGGATCTACCAAAGAATTTCACAGGACTACTTGCATGGTGTAGGGCAGCTAAGGCTGCTGGTTACACACCTCTAGCCTGGTCAGGTGGCTTCCGCCCGAATGCTGGTCAAATGCTCAATTCGATGCTCATGAATAGCGCACCAAATTATGCAACCCTTGAAAAGCGAATTGAGGACATTGATACAGGTAAGGCAGATCTTCAAACCGCTTGGTTTAAGGATATGGCTGGCCGCTACAAGCAGATGGCAGATGCAAAATGCTTCCCAGATAACGCAACTGGCGTAACAGATGCAGCAGCCATCAACCTATTTGCTACAGGAAAGTCTCCTGTTATTCCAACAGGCTCATTCCAGATGGGTGCGATCAAGACTGTAAATCCAGCTATGACCGGAAAAATGCAGCTGTTCTCATTGATCACAACTGATGAGAAGCCTCAGTATGTAGGTATTCAGAACAATACTTTCATTTTGAGTGTTAACAAGAATGCAAGTTCAACCGATCAAAGGATTGCACGCGCATTTATCTCATTCATGCTAACCGGTGAAATTGCATCAATTTATGCAAATGGAACCTCACAGCATGTGAATGTGCTCAATGCAACATACACAAACCAAGACCTGATCAATACTTCACCTTGGCAATCAAAGAAGACTCTATTAGCTCCACGATTCTTGTGGCTAAACCAGGGTGTTCGCGATCTCATGGAAGATGCATTGATTGCAATCGTTGGCGGTAAGCCAGTGGATGCAACTCTAGAAGATTACTCAAAACAAATTAAGCAGAAGTTGAGCTAATCATTCTCAATTCAATAAAGTCGAGCAGCCCCCTAAAGAAAATTAGTGGGGCTGCTCGTCCTTCCTTTAAGAAGCGACATTCAATTCAGGGCTCAAAAACAGCGCTGTACTGGATGTCTTTGCCTGCAATCAGTCTTTATGTATTTCTCTTCTTGATTCCAGTTCTCAACAACTTCCGTTATGCATTAACAAAGTGGGACGGGATTGATGAGCCAGTATTTGTGGGATTAGATAATTTCCAGAAACTTGCCACAGATGATGATCTTGCAACAAAGGTTCTTGGAAACAACATCGAATTTATGTTTTGGGTAGTTATTTTCCAAACTGGCTTCGCCCTTTTGTTTGCTACCTATCTTGTAAAAAACACGAGAACCACTTTGTTTTTTAGAACATTGTTCTTTTTCCCAACGATTTTATCTTCAGTCTCTGTCGCAATGATTTGGCTCTTTTTATATGATCCTAATTACGGTGCGATAAACACAACCTTTAAGAAAATTGGGCTTGATTCTTTTGCCCTCAATTGGCTCGGAAGTGAAAACTCCGCGTTGTATGCCATTATCTTTGTGCAAGTTTGGTTTCATACAGGTCAAATGATGGTTATCTATATCGCAGGGCTTCAGCAGATCCCAGCCGAATTGTATGAAGCGGCAAATGTGGATGGTGCTAGTAGATGGCAACAATTCAAGTCAGTAACTTGGCCAATGGCCCTTCCAACAAGTGCTGTAGTTGTGGCTTACACAACCATTCAATCCTTCAAAGCTTTTGATTTAGTCTATGCAACTACACAAGGTGGACCTAATAATACAACTTCGATTTTAACAACGATGATATTTCAAACGGCATTTAATGAGTTTAGGTTTGGATACGCGGCATCGCAATCAATAATCATGGTGATAATGATTTTCTTGATCACGGGATTGCAGAAGAGAATTTTAAGGACGAGGTACTAAGCATGATTTACAAGATTTCTCGCTGGATTGGCCTCACAGTATTCTCATTGCTCATCATTATCCCATCCACAATGGTTGTGTTGGGAACCTTCAAAACTGATCTGGAGATTTACGACACTCCAATGGCTTTGCCACTTGATTGGACCTTAGACAATTACAGGCGGTTACTGGACGATGGCGGAATCCTTACCAATTTTAAGAACAGTATCTTCGTCACCTCATTTTCAGTACTAATTACCTTAGTACTGGCAAGCATGGTCTCATTTGCAATAGCGCGAATGATGAATGTGACAGGAAAGGTTCTCTTTGTCTTATTCTCGCTAGGACTCGCAATTCCTGGTCAGGTCAACATCATTCCTATCTACCTACTTTTCAACGACTTAGGGCTGACCAATACATATCATGGCTTAATCGCTGTCAATGTTGTTGCAACCCTTCCAATTTCGGTTTTCATTCTTACATCGTTTTTCAAGGAAATTCCAAATGAAATGTATGAAGTAGCCTCAATTGACGGCGCAACTCATTTCAAGGTTTATCGTTCGATTGCTCTACCGTTGTCTAAGCCAGCCTTAGGTGCAACCTCAATCTTCCTCTTTGTGATTTGTTGGAACGATTTACTCTTCCCGCTTCTATTGATTACAGAAAGTGCAAAGAAGACATTGCCTTTGGCTTTGCTGGACTATCGAGGCGAGTACGCAACAAGTTTCAGCATGATCTTCACGGCAGTTTTTGTTGCCTCAATTCCAATGGTTGTTATGTATCTAGCTATGCAGAAATCATTCGTTGCAGGTCTAACCGCTGGCGCTGTGAAGGGCTAGAACTTGAGCGTCTTGAGTGTTAATTCTGAGCCGAAACGTGCCTCAAGAATTGCCACCCAATTAGTTGAGCTAATTGAGCTTCAAAAGCTTTTGCCGGGAGACAAATTACCTCCAGAACGCCAGCTGGCAGAATTACTTGAAGTAAGTCGACCTAGCTTGCGAGAAGCTCTACATATTTTGCAGGCACAGGGACTTGTTCAGATTAAACATGGCCAAGGAACATTTGTTCAGGAACCAGTTGTAGCGCAAGAGCTACGCGCATCAGTAATGACCAAGACCCATGGACTCAATGAGCTCTTCGATGCTCGTGAAGTATTAGAAGTGCCAGCCTCTAAGTGGGCGGCAGAAAAAGCCACAAAAGAGGATATTCGCTTACTTCGTGCAACCCTTAATCAGATTGACACGATTACATCCATCAAACCAATTGATTTTGATCAATTACAAGCGCTGGATGCAAAATTTCACTTATCTATCGTTGGTATTGCAGGCAATCGTTTTATTAACCAAACACTGAATGTGCTTCAAGACGTTATGAAGATGTCTATGGAGACAACCTTACGTTTACCTGGTCGTTCTGAAATTTCGCGCAATCAGCACATTGAGATTTTGGCTGCAATTGAAAGTGGCAATGGAGAACTAGCTTCTAGGTTAACTCTTCAACATATATCGGGTGCTCGTGCAACAGCTTTGACCGATGCAAAATTGAGAGAGAACAATTGAGTTCCATTCAAGCGGTATGCGTTGGTGTAATCACAATGGACACGATTGCGTCAGTCGATAAATATCCTGGTGAAGATGAACGAGTTATTGCAAATGAAATTGCCCGAGCAGGTGGTGGACCAGCCGCGGTTGCCGCGGTAACAATGAGTCGCTTGGGTATCAAGAGTGCGATAGTTGGAACAATTGGTGATGATGCAGATGGCAAAGAAGTTTTACGTATTTTTGCACGAGAAGGCGTAGATACTTCAGGAGTTTCCATCGGCACATCAGCAACTGCCGGAAGCGTGATTGTTGCATCCAAAGAGCACAGTGCTCGAGCGATTAGTACCCGCCAACCTGTAGTACAGGCACCCATGAATGATGCTGCAAAAAAGTTGATTGCCAATTCACAGTGGCTGCATGTCGACCATGTCGGCGTAAAGAGATTGGAAGAAGCAGGGATTTCTAGAGGCAAAGGAGCTCAGATTTCATTTGATGCCGGCTATGGTGTTGAAACTTTTGATCCAATAGTTGTTGATCTTTTTGTTCCGACCGACCGCCAGATGGCGCTTCGCTATCCCGGAGTGGATCTTGCGGTTGCTTTAGAAAATGATTCTATGAAAGCGGGAAATACAGTTGTTGCTACTCAGGGATCAGCTGGCAGCGCTGGTTTTTCACCTGAAACTGGTCTAGTCACTGCGCCAGGATTTAAGGTCGATGTAATGAGCACGCTGGGTGCGGGAGATGTTTTTCATGGAGCTCTAGTTGCTCAGTTAATTCAAGGTCACCCACTGCAAGAAGCAATACGTAGAGCTAATGCTGTAGCGGCCCTTTCATGTCGCGGCCTAGATGGCCAATCAAAGATTCCAACCACGACCGAACTCGATGCATACCTGGAGGCACACTGATGAGAAAACCACTAACCAAATTGGCAAGACCATCAGGTGCTTTGGCAATGGTTGCAGTTGATCAACGAGAAGCGCTGCGCGGAATTTTTGCACCTCATCAGAGCACACCAGTTCCTGATTCACAGTTAACACAATTCAAGGTAGATGTTGCACGCGAATTGTCACCGTATGCATCAGCACTTCTTGTAGATCAAGAGTTTGGAATTGATGCGATTATTGATCAAAAGGCTTTGCAAGGCGGTTGCGGGTTAATTGCTGCAGCAGATTTGTTAGTAGGTCCGGCAGGTGGTGCGGCGACCGACACAGCGGTAGATCCAGATGTTGATCCGATTCGCATGCGTGATATCGGAAGCGTGGGTTTAAAATTTTTAGTTTTGTGGCGCAATGATGAATCACCCGATGTTCGTACAAAGTTAGTTGAAGATTTCAATAAGCTGTGTGACGTCTCAGGCCTGCCATCAATTATTGAAATTATTGTTAAGCCACCAACAGATTCTTCTCGCAGTTTCAACCGTGAAGAAGAGTTGATTATCGCCGCACGTGAAGCCGCAGCTTGGAAGCCAGATCTTTACAAGGCAGAGGTTCCATTCCATGGTGAAGGTGATTTAAATCTTGTAACCAAAAACGCTGACAGAATTTCAGAGGCAATTGGTTCTCCTTGGGTAGTTCTTTCAAATGGTGTTAAGCAACCATTCTTTAATGATGCGGTGAAGGCATGTGCCATGGGTGGGGCCAGCGGTTTTCTTGCGGGGCGTGCGGTGTGGGCTGACATCGTCAGTTCCCCAGATATTCCAAAAGCGCTTCGTGAAATCTCTATTCCACGCCTAGAACAACTCGCAGAGATTGTTGATACTCATGCAAAACCTTGGAGTAGTTGGTAATTAGCCCCAAAGCTCTTTGATCTCGACTACTCGGCCTTCATTGATGCTCTTATGAGCAGCAAGTCCAGTTACCACGCTAGTCACGCCATCCTTCAAGGTAACTTCAGCTGCAGTCGAATTCAGAATCGCATCGCGGAATTTTGTATGCTCAATGTATGAAGCACCGTAATGGTGACCCATGTACTTAACATCAAAGTTATGAATAATCTTTTGTTCGCTACCGGGGGTGCGTGCTGCTCCCGTCTTCCACCCTGAAAGCTTTCCGATGCTTTCGCGACGAGATGCGCGCAAAACTTGTGAAGGCAAGAATGATTCGATCTTTCCTTCATCACCAACGATTGTCAGAATCTCTTTATCAAATGTTCCTTCACCGAACATGCAAAGATCTAGCATGCCGCGTGCTCCATTAGCGTATTCAAGAATTACAAAAGCGTTATCCAACATATCTGCTTGCTTGCCATCATACTTTTCATCTAAGTGATTAACAGCTTGTCCACCTGATGCAAAAACACGAACAGGTGTTTCTCCAACAACGATGTCCATCAAATTGAAGTAGTGGCAACATTTTTCAACTAATGTTCCACCGGTACGTTCTGAAAACCGATTCCAGTTATCAACCTTTGGATAAAAAGGCTCGCGGTGTTCGCGGATTGAAACTTGATGAATTTTTCCGGCTTCGCCTTCATGTGCTCGAGCGATTGCTTCAGCGACAGGTGGCATGAATCGGTATTCAAGTCCCATCCATGTCATCGCACTTCGCTTGTCATCCCAGGCAAGAATTGATTTCAAATCTTCAACAGTTGTGGCAAGTGGCTTTTCAACAAAAACCGCTAAATCGGTAGCGAGCGCATCCTTTAAAACTGCAGCATGTGTGTCATTCGGGGTAGCGATAATGACGGCATCGATTAATCCTGAATCAAGCAAAGCGCGATGATCAGTGAATAATTTGGCTCCAGGAGCCAAAGCAAGGGCGGCATCCTGGGATGGCTTATGGGGATCGCTGATAGCGGTTACAACCGCTCCGCCCATGACTTTGATGTTCTCAATGTGCTCGCGGCCCATGCTGCCCGCACCGATAATCCCGTACCGAAGCTCTGTTTTCATGGCAACAGGTTAGACCACTGAGAGAAATTTGGGCAGGGGGGTAGACGAAACACGCTCAACTGTCCTAGACTCCCGCAAGAGGTCAGACCACTACCCATTTATAGGCGAAGAGAGGCGTGTGTAGATATGGCAATAACTCCACCGCAGTTCCTGCTTCATCACGATGGCGACAATGTCGCTGTTGCAATGACAGATCTGCAACCAGGAACAGTTCACGGTCGTTCCGTGAAAGAAGGAACCGAGAGCACTGAAGTGTTGAATCACGCGCTTCCGCTCGGACACAAATTTGCACTCACAGATCTTGCTGAGGGCGACGCAATCATTAAGTACGGCATCAAAGTCGGACTTGCATCAGCTGCCATCAAAAAGGGCGATTACATTCACACACACAACATGAGGAGTTATCGATGGGAAGCAAGCCGCGCTTAACTGGATACCGCCGCGAAAACGGCACTATGGGTATCCGCAATCACGTAATTATTTTGCCTCTCGATGATCTTTCTAATGCAGCAGCAGAAGCTGTTGCAAAAGTTATTCCGGGCACAATGGCTCTACCTCACGCATTTGGTCGTTTGCAGTTCGGTGAAGATCTACAACTAACATTTGACACACTCATTGGAACTGGCGTTAACGCCAACGTTGCAGCGGTTGTTGTTATTGGTATTGAACCAAAGTGGACACAACGTGTTGCTGATGGAATTGCAAAGACTGGCAAGCCAGTTGCTGCGTTCTCAATCGAAGGCAAGGGCGATTTACAAGTTATTCAAGAAGCTAGCCGTGTTGCAGCAATGTTCCTACAAGATGCATCGGGTCTTGTTCGTACAGAAGCTGAAATGGGCGACATGATCATGTCAATCAAGTGCGGAGAATCAGATACAACTTCTGGTCTTGGCTCTTGCCCAACAACATCTGAAGCGGTTGACCGTTGGGTTGACGCTGGCGGAACTGTTTTCTTTGGAGAAACTTCAGAGCTAACTGGTGGAGAGCACCTCATTGCAGAGCGTTGCATTGATGCAGCTACTCGCGACTTGTTCCAGCTGACATATGACAACTACATCAAGGTTATTGAAGCAACTGGTGCGAACCTACTTGGCTCACAGCCAACACAAGGAAACATCGCTGGTGGCCTAACAACTATTGAAGAAAAGGCCCTTGGAAACATTGCAAAGACTGGCTCCGTCCCTGTTGTTGGTGTTTTAACACCTGCACAAATGCCAGATCCTGCAAAGCCTGGCTTGTACTTCATGGATTCTTCATCTGCTGCAGCTGAGTGTGTAACTCTGATGGCTGCAGGCGGTGCAGTAATTCACTTGTTCCCAACCGGACAAGGAAACGTAATCGGTAACCCAATCGTTCCAGTATTGAAGTTGACTGCAAACATCAAGACAGCAAAGTCAATGACTGAGCACATCGATCTTGATGTTTCTGGAGTTCTTCGTTACGAGTATGACCTTAAGAAGGCTGGCGACATGATGATGGATGTCATTTATGACACTGTTAATGGTCGTCTATGTAAGGCTGAAGTTATGGGTCACCGCGAATTCACATTCACGAAGTTGTACATCTCTGCATAATGATTCTGATTTCTGAAGATGTATGGGGAACTCCCTTCCAAGCACTGGAAGGGAGTTTTCCTATTACTCGTAATGATGATTTATGGAATAACCCTGAAGAACTTAAAGCCGCTCTGAAAAATGTACAGGCACTTGTAGTTCGCAATAGAACTAAAGTAACCGCCGATGTGATTGCTGCAGCTCCTAATCTGAAAGTGATTGCTCGTGCAGGTGTTGGTTTAGACAATATTGATTTAAAAGCTGCAGATGCTGCGGGTGTTGTAGTTGTTGCAGGTCTTGGAGCAAACGCCGTCAGCGTAGGCGAGTTAACTCTGGGGCTTGCACTTTCATTACTACGCAACATTCCAGGCCATGACGTCGCAACTCGTGACGGTGGGTGGGTTCGTACACCAGGCCGCGAACTATCAGGTTTAACGTGGGGACTCTTGGGCTGTGGAGCAACCGGTGTTGCAACAGCTAAATTGATTCAAGGATTTAACTGCCAAGTTATTG
>JBIIZR010000090.1:0-9070 GCA_044346185.1 Candidatus Planktophila sp.
CTTCCTGTGGCTTCTCTTTTGCTGTATCTGGAATAACAAGACCTGATGCTGTTGTTGTCTCAGCCTCATTTGTCTTGATAACAATGCGATCTTCGAGTGGCTTAACTGCCATGGTGTGCTCCTTCTAGGTTTTTGCCTTTTGGTTTCCTCGTGCGGCTCGAATTAGCAGACTCGGGCCGTGAGTGCTAACGCAAACTCTAGGCGGGGCTTTGTCGCGGGGCAAATTGAGTTAAGTCAGGCTTACGACGGTTACAGGCAGGCTGGAATCCGCGTCAAAGGCCACTGGGCTGGGCGTGCGGCCCGCTGAAACCATCAATGAGCCAAGGGCGGCGACCATTGCCCCGTTATCAGTGCACAACCCTGGGCTTGGAACCCGAAGCTGGATTCCGGCCTTTTCGCACCGCTCTTGGGCCACGGCGCGAAGTCTGGAATTGGCCGCTACTCCGCCAGCGATCACCAGCGAATCGATGCCCGATTGTTTACACGCAGCCAACGCCTTTAACAAAAGCACATCAACGATCGCTTCTTGGAAGGAGGCTGCGACATCTGCTCGTGCGTAATCTGGCGTTGCTTCTAAATATCTAGCAACTGCGGTTTTTAGACCAGAGAAAGAAAAATCAAATGGGCGGGTTTGCCAATCATTTGATGTTGTTAGGCCACGTGGAAAATCAATGGCGCTCGCACTGCCATCTTTGGCTAACTTATCGATGGCAGGACCACCGGGGAAACCTAACTTCATGACCCGAGCAATTTTATCAAATGCCTCGCCAGCAGCATCATCCATAGTTTCGCCAAGCTTTGTAATTGACCCTGTGATGTCATCAACTTGCAGTAATGACGAGTGGCCTCCACTTACCAACAATGCAATGGTTGGATCAAGTGGCTTTTCATGAGTTAAATAATCAACACTTACATGTGCCGCTAAATGATTGACCGCATAAATTGGTTTGTTTAATCCAAGCGCCAAACCCGCAGCAGAGCCAACACCGACAAGTAGCGCACCAACTAATCCAGGTCCACCAGTAACAGCAACAGCATCTATGTCCTTTAGCGAAATTTTGGAATCTTTTAGCGCTTGATGCAAAGTTGGAATCATCGCTTCTAGGTGAGCACGGCTTGCAATTTCAGGAACTACTCCCCCAAATCGTGCGTGTTCTTCAACACTTGATGCAATGACATTGGCCAGCAAGGTGCGGCCACGAACAATTCCAATCGCGGTTTCATCACATGATGTTTCGATACCTAAAACAATTGGTTGGCTCATGACAGCTCCAATCGCATAACAAGGGCATCTAGACCTGCACCAAAGTAATCCTTACGGGTATTGAGTTTTGAATACCCCAGAGATTCATATAAACCAATAGCTTCGAGGTTATCTACTTTGACTTCGAGCATCATGGCCGTAGATCCCTGTTGCCCCGCCCAATCAGTAATCATGGCCATTAACTGGCGTGCAATACCTTTTCCGCGATGGGTAGGGATTACTCCCACCGTGAGTACATCAGCTTCGGCCCCGCCCGGTGCAAATACCCCCGCATAGCCGATGATGCTTTCTGCTTCATCTACTGCAACCACAAAGTGTCGGGTTGGAGAAGAAAATTCCTCTTTGTATTGGGATGCAGACCACGGCGAATATGGAAACAACTCTTTATCTAAAGATACAAAGACCGCAAGATCAAAGGCATTAGCTTGGCGATACTTTGTCATGGCCTATCCGCCGTCGCTACCGCGTCTGGTCTGCGCAAATAAATCGGCTCCTGTATATCGCCTGACAAATTCGCCAAAGCTTTCATGTCCGGAAAAAGATCGGCGTGAATATTTGCTCCAGTTACATCTGCAGGAAAGTTGACTGCTGGTTCTGCAACCCGAACTCCGTCTACATACCGTGCCCAATAAACCTCTTTGCGGCGTGCATCTACTGTGATGATGAAATCCTTGTCTGTAACTTGAGCTGCAATTGCATCGAGTGAACAAACTCCGCGAACCGGAATCTCGCGAGCTAAAGCAAAACTTTGCGCAAAAGCAATTCCAACGCGCAGGCCAGTAAATGGTCCTGGGCCCATGCCAACAACAACTTCATCAACATCACTGATTGCTAAAGCTTCTTGTACTAGTGCTGGCAACGATGGTCCGTGCGCAGTTGCCCCATCTCTGAAGCCGCTGAACACAACCATTTCATTTTCAATGATTGCCACGCTAGTGCGTGAAGTTGAAGTATCAATTGCTAAAACTTTACTCAAAGCGAAAACCCTGCCCAACGTGGGCCAACAGCTTTGATTTCAACGCTGCGTGCTTCATTACTGCGATCGATCGTTATCTCTAGTCGATCTTCACTAAGGCGTGCAGATTCAGCTCCACCCCATTCGATTACAGTAATTGAATTAGTAATATCTAGATCTAAATCATCCAAGTAAAGGTTTGGATTTTCAGAGTCCACCAAACGATAAGCATCAACATGGATAAATGGGATAGCGGCTTTATGTACCCTTGAAATAACAAAGGTTGGAGAAGTAACTCCAGTGACTCCAAGGCCTGCACCAACACCTTGAGCCAAAACAGTTTTTCCTGCACCTAATGGGCCATTTACTAGCACTAGATCACCAGCATGCAGATGGGCTGAAAGCTTCACGCCAAGTTGATGCATGGCTTCAGGTGTAGCGATTGTGATCACTGTCTTAGAGTAAAGGAAAGCGGGGCCAGACAAATCTGGCCCCGCTTTTTACTTACACCCTATATAGAGCTACTTACTTAGCATCTCCGTAGTATTTCAACAGCGGAGCGCTATAGCCACGATCGTAAGTCATATTTCCAGCCTTACGAATCTTAGTAAGCATTGGACCTCCTGAAAGGTTCTTTCCATTAGCTGAGGCATAAGCAAGTAGATCTGCTACTGCCAGGTACTGAGATGTAGTGAAGTTACAGTGGGTGGTACCACTTGCGGCTGGAACTGATACGTCTGGTGCTCCAGCTGCTGTGTACTTGGTGTACTTCTCAGCTGGCATGTTCCATAGGACCAGCATGTTGTTAGCAGGACGCTTACGCTCTCCTACCTTCCTTGCAGCCCACTTCTCTGCCAAATAAGTTGCATACTTATCCGCAACTGACTGTTGATTTCCAGCAGTAGTTACAGGATCAGCGGTGCCCGTAAAGAGAATGGTTGGGATTTCTACCTTTCCAGTATGTGTGCCAAGTGTCTTCAACTTTTCCACTGCAGCTGGTGTTGCCTTAGCTCGTGGTGATGCAGCAAGAACACTGAGAAGTCCAGCAGTTCCTGATGTACCTGAAAGCGCTGAGGCCCAGATGAATTGTTCATCTGCA
Organism: Candidatus Planktophila sp.; assembly: GCA_044346185.1. Lineage (GTDB taxonomy): Bacteria > Actinomycetota > Actinomycetes > Nanopelagicales > Nanopelagicaceae > Planktophila. The sequence goes on from JBIIZR010000090.1 coordinate 3,319, forward strand.
ATACGTGCTGAGTAGTCAGTAGCTGTGTTATCAAATATTGCGCCACCAGCTTGTAGCTCGAAATCATACGTTGTAAGAACTCCAAGTCCTGCAGCGTATACAACATTCTCAAGAGCAGCAAAGGCTGGGTTAATCGCAAGTGCAAAGGAGAGAGCGTTTGCAGCTGGCAAACCAGCAGGTGCTGAAGTTGAATCAAAGTGTGCAGACTGCATTGGCAATCCTGACATCAACGCAACCATTACAAGTGCGCTTCGTGAAGGAATCCCCTTGATTGCATCTGGAACCTTTGATGTTGCTGGCCAAGCTGGAGTGATTGGGTTCGCTGCAAAAGCTGCTTGCAGTGATCCGGCAACTGTCAGAACTTTTCCTAGATCGCCCATCGCTTCGGCATAACCTGCGGCTCCAGCTGAGTAATTACCGCCCTTGATTGTTGGATCAAAGAAGGTTTTGATTCCCCAGAGCGCGTCCCCTGCCATTGTAGAAAGCGGAGTGACATCGCTAGCCATGCACATTGGTGCTGCAGCGCTAATTAGATCTGGATGCTTTTCAGCAAGAGCTTGAGTAATAAAGCCTCCAAGTGAATTACCCCAAGCAACAACCTTTGTTGTCTTCGGATATTGCTTCTTGAAAACACCAATTAACTCAACATTGGTCTTTATCGCTGAATCAGCGTTCCAGCCTTGACGGGCAAAGCCAGATCCCATAACCGCATAACCCTTAGCAAGAAGTGCACCAATAATCTGGGGACTTCCACCAGGTGCTGGCTCTGGAGCATTAACTACTGTTGCAGGGAAACCGGTTGCCGCAGATAACGCAGCTGGTAGAGGAACATTGTTTCGATATCCATGTGAATATAGATAAACAGTTCCATTGAAGTTTGCTGGAGTCATCAGCATGTATGGCGCAGTATCTGATGTTGCACCGAGGCAAGTTGTTACACCGCTTGCCGTCGTACAAACTGGATTTGCACTAGCAACTGTTGGTGCTGCAACTAGCAGTGATGCAGCAAGTGCTGCCCCTGCTACGAGCGTTAAGGAACGCTTGAATTTAAAGTTTCTCATTTGTTACTTGGTAATCCTTTCGCTGGCATATCCGGACGCTTAAAGGTGGAGACCACAACTGGACCTGAGCCACTATCGGTGGTGTAAAGCTTTACTTTTCCACCAACTGGCTTTCTATCTCCGGTGGCATCCATAACTGCCATGTAATAACCGGTGTGACCAACGTTGCTGGTCTTTGAGAACCCAAGAGGAGAATACGCAACGGATGCAAAGGTTGAACCCTTGCTTTCCATAGCGGCAATCAGACCCTTACGAGTTGGTCTTGGTCCTGCAGCCCGCAAAGCTTGAACAGTCATTAGGCCAATGTTCATACCTTGCAGTACATAGTCATCAAAAGCAGTGCCCTTCTTGTTGTACTTGGTATTGATCTCTTGGAACTGCTTTACATACTCATCGCTAGTGTCATTTGGAGACGGGTTACCAGCTGGAGTCTGTGCGCCATTGAGAACCGATAACTTCACACCGAGTGCACGCAAAGTTACTGGGTCTGCACCAACTGATCCAAGGATCCATTGTGGTGCGTACTTAGCTGCATCAGCTACTCCAAGTAGCGGTGCTGTTGCCGAAGTTACGCCAAAGAAGACAACAACTTGTGCTCCACCTGCTGCAAGCTGGGAGACCCAGGTTTGTGCAGTAGCAGGGCTCTGACTGCCTGATGTATAAGGAATGGTTACATCAAATTTAATGCCGGCTGCCTTAAAGGCACCCATGCCATCAATTCCAAACTCATCGTTCTGATAAACAATCCCGAGTTTCTTTCCAGCATGATTCTCTTTGAGGAACTGGGAAATGATCTTTGCTTCCATTGCATATGAAGGAAGAACCATGAAAGAGGTTGGATAAGCCTTCTTATTTGCAAATCCGCTAAATCCAGTGTTGAGGAAAAGACTTGGAACTCCGCGTCTAGCAATACCTACAGACTTATGTACTGATGTGAAGTTTGCAGTACCAAGCGGGCCAACTAATGCAAAAACTTTATCCTTCAAAATCAATTCGTTTGTCTTGGCAATCGACAACTGTGGTGAGTACTCATCATTTTTTTGAATGAGTTTGACTTTTCGACCATAGACTCCGCCATTGTCATTGACATAATCGAAGTAGGCGGTCATGGCATCGCCGATCTTGCTATAGCCTGGCGATGCTGCTCCAGTAAGCGGAAGAGTGATACCGAGTTTTATCTCGGAGCTGGTAACGCCGGTCTCTGCGTATGCTGGAAGCGATGTTGCAAATAAGCTACCAACTGCGAGCACCGTGGCTGCGAGCCAGGTCCCCTTTGCACGAGTCTTTCTGATCATTGTTTTCCTTCCATCGAGGGTGGTTGAACTTCTCGTAATCTACTAGTTACTTACCAGTAAATTAAGGTGCTTTATTCATTTCTTCTTGTGGTGGTGCCTGCGCAACTTCTCGCCGGGACCATTTGGGGTAAAAATTACTGAGAGAATCAGTAAAACGCTCACAATGAGGCTAGGGAGATAGTTGTTGAGGTTCTCACCGCCCCCAAATCGGTTGGCCACAACATCTGCGATCTCAGGAATGACAACCAGGATCAGTGCGCCCAAGACCACCCCAGGCAAACTAGAGACACCAGCAAGCACGGCTCCAGTAACGAGTGCAAATGACAAAGTCAGTGTGTAGGCACCTGGTGCGACCAGGCTTATGGTCATGGCCATCACCGCTCCGGCTAGCCCAGCAAGGGCTGAGCTGATGGTGAAAGCAAGGATCTTCATCCGCGAAGAATTGATCCCTGATAGCTCGGCGGCCAATGGGCTGCTGCGGATCGCACGCCAAGTTCGTCCATAGCGCGATTGCAGAATATTTGAGGTAATAAATAAAGCGAGCAAAGCTATAAAGCTGGCAATCCAAAAGAACCATTTGTATTGGGAGAACTCTGTTCCAAACCTTTCTGGAGGAAAACCAACATCAAAAAGGAGCCCGGGGACTCCTCCAAGGAAATCAAATTGGTTAGCAATCTCTGGAAGACCCACGGCTAAGGCCAGAGTTGTTCCCGCCAGATATGGTCCGGATAATCGGGCAGCTGCTGTTCCTAGGAAAGCACCAAAGAGAGCTGAGGCAACTATTGCCATCAAAAATGCAAACCAAACCGGGCTGCCTAGATTGTTAAGGGTGAGAGCCGCGGCATAACCACCAACGGCCATCATCGCCCCATTGCCAAGTGATACTTGGCCAGAATAACCAGTGAGCAAAACTATTGATGCAAGCGCAATCGTATACATCGCGATCTGAGCTCCTTGATAAACACGAAGCTCATCTACGCGATCGCCAATTAAGAGCAAGAGCCAACCAAGCAGGACGAAGAACGCTAATTTTTTACGCACGGCGCGCCCTGCCTTTCGCCATTATTCCATCTGGCTTTACAAGAAGTACCAGAATGAGAACTACAAAGCCTCCGATAAATACCAATGAGGTTCCGACATAGTTCAAAATAAAGGTAAGGGCAATTCCAAGGACTAAGGCACCCACGACAGAACCGACCATACTTTCAAGTCCGCCAATGACCGCTGCAATAAATCCAAAGACGAGTAACAAATCGAGTGAATAAGGTGAAAGGAAGTTGTTAGAAGTTACTAACATGCCAGCGACCCCACCAACTCCACCTGCAATCGCCCAACCAATTGTCCTAACGCGCGCAGTCTTGATACCCGCCAACTGTGCAATCTCGGGTGCATAAGCTGAGGCACGTAGAGATAATCCCAAATTCGTGCGTTGGAATACGATCGCTAGAGTAATGAGAATTGAGAAAACCGTCCCAATAACCAGCAGATTTAAAGCTGAAAATGGAATCGTCGTTTCGCCAAATGTGAATCCGTTTGAGGATGCTGGCGCTTCAATTGATTTGAATTCTCCGCCCCAGATCAATCCCACAATGCCTCTAATTAATCCGAGTAAGCCCAATGTTGCAATTACTGGAGCAACCACAGCTGCAGCTCCTGATACTGCGTGCTTGAATAAAACGCGCATGAAGAAAAAGTCCACGGCTGCTCCAAGTAGAGCGCCGGCAACTATGGCAAATGCCAAGCCAAGCCAGAATATTTCAGTTCGGCTAGCTATTTCAAAACCAATATAAGTAGAAAGCATCGCCTGGCCTGCTTGTGCAAAATTGACTACACGTGTTGATCTCCAGACCAGCACGAGAGCAATTGACATCAACGCATAGATAGATCCAGTTGTTATTCCGATAAGAACGGTCTCTAATAATTTGTACATTAGTACCCCAAATATGCCGCGCGCACGGCAGGATCATCGATGAGTGCCTGGGCATGATTAATTGCAACAACTTTTCCAAGATTAAGAACAATTCCAAGATCTGCAATCCTTAGTGCACCCATTGCGTTTTGTTCTACCAATAAAACTGTTAAATTCATCGATGTTGTTAGGTCACGAATTGTTTGAAAAATTTGCTCAACAACCAGAGGTGCAAGACCAAGGGATGGCTCATCTAAAAGAAGTAACTGTGGTTTAGACATAATCGCTCGCCCAATAGCCAACATCTGTCGTTCACCGCCAGATAAAGTATCGGCACGCTGTTGAATGCGCTCACCTAAACGTGGAAATATTGAAACAACTTGATCGATAGATTCTTTTGATTCTTTGGCGTTACGACGCCAAATGGCACCTAATTCTAAATTCTCGCGAACTGTTAACTCTGGAATAACTGACTTACCTTCGGATACATGTGAGATACCACGACGAACTAGTACCTCGGGCTTTAGCCCAACAATCTTCTCGCCCTTCCACATAACTGAGCCATGTGTTGGTTGATTAAGCCCTGAAAGCGCACGCAGTAAAGTGGTTTTTCCCGCCCCATTTGCCCCAATAATGGCAGCTAGTTTGCCAGTTGGTACCGCTATCGAAACTTGGTTGACCGCACAAATGGCACCATGATGCACAGTTAAATTGGAAACATTAAGCGACATCGTTGCCTCCTGTTCCAAGATATGCAGCCATCACTGCCGGATCACGTCGCACTTTCTCGGCGTCTCCACTTGCAATTACCTCACCAAAGTTAAGAACATACAGCCTGCTACATACTGACATAACAACATCCATATGGTGTTCAATCAGAAGCACAGACATATCAACACTAAGATTCTTAATCAGCGAATTCATCCACTCAATATCTTGACTTCCCAAGCCACCAGCAGGTTCATCCAACATCAAAATCTTTGGCTCACTCACCAGCGCACGCGCGATAGCAACACGCTTTGTGTCCGGATATGACAAAGTGTCTGCTCGGCGATGTGCAATGCCACCTGCATAGACGCGCTCTAATGCAACTCGGGCTTTATCACGAATTTGATTTTCATCTTTTCTATTGAAACCGAGTGCCGCTGAAATGAATCCGGTCTGTGCTAAATGTTGGGCACCAATCATTACATTTTCTAAAACAGTTAAATCTCCGAAGAGTCCAACGCCTTGCAGTGTTCGTGCGATGCCTAAATCAACAAGCTCAAAAGGTTTTGGGAAATCGTGTTTCTTGCCATCGAGATGGAGTTCGCCTGAATCTGGAGTTACTAAGCCACAGAGTGCGTTAAACAAAGTTGTCTTGCCAGCACCATTAGGTCCAATTAAACCGACAACCTCATTCTTTGCAATCTCTAGATAAACATCATTGAGTGCCCGAAGACCGCCGAAGGAGACATTAACTCGTTCGACTTGCAGCGCTGCGTTAT
>JBIIZR010000004.1:0-28098 GCA_044346185.1 Candidatus Planktophila sp.
GCAGCGCTAAAAGCTGTCGTGTCTGCGATAAACCGCGCAATTCGCTAATCCACGCACTACCTTTACCCGTATGAGTTTGTACCGGGATGAGGCAATCGTCCTGCGCACCCAAAAATTAGGTGAAGCCGATCGCATCATCACGATGCTGACACGCGACCATGGCCGTATTCGCGGGGTTGCAAAAGGTGTTCGACGCACAAAATCAAAGTTTGGCGCTCGTCTTGAGCCCGGAAGTCACGTTGATATTCAGCTTTACACCGGTAAGACCTTTGACACCGTTACACAAGTTGAAGCGCTTATGAATTACGGAGAAGCGCTGACCGAGGATTACCAACGCTGGACAATTGCAGCAGCGATTCTGGAAGCGGCAGAACGTTTCACGAGTCAAGAAAATGAACCAGCGCTACAAGAGTTTCAGTTAGTTGTAGGTGGCATGAAAGCTTTAGCTGAAAATCGCTATGAGCCCTTATTGATTCTGGATGCTTTCTTGCTGAGGTCTTTAGCTGTTGCCGGTTATGCACCTTCGATGACAATTTGTTCTCGTTGCGAAAAACCTGGACCCCACAGATATTTCTCATTAGTAGGCGGAGGATCTGTGTGCGCCGATTGTCGCCCTTCAGCGTGTGCAACTCCAGCGCCAGAAACTCTAGAACTTATGGGCGCGCTGCTGAGCAGTGATTGGGATATTGCCAGTGCAAGTGAGCCAAAGTTTCGCCGCGAGGCTAGTGGTTTGATCGCCGCTTATTTACAATGGCACCTTGAACGCGGATTGCGTTCTTTACCAATGGTGGAGCGGGTATGACAATCAAAATTCCTCATCACGTTGCAATCGTCATGGATGGCAATGGTCGCTGGGCCCAACAACGTGGTTTACCCCGCACCGCAGGACATGAAGCCGGAGAAGCTGCCCTATTTGATGTTGTTGAAGGTGCTATCGAATACGGCGTAAAAGAGATTAGCGCGTATGCCTTTTCAACTGAAAACTGGCGCCGTTCACCTGATGAAGTGAAGTTCTTAATGGGCTTTAATCGTGATGTTATTCGCAGACGCCGAGATCAGATGAATGAAATGGGTGTGCGCATCCGTTGGGTTGGTCGTCCTAAGCGTTTGTGGAGCACCGTAATCAAAGAGCTTGAAGAAGCCGAAGAGTTAACAAAGAAGAACAAAGTTTTAACTTTGAATATGTGCGTTAACTATGGCGGGCGGTCTGAAATAGTTGATGCCGCAACTGAACTTGCAAGAGATGTAAAGCGAGGCAAGATTAAAGCTGATGCAATTACTGAAAAAGTATTTGCTAAATATTTAGATTCGCCTCAAATGAGCGATGTTGATCTTTTCCTTCGTTCATCGGGGGAGCAGCGGACTAGCAACTTCTTGCCATGGCAGAGTGTTTACGCTGAATTTGTGTTTATGGATGTGCTGTGGCCGGATGTCACGCGAAAAACATTGTGGAAAGCGATCGAGGAGTACTCATCGCGAGATAGAAGATTTGGAAAAGCCTAAGCAGCTGGATGATCGATCGGTGTTGGGGCGGTTAAATGAGCCTGACACATCGCACAACGTGCGTTATCCAATAAGTACATTTCTATCTCGTAAGTATCTGGGCTAAATGAAGCTGTAATTTCCAATAAGTGCGAGCCACATGCAGGACATGCACACGTAGGAATACCCCTGTAATCACCCATGGCCCATCCCCTCTTATTGATAATCATTCCCAATAGTGTGCTATGGTATTGCTAATTGGAATCATTATCAATAAAGGAGTAAGGTAAATACATGAAAAAGAAGCTCTCTACGCTGGCTGTAATAACATCACTAGGACTTGTCCTTTCAGGATGCAGTTCATCAGATAGCAACAGCGATGCTTCAGGCATCAAGGTTGTCGCCGCTATGTATCCGCTCGAGTTCGTTGCCACATCTATTGGCGGCGATCTTGTGAGCGTTGAAAACTTTACGCCTCCAGGTGTTGAGCCTCATGATCTCGAGCTGACTCCTTCTCAAATTGTTACTTTGGATGATGCAGACCTTCTTCTTTTCATCTCTGGCTTTCAACCCGCTTTAGAAGAAGCAGCCCAGCAGTCAGCACCTGCCAATTCATTAGATCTGCTTACTATCGATGGATTGAATCTCCTGACCGCAACTGAGGATGGCCATGACCATGGCGCTGAAGATGAGCATGCAGATGAAGAAGCTCATTCCGATGAGGAGATGGTGAGTGATCCACATGTGTGGCTAGATCCTGAGCGTTTAGTAGTTGTTGCTAAAGCTGTTGCTGCGAAATTATCTGAAGTCGATCCAGATAATTCTGAAGTATTTGCAACCAACTTGGCAGTATTTGTTGCAGAGCTTGAGACGCTAGATCAAAAGTTTCTAACAGGGCTTGCATCATGCGAGCGGGATTTAATTGTTACCGCCCATGCTGCATTTGGTTACTTAGCTGATGCCTATGGACTTACTCAAGAGGCAATTGCTGGCTTGAGTCCAGAGTCCGAACCAACTCCTAAGCGTCTCAATGAGATTGGCAAGGAAGCAAAGGCTGATGGAACTACAACCATCTTCTTTGAAACCTTAGCCTCACCCAAGGTTGCTCAAACACTCGCTGACGACTTAAATATTGAGGCAGCGGTCCTTGATCCTATTGAAGGAATCAGTGAAGGTCAGACATACTTCTCAATTATGGAGAGCAATCTAGATGCGTTGCGGAAAGCCCTTAATTGCAAGTAAAAGAGGCTTTACAGGTCACTAATCTCAGTGTCCATTATCCAGGGCGCATAGCCCTGGATAATGTGACCCTGGGAATCAATAGCTCATCTGTTGTTGCAATTCTTGGCTCAAATGGTTCGGGTAAATCTACATTTGTAAAAGCCTGTTTAGGCCTTGCTCCAATTTACAAAGGCACTGTTTCAATTTTCGGAACCGAGTTTTCACATTTTAAAGATCGCGATCGACTTGGATATGTTCCACAACGTATTCATGATGCAATGGGAATTCCTGCAACAGTTTCTGAAGTAGTCGAATCTGGTCGTTTGTCCCATGGTTGGCTTCGCCGATTTACTCAAGAAGATAAAGAAAAGATTTCGCATGCAATTGAAGTTGTTGGGCTAAAGGATCGTGAAAATGACTCGATCAACACCCTCTCAGGTGGGCAGTATCAGAGAACTCTGATCGCTCGGGCGTTAGCTAGTGAGCCTGATTTACTTTTTCTTGATGAACCAACTGCGGGTGTAGATCTTGCAACTCAGAATGTTTTTGCAGAAGCGCTCAAGCACTTAGTGCAAGGTGGAACAACAGTGATTTTGGTTTCACATGAACTTGGACCATTACGTCCGCTGATTGATCGCGTGATTATGTTCCGCGAAGGTCGAGTTTCATTTGATGGTTCACCAGATGCTGAAGCGGTGGATAGCCATATTTTCCATGACCATCCACATTCGTCTTCAAAACCTGCTGAGGGTTGGGAAATATCATGATTTTTGAATTCTTAGAACCTGCATTCATGCAACGCGCGCTACTAGCGGCACTTGTTGTTGGATTATGTGCCCCACTGGTAGGTATCTTTTTAGTTCAACGTCGCCTTTCGTTGATGGGTGATGGATTAGGACACATTGCATTAACGGGCGTGGCCTTAGGATTTCTTTTGCAAACAAATCCTGTTGCTACCGCAGTTATAGTCGCTTCAATCGGTGCGATAGTTGTAGAACTCATTCGCGCATATGGAAAAACTAGCGGCGATGTCGCACTAGCTGTTCTCTTCTATGGTGGTATCGCCGGGGGAGTACTTCTTATTGGGCTTTCTTCAAAGAAATCAAATGTGAATCTGCTTTCTTATCTCTTTGGCTCACTGACCACTGTCAGCAAGTTTGATATCGCTTTGATAGTTGCATTGGCGGTAGTCATCTTCCTTGCAACACTATTGCTCAAGAAGTCGCTCTTTGCACTCTGTCATGACAGTGAATTTGCCCAAGTCTCTGGAATTCCAGTGAAATTACTTTCCATGCTTTTGGCGGTTATGACAGCGGTTACCGTAACAATTGCCATGAGAGTTGTTGGATTGTTATTAGTGAGCGCTCTGATGATTATTCCAGTGGCCACCGCTCAGCAAATCAGTAAGAGTTTCAGCGGGACCCGAATTCTTTCTGCCACCATAGGATCGGTTGCCGCAGTTTCAGGAGTGATTACCAGCTTCTACTTTGACCTAGCTCCAGGAGCTTTGATCGTAATGATTGTGATCTTCCTGTTTATTTCAAGTATTGGATTTTCCTCGTATGTCCGCAGGCGAAGTTTGCGGCTACAAGTCAGATAGTATTGAGCCATGCCTCTCAAGGAAGACAAAAAGATCGTAGAGCGTTCAACTCGGCAGCAGAGCGCCATCCTTGAAGCCCTTTACGGAGTCGATGAGTTTAAGAGTGCTCAAGAGATTCATGCCTTACTGAGCAAAAAGAAGTTAAAGGTGGGCCTTGCCACCGTTTATAGAACTCTGCAGAAAATGGCTGAAAAAGAGGATATCGATGCTATTAAGAGCATCGAAGGCGAGACGCTTTATCGTCATTGTGGGCAAAATGATGGGCATCACCACCATTTGATTTGTAGCAAATGCGGATTGACAATCACCGTTGAAGGCCCTGCCATTGAAAACTGGACAGAAAAAGTTGCAAAGGAAAATGGTTTTAGCGAAGTAAGTCACAAAGTAGATATTTTTGGTGTGTGTAAAAGCTGTCGGAAGAAGTAAGAGCACATGCTTGCCATCGCACGCTTTACTACTCCATTAGCTGAAGCCAGTACTTTTGAAGTTCAACTGACAACTGCTCTTGAGGCTTTATCGGCCTGCCCGGGTTACCTAAGCGGCGAGTTCGGCCAAAATCTGGATGATCCAACCCTGTGGAGCCTTGTAACCCACTGGGCCAATGTGGGCTCATATCGCAGAGCTTTGAGCAATAACATGGTAAAAATGAATGCAATTCCCCTTCTTGCACGGGCAATCGATGAGCCAGGTGCATATGAAGGGCCATACTCAGAGTAAAATTCTCGTACGGAAGTAACACCAGTTGCTTTTCGCCGACAGCCAGCCGGATGGAGAAAATTGTGGCAACGGACCGTTTAGAAAATATCGTAGGACTAGCAAAGCGTCGTGGGTTTGTTTACCCATCATCTGAAATTTATGGCGGACTCCGCGCATCGTGGGATTACGGCCCACTAGGAGTCGAGCTCAAGAACAATGTAAAGCGCCAGTGGTGGAAATCCATGGTCATGGGCCGCGAAGATGTTGTCGGTCTTGATTCATGTGTGATCTTGGCAAAGGAAGTTTGGGAAGCATCAGGACACGTTGCAACATTTAGTGATCCATTAACCGAGTGCACCGCATGTAATAAGCGTTACCGCGCCGATCATCTTGAAGAAGCGTATGAAGCAAAGCATAAGAAAAAGCCTGCATCATTAACTGAGGTCAACTGCCCAGCTTGTGGAAATAAAGGCCAGTTCACAACACCTAAGCAGTTCAGTGGTTTGCTCAAAACTTTCCTAGGACCCGTCGAAGATGAATCAGGTCTTGCATACCTGCGTCCAGAAACTGCGCAAGGAATCTTTATTAACTTTGATCAGGTAATGACTACATCACGAAAGAAGCCACCATTTGGAATTGGTCAAATTGGTAAGTCTTTCCGTAATGAAATTACACCTGGAAACTTTATTTTCCGCACACGCGAATTTGAGCAGATGGAGATGGAGTTCTTCGTTGTTCCTGGTAGCGATGAAGAATGGCACCAGTACTGGATCGACACCCGTCTTGCTTGGTATGTAGATCTTGGTATCAATCCAGATCGCTTGCGTATTTACGATCATCCAAAAGAGAAGTTGTCGCATTATTCAAAGCGCACCGCAGATATCGAATACAAGTTTGAATTCGCCGGGACTGAATGGGGCGAGCTTGAAGGTATTGCTAACCGTACGGATTTCGATCTCAAGGCCCACTCTGCAGCATCGGGTAAGGATCTTTCTTACTTTGATCAGGAAAAGGGCGAGCGCTGGACCCCTTATGTAATTGAGCCTGCAGCAGGTGTAGATCGTTGCACCCTTACATTCTTAATGGATGCTTTCACGGAAGATGAAGCACCAAATAGCAAGGGCGAAATGGAAAAGCGTGCAGTCTTAAAGCTTGATCATCGCCTGGCACCAATTAAGGCAGCGGTTTTACCGTTGTCACGTAACGCAGATCTTTCACCAAAAGCACGTGATCTTGCGGCACAGCTTCGCAAGAACTGGAACATAGACTTTGATGATGCAGGTGCAATTGGACGTCGTTACCGTCGCCAAGATGAGATCGGTACTCCATATTGCATCACCGTTGACTTCGAAACTCTTGAAGATAATGCGGTAACAATTCGCGATCGCGACACAATGGCGCAAGAGCGCATCGGCCTGGATCAGGTCGAAGCATGGTTAGCACCGCGTTTACTAGGTTGCTAAAACCACTCTTACTTCCACTAGCAAGCGGTGATCATTACATTGATCCGCCGGTTGTTCTGGCTCCTATGGCCGGAATTACCAACGCTCCATTTCGCACGTTATGTCGCGAACAGGGTGCAGGTTTATTTGTTTCCGAAATGGTTACTGCTCGAGCATTAATTGAACGACGCCCAGAAACTTTGCGCATGATTGTTCCAGGCAAAGATGAATGGCCGCGTTCGGTTCAGCTGTACAGCGTTGATCCAACAACGATGCGAGCTGCAGTAACCATGCTTGGTAAGGAAAATCTAGCCGATCACATTGATATGAACTTTGGCTGCCCGGTTCCAAAAGTAACTCGCAAGGGTGGGGGAGCAGCGCTTCCCTTTAAGCGCAAACTATTTACAAGCATTGTTGGCGCTGCCGTTGAAGCTGCCAAGCCTTTTGGAATTCCGGTAACGGTAAAGATGCGCATTGGAATCGATAGCGATCATGAAACCTATTTAGAAGCGGCGCAATCTGCAGCTGATTTAGGTGTTGCTTGGGTTGCCTTGCACGCGCGTACTGCGGCGCAGATGTATGAAGGCAAAGCGGATTGGTCGGCAATCGCGCGATTAGTAGAGCATTTAAAGCCAACAGGAGTACCTGTTTTAGGCAACGGAGACATTTGGTCTGGTAGTGATGCGGTATCAATGGTGAAACAAAGTGGATGCGCGGGCGTTGTTGTTGGTCGCGGATGTTTAGGCCGACCTTGGTTATTTACCGATCTTGTGTCCGCACTTAAGGGTGAAGACAACCAAGTAACGCCAACTTTGCACGAGGTGCGCGAAGTGATGTTCCGTCACGCAAATCTGATTGTCGAATACTTAGAATCTGAAGACCGTGGAATGCGCGATATGCGAAAGCACATGGCGTGGTACTTGAAGGGTTTCCGGGTTCCTAGGGAAATTCGCCATGATCTTGGAATGGTTTCTTCGCTGCAAGAGATGCGCAATCTTTTGGATCAATTAGAGGATCAGCCTTATCCAACAGAAGTTGGTGAAAAGCCGCGTGGTCGAACAAGTCATGGACGACCACCCACCTTGCCTGATGGCTGGCTTAATGATCCTGATGAACTTGTACATGTTGAACTAGAAGATGCGTTTTCAGGCGGATAAATGTTTCTCTTTAGATGGATTCGTCGAACACTTACTGTAATTGTAATTCTTGCATTAATTGGCCCTGCTTACGGAATCTCGCAGGTATGGAGAGCTGCAAATAATCCAGTCGTGCGTCAGGCAGATGTCATTGTTGTTTTAGGTGCTGCTCAGTTAAATGGAAAACCAGGCGAAGCGCTTGAAGGTCGCTTGGTTGAAGCTAAACGAATTTTCGATCTTGGGTATGCACCAGCAATTATTACAGTTGGCGCAGGCGCACCTGGTGATCGCACAACAGAGGCGGCTTCAGGCAAGTATTGGTTACGCACCAATGGTGTTGCATCAAAAAAGATCACAGCCATCGAAGAAGGTCGGGATACCTTGGTAAGTACAAAGGCTTACGCAAAAGTAATGAAAAAACGTTATGTCAGCGATGTCATCATCGTTACCGATCCTTTTCACTGCGCACGTGCAATAACGATGGCTAATGATCAAGGTGTTTTGGCAACTTGTTCACCGGTCCAAACTGGTCCAAATACTCTGGATAACAGTGGGTATAGGTACTTGATTCGTGAAGCAGCCGCGTATCTGGCCTACATAACTTTAGGGCGCAGAGGTATTCATGTCAGTGATCACTTACCAGGTGCTGACATTGTTACTAAGGTACTTCCGTGACATATAGCGCCCACGATCAAGAACGGTTTTTGGATGAACCTGCAAAACGTCCAGGGCGAACTGAATTTATGCGCGATCGTGCACGAGTTATTCACTCAGCATCGCTTCGACGATTGGCTGCAAAAACTCAAGTTGCTGTTCCCTGGGAAAACGATTTTCAGCGCACCCGACTTTCGCACTCTTTAGAATGTGCACAGATTGGGCGCGAGCTGGGCGAGTCATTAGGCGCAGATCCAGATCTTCAGGACACAGCGTGCCTGTCACATGATCTAGGCCATCCACCTTTTGGACACAATGGCGAAGAAGCCCTCGCTGACATTGCAAAAGATTTTGGTGGCTTTGAAGGAAATGCTCAGAGTTTTAGGCTGCTTGTTCGACTTGAAGCAAAGACCGTTGATGCTGATGGAAAAAGTGTTGGCCTTAATTTAACCCGAGCATCATTAGATGGTGCAACAAAGTATCCATGGCCCCGTTCTGAAAATCCTCGCAAATTCGGTGTGTATGACGATGATGTAGAAATCTTTACCTGGATGAGAAAAGATGCTCCAGTTGGAAAAAAGTGCATTGAAGCCCAGATCATGGATTGGTCAGATGACTGTGCATATTCAGTTCATGATTTAGAGGATGCAATATTTGCCGGACAAGTATCGGTTAAAAACTTCAACAATGATTTTGCGGATCTGTACAAAGTGATGATTACTGATTACAAGAGTGATGCAACTGAACAAGAGGCTATCGATGCACATGCTCGTTTGGCTTCACTATCGGCTTGGCCGCACTACTACGACGGAAGCCACAGAAGTCTTGCCCGCCTTAAGGATTCAACTAGCCAATTAATCGGTCGTTTTGTTTTGGCTGCTGAAGTAGAAACGCGAAAAGTCCATGGCGATGGCCCTTTATCTCGCTACAGTGCTGATTTAGAGATTCCTCGTGAGCAAAAAATAGAGGTTGATTTTCTCAAGGCGATTGCTGGGCATTACCTAATTAATGCTGCTCATTCGCAAGATCGCTATGCAAAGCAACATGTAATCATTAAAGATTTGGTTGAAATGCTTCTTAAGTACCCACACGAGATGGATTCCTTTTTCCAGAAGCCGTGGAATGAAGCATCTGATCAGATCGCCAAAATGCGCGTGATTATTGACCAAGTAGCCGCACTTACTGATCCCGGCGCATACGCTCTTCATGCGCGCTTACTTGCGAATCGGTAGGGTGAGGGTATGAGCGGTCGCATTAAGGATGACGATGTTGCATACATCCGCGATCGCGCGCCCATCGATGAGGTAGTTGCAGATTACGTTCAGCTAAAAAATGCTGGCGGCGGTCAGAAAAAAGGTTTGTGCCCTTTCCATGATGAAAAGTCACCTTCTTTTCATGTGACACCGAGCAAGGGTTACTTTCATTGCTTTGGTTGCCAAACTGGTGGCGATGTCATCGCCTTTTTAATGAAGATTGATCACCTAACATTTACTGAAACTATCGAGCGCTTGGCAGATCGAATTGGATATACCTTGCGCTATGAGGAAAGTAATTCACCTTCTTCAGGACCAGTAGTTACATCAGGAACGCGCAATCGTTTAATTGCAGCACATGTAGAAGCCGCAAAGTTTTATCAAGAGCAACTGAATACTTCACCTAATGCTGCTCATGGACGCGAACTCTTAACTAAGCGAGGCTTTGACAAAGCCGCCTGCGAGCAATTTGGTGTGGGGTATTCACCCGATGAATGGGATGGATTAACAAAACATCTTCGTGGTCTTGGGTATTCCATAGATGAACTCGAGTTAGCCGGTTTATCAAAGATGGGTCAGCGCGGTCCGATCGATAAGTTCCGCAATCGCTTAATGTGGCCTATTAAAGATATTTCAGGGGACATAGTTGGTTTTGGAGCACGAAAGTTAGCAAGTGATGAAGAAGATCAAGGCCCAAAGTATTTGAACTCTTCAGAATCCCCGATTTATAAGAAGAGCCAAGTTCTTTATGGACTAGATGTAGCCAAGAAAGAGATCGCAAAGAAGCGCCAAGCTGTAATCGTCGAGGGGTACACCGACGTAATGGCGGCGCACCTAGCGGGCATTACGACTGCGGTTGCAACTTGTGGAACCGCTTTTGGAGCAGACCACATCAGAATTTTGCGTCGTTTGTTGATGGATGATGATGCATTTCGCGGCGAAGTTATCTTTACATTTGATGGTGATGCAGCGGGCCAAAAGGCTGCATTACGAGCATTTAGCGAGGATCAAAAATTTGTCACCCAAACCTTTGTTGCAGTCGAGCCGGATGGATTAGATCCATGTGAACTTCGACAAGAAAAGGGAGATCTAGCCCTTCGCGATTTGATCGCACGCCGAGTTCCATTGTTTGAGTTTGCAATTCGCGCAGAGCTTGCACATCACAAATTAGAAACCGCCGAAGGGCGAGTCAATGCCCTCAATGCTGCTGCGCCCTTGGTTGCACAGATTCGTGATAAGTCATTGCGGCCTGAATACACTCGTTTGCTTGCTGGTTGGCTGGGTGTAGAAGTCGAAATTGTTACTCGAGCTGTGGCACAAGGTGCAAAATCTCTTCCGCAACAATCGCGGAACGAAAGTGAAGAAGTTGCGGTGCAACCAAATTTCAGACCAGATCCAAATGAGGCTCGACTGATTTTAGAACGTGAAGTGTTAAAGGTTCGATTGCAAGAGGCACATTTGTTTGAAAGTGATTTGTGGAGCTCCATAGAGTCTGGCGCATTTACCCATCCTGCATATAGTGCAATGCGCGCTGCAATTGACTCTGTTGAGAAATTATCACCAGATGCAATTGCTGATGAAAACCTTAAAGCTCTCTTTATGGAACTTTCTGTCGAGCCAATTCGCGCAGATGGAAAGCCAACCCAGATTTATGTTGCAAGTATTGTGGCCAGACTGCGTGAGGTCGCAATCTCGCGCTCGATTGCAGATCTAAAATCATCGTTGCAGCGGCTTAACCCTGTCGAAAATGAGATTGAATACAACGCAGCATTTGCCCAGTTGGTAGCCCTGGAATCGGCCCGTCGTTCTCTGCATGATCTAGCGCTAGGTTCTCTTTAGTCTTGGCACTCTTTGGTCGGGCCAGCCTGTAGTTTTTGCCCATACGCTGGGGTGCGCTAGAGTTTGCGCTTGCACCGTTAATCCCTGATAGCTCAACGGCAGAGCAGTCGACTGTTAATCGACAGGTTCTTGGTTCGAATCCAAGTCAGGGAGCGTGAAGTTCACACGTCGCTCCGCATTACGCATGGCACTAGCCAGCGTGGCAGCCACTTTTGTGGGAACGCGAGCAGAGGCCAATACCAAGCAAATTGTCCGACTGAGCAAGATCAAAGTGGGCGGAACTTTTCCTTTTCAATTAGCTAATGGAGCGCCAGCACTTCTGTTTCGCACAAAGTCTGGCGTTTTTGCATTTCAAACAATTTGTACCCACTCAGGTGGAGTAACCAAGTACTTCAGCCCAAAGAAATTACTGGTTTGCCCTGTTCACAAAGCAAGCTTTGATCCATTTAAAAAAGGCGCAGTTGTCGCAGGACCAACAGGGCAATCGGCGCAGTCGATTTCGCCACTGCCAACGGTAAAGGTCGTAGTAAAAAACGGGTGGGTAGCACTCGCTTAAAAGTTGCACCAATTAGCAAGGCGTTTCTAAACTATCTCTCAGGTTAAAGTGAAAAGTTGCAATTAACTATGAAAGAGGTTCACATGAAGAGAACATCCACAAAAGTAATTGCAGCATTCCTATTGGGCGCTTCGGTGGCGGGCGGTGTTGCAACTGCTGCTACATCAGAACCACTTGGTGTCAAGGTATGCGTTGATAAGCGAACACAGGCAATTTTCCTAGCTGGGTCAAATGGATGCACAACTTCGCGAACTGCGATGACACTTGGTGCTCCAACAATTGATGTGAAAAGTATTGCATCCCTTGTGACACCCACCGTTGTGTCGATTAAAGTTGTTACCACTGCAGGTAGCGGAAGCGGAAGCGGCTGGATCTACAAGACAGATAAAACATCTTCATTTATTGTGACAAACAACCATGTGATTTCATCGGCTGCAACATCTGGCATGATCACCGTTGAACTATTAAATGGTGACACAATTCCGGCACAGATTGTTGGTCGAGATGTTGCCTATGACTTGGCAGTACTAAAGGTCAATCGCGGAAATCTTCCGACGATAACTATTGGAGATTCTTCAAAGATCAGCGTTGGCGAATCTGTCGTCGCTATTGGGTCCCCATTGGGTCTTGCAAGCACAGTTACTAGTGGAATTGTCTCTGCGCTCAATCGCCCTGTAACAACAGGATCTCTGGGATCAGAATCATATGTAAATGCGATTCAAACAGATGCCGCCATTAACCCTGGAAATTCAGGCGGAGCTCTTCTTGATTCACAAGGTCGGATTATTGGCGTTAACTCTGCAATCGCAACCTTGTCTTCAGGTGGGAGTAGCGGAAGCATTGGACTCGGCTTTTCTATTCCGATCAATGAAGCCAAAAGGGTCGTTGATGAATTGATTGCAACAGGTAAATCAACTCGACCGGTGCTAGGTATTTTCTTTGATACTACCTTCACTGGAACAGGGGCAAAGATTATTCGTTTGAGTCCAAATGAGGGAGCCGAAAAGGCAGGTATACCTGCTGGTGCAGTCATCACCGCTATCGATGGAGTAAAGATTGCCGATCCGATTGGTGCAATTGTGAAGATCCGTTCATATGTTCCTGGAGCTACGGTCACTGTGACCGTATTGCTGCCAACAGGAGGCTCAAAGAGTTTCCAAGTCACTCTTGGTACAGCGCCATCGAATTAACCAGCCAACTAATTACTTGGACGAGGTTGAAATAGTGTCAGGGTATTGTTAAGCCATGGCACTATTTCAACTTAACGTAGCTCTCCCAGATCGTCCTGGTTCATTAGGGCTTTTAGCTTCTGCAATTGGCGCAGCGGGTGGAGATATCCGTGCGCTCGCAGTAGTGAAATCAGAAGATGGTCGTGGTTACGATGACATCACTGTTGCGGTGCCCGGAAATGATCCAACCGATCTACTGAATGTTTTGGGTGCAATTGGTGGGGTAGAAGTTCTTTCAATCACCCCGTTGTAATCAACGACGCGAAAGCAGCTCTGCGCCTTGACTTGGCAATGAGGTAAAAAAGCGCGGAGCTTTAAATCTTTTTATAGAAAATGCTTTTTCAATCATCTTAATAGTCTCGATAGTTTTACTCGCTTGAATCAAGGCGATGGCACTTCCACCAAACCCACCGCCAACCATGCGAGATCCCAAAGCACCTGCAGACAAAGCAGCCTCGACCGCCGTATCTAGTTCAGGGCAAGATACGGTGTAATCATCACGCAAAGATGCGTGGGATTGATTAATCAAATGGCCAACCTTTTCAAAGTCAGAGTTACTCAATGCATCAACACATTCAAGGACCCGCTTCATTTCAGTTACTGCATGTCGTGCCCGTACAAATTCTGTTTCAGTAAGCAAGGCTCGCGAGTTCTCTAAATGCTCCAACGAAAGTTCTCGCAAAGATTTAATTCCCAGCTTTACAACCACTGATTCGCATGAGGCACGACGTTCTGCGTAACCTCCGTCAGTTAATGCGTGGTGTGCTTGGGTATCAATAATCAAGAGCTCTAACCCCTTTGATGCGACATCAAAGGGAATGTTCTTGGTACTCAAGTCACGGCAATCGAGCAATAAAGCA
The DNA here is from genome assembly GCA_044346185.1 of Candidatus Planktophila sp. Lineage (GTDB taxonomy): Bacteria > Actinomycetota > Actinomycetes > Nanopelagicales > Nanopelagicaceae > Planktophila. The sequence continues at coordinate 13,969 of JBIIZR010000004.1, forward strand.
GAACCCTGAGTTGCCATCAAAGAAACAGATTGATCCATAATGCCGCAAGGAACTCCGACATATTGATTCTCTGCTTTTTGGGTAAGGCGTGCCAACTCTTCAAGATTAAATCCCAGATCAAACAAGTGATTCATGGCCGTTGCAACAGAGCATTCGAGCGCTGCCGATGAGGATAAGCCGGCGCCAAGTGGCACATTGCCATCGATCAACAAATCTACGCCTTCTTTGATGCCCATAGCCCAAAGCACTCCGAGCGCGTAACGCTCCCATTCGCCCTTTAATCCTGGTTTCATCTGATTGATATCAACTGTCACAATCTTGTTACGCCTTTGCGCAGATGCAATGCGAACCGTTGAGTCATTACGTTTTCTAGCCGCAACTAAAGTTCGATCTTTGATTGCAAATGGCAAGACAAAACCATCGCTGTAATCAATGTGTTCACCGATGAGGTTAACTCGACCAGGTGCGGCGGCAACCAAATCTGGTTCCTCGCCAAAAGTTTCTAGAAATTTCTTTTCAATCTGACTCATGGTTACGCCATTGAATTTAGAGTATCGGCGACCATAGTTGTCATGTCACGAGTTGGAGCCCAATCCAACTGCTTCTTAGCTTTAGAAATATCGGCAATCAGTACGGCAGGATCACCGGCTCGGCGGGGAGAATCTACAAAAGGAATTTGATGCCCAATTGCATCACTTGCCGCTTTAACAACTTCACGAACTGAATACCCTGAGCCGCTACCTAAATTGTAAATCTCATGTCCAGGTTTTCCCAATGAGTTCAAAGCCTTAACGTGCGCGTCAATTAAGTCGATTACATGCACGTAGTCTCGAACACATGTGCCATCTGCGGTGGGCCAATCTGTACCAAATATCTTGACCGGATTAGCTTGGGTGCTGCGCAAAACATTTGGGATCAAATGAGTTTCTGGGTTATGGCGCTCTGCAAGCCAACCACGTTCTGCTTTAAGAGCACCTGCAACATTGAAGTAACGAAGCGATGCGGCCGAAATTCCATGCTTGTTTGCCTCTTCGGTAATCATGTGATCAATAGCCAACTTGGTTGCACCGTATGGGTTTGTTGGAACCGTTTCTGCTGTTTCAAGAATAGGAACTACCTTTGGCTCTCCGTACGTTGCCGCAGAAGATGAAAAGACAATCTTTGTAATTGATTGTTTGCGCATCTGATCGAGCAGAATCCGAGTCCCATCAACATTTACTGATTGATACAAGTCAGGCTTTTCAACTGATTCTCCAACAAGTGATTTACCAGCAAAATGCATAACCGCTTCACAACCCGAAAGGGCATCTGCAACTTGAGCTGCGTTTAAAAGAGAGCCTTCAACGAAACGCACACCGGCTGGCACGGTGTCAACATGACCCATGCTGCAGTCATCAAGGATTGAAACATCAAAGCCTTTGCCTAATAGAACTTCAACTGCGGTAGCTCCGATGTATCCAGTTCCACCTGTTACCAATATACGCATTACAAAACTACTTCACGAAGCTGCGCAGCAGATTGCTCTGGGCGCATATCCATAATAAAAGCTCCCATGGCCGATTCGGAACCCGCTAAATACTTTAGCTTTCCAGGTGCACGCCTAACGCTAGTGATCTGCCAATGTAATCGAAGCAGATCTCTTCCAACACGAACAGGCGCTTGATGCCAAGCGGCGATATAGGCCATTTCAATTCCAAAGACACCATCTAGTCGACGTGTTACTTCAAGTGCAATTTCAGGAAACGCCTCACGATCTGATTCAGTAAGTTCAGTCAAATCTGCCACAGGATTAAGTGGAGTTACATGAATTTCAAATGGATAGCGAGCAGCGTATGGAACATATGCGACCCATCTGTCATTGCGTGCAACGATTCGCTCTTCATCTAAAAGCTCGCGTGCCACAACTTCATCGAAAAGAACCTTGCCATTTTCCTGCTTGTACTTGCCAGCTGCGGCCAACATCTTCTCTACGCGAGGAGGCAAATACGAATAAGCATAAATCTGTCCATGTGGATGAGATAGCGTCACACCGATTTCTTCACCACGATTTTCAAATGGTGCAATATGCTGAATAAAACTTTCCTTTGACAACTCTGCAGTTCTATCTATCCATGCTTCCAGCAGAACTCGAACACGTTGGGCAGATAAATCCTTGAATGCATTGCCATGTTCTGCCGTAAAACAAATTACTTCACATTTTCCAGCAGCTGTACCTAAATCCGTATCTGGTCCCACAATGTCAGGTAACGCCCAGTCACCGACTGGGGGACGCAGTGATGGAGATCGGTTATCAAAGACAACAACTTCAAAATCTGATTCCGGAATCTCTGTTAGAAGCTCACCTGTCGTGGGGCATAAAGGACATAATTCTTTTGGAGGAAGAAAAATTCTTCCTTGACGGTGGGCGGCCATTGCAATCCATTCGTTAACCAATGGATCTAAGCGGAGCTCACCTATTCCGGGCTGTTCCTCTTGTGGGCGAGAATCTTGAGCGTTGCGCGCTTGCCCGGCGGTGTCGTAATAACGAATGGTTCGCCCATCAGCCATTTGGCGATCATTTCTTGTGACGCCAGCGTTAAGTTTTTTACTCTCGCTCATAGTGTCGTTACTCTACCTTTGTGAGCAAGCAATCTGCACTATTGAGCGCCCCTTCCTCTGCCTTGTTACTAGAAGTTGTAGGTGGAGCCCTCATCATTCAACATTGGGGAGCACCGCTGCACGGTGAGCTTGCATCTGTACAAACGGCAATTCGCCCATCGATTGCAAATAGTTCGTGGGATGTTCCACAATTCCCAGGAATTATGCGCGAAAGTTCTCGTGGATTTTTAGGACGTCCTACCTTGTCTGGACATCGATCAGGAAAAGCGTGGTCGACTAAATTTGAAGTAACAGATTTTCATCATAACGCTAATCACGTCACCGTAACTTTTCGAGATTTCCATGCCGAACTAGAAGTTGTTATCAGTTTTGATTTAGATAAATACGGCGTCTTAACACAAAAGAGTTCAGTAAAAAACATTGGCTCAACTGATTACACCCTGAATGAATACATTCATTGGCTACCGTTGCCAAAAGAGGCAACTCAAACTCTAGATTTTGCCGGTCGTTGGTCAAACGAGAGAAATCCTCAAAGAAAAGATATTGCTACTGGCACATGGGTTCGTGAATCTCGTGAAGGCCGCAGCGGTCACAATTTTTCAATCGCAGATATTGCACTGACGCCTCAAACATCATTTCAATTCGGAAATGCTTGGGCGATAAGTATTGCCTGGAGCGGAAATTCACATTACTTAGTTGAAAAACTCTTTGATGGTTCAGTGTCAATCGGAGCCGGCGAATTATTGCTTCCTGGCGAGTTAACTCTTGCTGCGGGTGAAAGTTACGACGCTCCGGCTTTGGTTTCTGTTTTCTCTTCGCAAGGTTTAGATGGTGTTAGCGCTTCATACCATTCACACTTACGTGCTCGTCCTATGCATCCAAAACGCCCCCGCCCACTAACGCTTAACATGTGGGAAGCGTTGTATTTTGATCACAATGAAGTGAAAATCAAAGCACTGATCGATGTTGCAGCTGAAATTGGTATCGAGCGAGTTGTTCTAGATGACGGCTGGTTCCATTCACGCCGAGATGATCGTGCGGGTTTAGGTGACTGGGTTATCGATCCCGCGGTGTGGCCTAATGGTTTGTCGCCCATCATTAAATACATCAATGAAAAGGGAATCGAATTCGGCCTTTGGTTTGAGGGCGAAATGGTTAACCCCGATTCAGATCTTTATCGCACACATCCTGAATGGATTTTGCATGAAGGTGACCGAGTTCCGCCGCTGTGGAGACATCAGTTAGTTCTAGATCTAGGCCACGAAGGTGCTTTTAATCATGTACTTGAGCAAACTTCAGCAATTCTTTCGGCGCACAATATTGCTTACATAAAGTGGGACCACAATCGAGTTCTGGTTGATGCTGGTCACCTTGGTCAGGCAGGCGTTCATCGCCAAACACAAGCGATTTATCGTTTGTTTGCTGAGTTAAAAAAGCGTCACACAGCCCTAGAGATCGAATCGTGTGCATCAGGTGGTGCCCGAATTGATCTTGGAATTATTGATTTAGTCGATCGCTTTTGGACTAGTGATAACAACGATGCATTAGAACGTCAAACAATTCAGCGTTGGACGGCGCAAGTGATCGCACCAGAGCTTCTTGGTACACACATTGGGCCCACTCATGGACATCAAACCGGCCGAACTCTAGAACTATCAATGCGCGCAACAACGGCGCTTTTTGGTCATGCCGGAATCGAATGGAATATCACCGAAGCAACCGCCGAGGAGCGAAAGCATTTGGCCACGTGGGCCAAGTATTACAAGGACAATCGTGCGCATTTGCATTCAGGAAAAATGGTGCGAGTTGATTATCCCGAAACTCATGCTTATTTACATGGAGTAACCGCGCATGATCAATCGCGAGCAATCTTTGCTTACGTTCAGTTGACACCAACAGTTGCAATTCATCCATCACCTTTGAAATTTCCTGGCTTAGATCAATCCGCCACGTACACAATCAAAGCGGTGTTTCCTGCGGGCAAGCCACGCTTTATGTTGATTACTCCACCTGAATGGATGAGCGGAATAACTCTTTCAGGTTCAGTTCTTGCTTCAATTGGTGTCACTGCGCCAATACTTGCGCCAGCAAATGCGTTCTTAATCGAAATTACTAAAGCTTAATCAATCCAATTTAAGGTGCGCTCGACCGCTTTTTTCCATCCTGCATAACCGGCGGTGCGTTGTTGCTCAGTACTTGTCGCACTCCAACGTCTTGATTGCTGCCACTGTTTTCTCACTTCATCAGTTGAAGACCAGAAGCCGACCGCAAGACCTGCCGCATATGCCGCACCTAGTGCGGTTGTTTCACCAATTAATGGGCGCGTGATATCGATTCCCATAACATCTGCTTGCATCTGCATACAAAGCGAGTTAGCAGTGATGCCTCCATCAACTCGCATTTCTTTCATTGGCACACCACTATCGGCAACCATCGCATCCATCACATCGCGAGTTTGATAGCAAATTGCCTCTAGCGCCGCGCGGGCAAGGTGCGCTTTAGTTGCTGCGCGGGTTAAACCAACAATTACTCCGCGGGCATCGCTGCGCCAATAGGGAGCAAATAGTCCAGAAAAAGCTGGAACAAAGTACACACCAGCAGTATCTGTAACAGACGAGGCCAAGCTTTCAGTTTCTGCTGCATTCGAAATAATTCCTAATTGATCTCGCAACCACTGAATCGCAGAACCGGTTACTGCAACTGAACCTTCTAGGGCATAGTGCGCAGGCTGATCGCCAAGTTTGAAACATACCGTTGTCAACAAACCATTTTTAGAACGAACAATTTCTGTTCCGGTATTTAACAGCGCAAAGTTTCCGGTACCGTAAGTTGTTTTTGATTCCCCGCGGTCAAAACAGACTTGGCCAACCATTGCTGCTTGTTGATCGCCCAGAATTCCTGCAATAGGAATAGCTGTTCCAAATGGTCCATGCGGATCGGTCATTGCATAAACTTCAGAAGAGGATTTGATTGCCGGAAGTGCTGTGCGTGAAACACCAAAAATTGAAAGCAGTTCCTGATCCCAATCAAGGGTTTCAAGGTTCATCAAAAGAGTTCTACTTGCGTTAGTGACATCAGTTGCGTGAACACCGCCGCGAACGCCACCCGACAGATTCCAGAGCAACCAAGCATCGATGGTTCCAAAGCGTGCATTTTCATGGCTAGCTGCAGGGACATTGGTTAGGAACCAATTCATTTTGCTACCTGCAAAGTAGGGGGCGATCGTTAAGCCAGTTTTATGGCGGATTGCGCTTTGCTGCTCTTGGGTAAGTGTTGCTAAGAATTCTGTCGTACGGGTGTCCTGCCACACGATGGCGTTGCTCAGTGGCTGACCTGTCGTTACATCCCAAACAACAGTGGTTTCGCGTTGATTTGTTAAGCCAATTGCCGCTAAATCTGAGCCCAAGATGTTGGCTTGCTTGAGTGCACCTGTGATTACCTCTTGCGCTCGCTCCCAAATCTCAGTGGCATCGTGTTCAACCCAACCGGCCTGAGGCAGTATCTGGCGATGTTCTAATTGATGTTGTCCAACAACCTGACCTGAGTGATCAAAAATCATAAATCGAGTACTGCTGGTTCCTTGATCCAAGCTGCCGATGTAAGCCACGATGCACAAAACCTCTCGCTGTAAGTTAGGCTTAGCGTACTCAGTCGTAACGGAGATTCAACACATATGTTCTTGTCGCAGCTCGGCCCAGACCAGCGTGAATCCGCCATTTCGCAATTAGCCACTGAGCAATTCGACATTCTGGTTATTGGCGGGGGAGTAACAGGCGTTGGTGCAGCCCTTGATGCTGCATCTCGCGGGCTAAAGGTTGCCCTGATTGATTCTCAAGACATCGCATCTGGAACTTCAAGTAGATCCAGCAAGTTAATCCATGGCGGTCTTCGATATCTAGAACAGTACGATTTCAAACTTGTTCGTGAAGCATTACATGAGCGCGAGTTAATGGTTGCGACGCTATGCCCACATCTTGTAAAGCCAGTCGGATTTCTTTTTCCACTCACTGAAAAATTAAAGGAACGTACTTACGTTGGTGCAGGACTTGCACTGTATGACGCACTTCGTGGTTTTCAGCGCGCCTTGCCATGGCACAAGCACTTAAGCCAAAGACAGATTAATGAAATTGCACCATCATTGCGCCATGACATTGTGACCGGCGCAATCAAGTATTTTGATGCCCAAGTAGATGATGCAAGACACACAATGTCAGTAGCTCGTACCGCTGCTCGCCATGGAGCAATTGTTGCAACTCGAGTTGCTGCAGAATCATTAATTCGCGAAGGAAAACGTGTTGTCGGAGTAAATGCTCGCGATCTGGAGTCTGGAAATAAGATTGCAATCAAAGCCGGAGCCACAATTATGTGCGCAGGTATCTGGAGCGATGAGCTACATGAAAAATTTGAATTAACTCCTGGATACCACGTAACGATGAGCAAAGGTGTTCATATTGTGCTGCCAGGTTCTGCCATCAAATCTGATGCAGGAATCATTTTAAAAACAGCGGTCTCAGTTCTGTTCTTAATTCCATGGGGAGATAAGTGGATCGTCGGTACTACAGATACTCCATACGATGGTGATCGCGCAGAGCCTTACGCATCACGTGAGGATGTTCAATACATCCTGGACCAAGCCAACAGAGTTTTGGAGCCAAAGTTAAAGGCCGAAGAAATTATTGGTATCTATGCCGGATTGCGCCCACTAGTTGCAAATATCAAGAGCGCGACAACCACAAAACTTTCGCGTGAACACACAGTCGATCGCCCTGCGCCTGGCTTTGTTTCTATCGCCGGCGGAAAGTACACAACATATCGAGTCATGGGTAAGGATGCTGTAGATCGTGCGGTTATCGAACTCCGCCGCATTACTCAAGATTCAGTGACAGAGAAGTTGCCTCTAGTTGGAGCAGATGGATATTTTGCTCTTGAGCAACAAAAAGAGCGTATTGCCCAAGAATCCGGATTAGATGTTGAAACTGTTACACATCTTCTTAACCGCTATGGCTCATTGATCAGCGAAATTCTTGAGATCATTGCCAACGAACCAAAGCTTGCCAAGAAATTAGATGCAGAACTTCCGTATATCAAGGCAGAAATTGTGTATGCAGCGTCCCATGAAGGTGCACGAACAGTTGATGATGTGATTTCACGTCGTACCCGTTTGGCTTTCGAGGCCGAAGGTCATGGTGTTCACCTTGCCGATGAAGTAGGAGCCCTCATTGCACCTGTTCTTGGCTGGAGCGCTAAAGAACGCAAAGTTTCAGTAGCTGCTTATGAAGAACTTGTCGATCGCGAATTAGCAGCGCTAGATGAGCTCCTCGAGGCTAATTCTTAATCTGACCTCTGCAGCTATCTGTAGTTGGCTTCTTTGTTGCAGTAGGTGAAGGTGTTGGCTTTGGTGATGGTGTTGGACCTTGCACAACATCAAAACTGACATCAACACTTGAAACCGCGTGAGTTCCAGAAACATCTTCAAAGATAATTTTTCCTTTAAAACTTCCGGCAGGGACACCTCTTAGTTCCAGAGTCCATGCACCACTTGTCTCACGCAAAATACGCTGTGTTGGCTTGACTTCAGGTGTCGTTGATTTATCAAAAACAAACTTCACATCACCGGTTACAGTAGGCAAACCAGTTGGTCGAACTACTGAGATTCTAAATATGACTGGTTTATTAGTCGTGGTTGATGTTTGAGTAACAAGGGTCATAGTTGTTGCTTCTTGTTGTGGCATCAAATCAACCAAAGTTGGCTTCCAAACACCTTCAACTAGCTCCAAAAATGATGAAGGCGTCCCGCGGAAAACATTCAAGTCCAATCTATTTCCCGGAACACCATACTTTGGAGCAATTCCACATGATGAGTACTGCCAAACAGTCCATTGCGAATCACAGTTTGCACCCGTCCAAGAGTGCACAAAGCAACCTCCTGGCTTCACACCTGGCTGATTAATTGGATTTGCAGGATCAATTCCATATTGAGCAAGCCACAACGGATATTGAGCTAACTCTTTAGATCGAATCATCGAGCCTTCTAGAAAACTTGGATATGAATACAAGAATGGTGTTCGGCCGGTTTTTTCCTTAAGGGATGCTAGAAAGGTAAGTGCCCACAAAGTCACGGCACTTCGGGTTGCATTCTTTTGACATGCACCAGTCGATGAGTAGCGAACACACTTGTTTTCCAGATCCAATGCATAAGGCAAGTCTCTATCTGAATATCCACCCATAGAGGCCAATCGCCACACAACCTTTTGTGCTTGGGCTAATGCATCCTGTTTAATTTCTTCTGGCGTCGTCACATCAGGCAAAACGGCGTAATGGTAAAAACCTGTGTACAGCCCCGCAGCTTGTGCTGCATGATGATCCATAGCTGCGTATTTGACTGCTAGACGATCTGCTTTGTCTCGAGTATCCGAAGCCTTGATGAAAACAAATCGCATTCCCGCTTCATACTTTTTTACAAAATCAATTGGCTTGTCATTGGGATGTTGCCAGCGACTAACGTCAGTGCCATGAATGCGACCGCCCGGGCCCTTTAAGTCTATGAACTGAGCTGGATCAGCATTTGAAAGTTCAGGCAAATGTTTCACCGTAATTGCGCGAATAGGCGAGTACAAACTCTGTCCATTGACGACAGCTAATGCACGATAGCGAACCTGAGCATCAAGTGCGGTAGCAAGAGCGGTAACTTTCCACGTTCCTACTTTTGTAACTTTCGTGGCAAATCGTGTGGTTGTCCACTTTCCATTTGTATCAACTTGTATCTTTACTGTTGTTCCGGACTTATTTGGTTTTAAATTTCCGTACATAGTTAAGAGAGTTTCAGACGCACTGGGTGTTTGTCGTACTTGCAAGCTTAATACTGAGGTAACTGCAGCAGATTGCGGGGCACCTGCAACTCCGACGATCAAAGCGATACCTAGAAGAAATACTTTTATTTTCATTGTTCCCTGATATCTACTGTTAAGCCAAGTACCTCGTTAACAGCTGATATCAGTGCAGCCTTGAGGTTTGGACGGGTTTCTGAATACTCGTGCGATGTTGCAAATTTGCGACTATCCGAAAAATCAACTGTCAGAACCCCATTTTCAAAGCTAATAAGACGCGCATCAAAGTAGGCGATCCAAGCGATTCGATTGTGAGCTTCAAGGGTATCGAGCACATCATTCCAACGACTGCGAATTTGCTCGATCTCCATAGAGGCGAACTTTACCTGCGAAGCAGGATAGATGCTTTCTCTTAGTGAGTAGGCGCGCCAATCCATTTATGAAACTCATTAACTAGCTGAACTCTCATATTTTTTCTGTGATCCGGCTGAATATTTAATGCAATAGCGACTCGAGATAACACCTGTTCTATGGCTTTTTCACTCACAAAACGTAAACGCCCGATCTCGGCGTTAGTTAATCCATCAGCTGCGTATCGAAGTGTTTGAATCTGAATATCTGACAAAGATGACATAAGTCCATGCGACTGTTTATCGCTCAGAGTTATTCCACCATTTACCCAGGCTACTTTTTGACCTGGTTCGAAAACACGTGAAGCAGATATAACGTCGCATAGCGCCGTTAAATTGCTGAGAGAATCTTTAAGAACTAGCAATGTTCCCGCTGGCATTTGCGCAAGTTCTTCGCCAATCAATCTCATATCTGCACACGGAACCAGAATTACGACACCGATACCCGCAGCTTCTTTACGGATTGCATGGGCAATATCAACTGAATGTTCTTGGCTCTTATGCATATCTATCAGCAAGACATTGGGCTGCAAACTTCTAAATAAATTAATTGCCGTGCTTTTCTTACGAGCTTCTGCAACGACTTCTACGCCATGCATTCTTAGCGCTGCGCCAACGCTGGACAGCTCGAAAGGATCGTCAATGATTACCAATACCCGATCACTCATACCTGCAAGGTTACGCGCAGTAACTTTTTAGTGAAGGGTTTTCTGATTGATTGAGAGTTAGCCCCTCAAAAAAAAGCCAAGCAACTATCGCCTAAGTAACTTCGCCAAAGTTTCAGGAATTGCAGTGATGATTGCTTCAGCGTTGATAGGAGCACCTACTGAAGCGCGAACCGCTGCCTGATTCTGAATAAAAGCAGCAGAGGCCGCAACATAGGCCAGATGGTTGTAATCATTAAGGATTTCAATCGCATTGGTTGCAACTAGTGCCCCCATGATTCCGGCCAAAACATCGCCGCTCCCTGCTGTTGCAAGCCAAGGAGTTGCAACTGGTAACTGAATCAAAACTTCGTCATTTGCAACAAATGTTGTTGATCCCTTGAGCAAAACTGTTACTCCCAAAGTGTCTGCGGCATTTTGAACCCATTTCTTAGGGTCTCCTTCTATAGCTTCAGCCGTTACTTTTACCCCACGAGCAGTTAACAACGCTGCTAGTTCGCCGCTATGAGGAGTAATAACTGTTGGCTGCTCTAGTGATCCTGCTAGATGCAGAGCTCCGGCATCCAAGATTGTTGGCACCGATTGCAAGCGAACTAATTTGAACCAGCGGTGGCGTAACCACGTTGTGAAATCGGAGTACTTCTTCGCATTGATTCCGCTGCCGACAACCCAAGCAGCAACTTTTCCTGGTTGAACAACTGCCGAAGGTGTCGAATGCAAAACCAAATGTGCAAGACCAGATGAGCTATGAAAACGAACCATGCCAACACCAGTTGCAGATGCTGCAGCAGTAGTTAAAACTGCCGCACCTGGATACTGCGCAGAACCAGTTATTAGACCCAATACACCGCGACTGGATTTGTGGTCTAAATCAGAGGGGGTGATGATGCATGCAGCAGCATCTTTAGCGCTCCACTTTTTTAGGGTTCTTGTCATAAAAGTAGCCTATCTCTTTTAATTTGCAGGGCATCACCGCTACATCCATAATGAGCACAATTAGATTTAACAAACAGGGAGAATCATGGACGCAAAGTGCCCAGTAGCTCACGGTGCCATCACTCACGGAGCCGAGACAAATACTTATTTATATCCAAATGCCCTGAACCTAGACATCTTGCATCAACACGATCGCAAGAGTAATCCGCTTGGCGAAGATTTCGATTACCGCGAAGAAGTTAAGTCTCTCGATGTTGCATCATTGAAAAAAGATTTGCACCAATTTATGACACAGACGCAAGAGTGGTGGCCAGCTGATTGGGGTCACTACGGCGGATTAATGATTCGTATGGCGTGGCATTCAGCAGGTACATACCGAGTAGCTGATGGACGCGGCGGAGCAGGTACCGGAAGCTTTAGATTCGCACCTCTTAACTCATGGCCAGATAACGGCAATCTTGATAAGGCCCGTCGTTTGCTGTGGCCGATCAAGCAAAAGTACGGAAACAAACTCAGCTGGGCCGATCTATTTATTTTGGCAGGAACTATTGCTTACGAGAGCATGGGGCTAAAGACATTTGGTTTTGCTTTCGGACGTGAAGATGTTTGGCATCCAGAGAAAGATATCTACTGGGGTCCAGAGGCTGAACTAATGATGGCAAGTGATGAGCGTTATGCAGACACCACGGATGCAGCATCTCTAGAAAATCCATTAGCGGCTGTTCAGATGGGATTGATTTATGTAAACCCAGAAGGCATCAACGGAGTTTCAAATCCATTGCTAACCGCCCTACATGTACGCGAAACTTTTGCACGTATGGCGATGAATGACGAAGAAACCGTCGCACTAACTGCAGGTGGCCACACCGTTGGTAAAGCCCACGGAAATGGAAATGCAGCATTACTAGGACCAGCTCCAGAGGCTGCAGATATTTTTGAACAAGGTCTTGGTTGGAATAATCACACCAAGCGCGGCGTAGGTCGCAACACAGTTACAAGTGGAATTGAAGGTGCGTGGACAACCGAGCCAACAAAGTGGGATGCCGGTTACTTCGAAATGTTGTTTAAGCACGATTGGGCACTCGTAAAGTCTCCAGCTGGCGCGCATCAGTGGGAGCCAACAAATATTGCTGAAGCTGATAAGCCAGTAGATGTAGAAGATTCATCGATTCGTTACAACCCAATGATGACTGATGCAGACATGGCGATGATCAAGGATCCTATTTACCTTGAAATTTCAAAGAAGTACCATGAAAATCCAGCGCTACTAGATGATGCATTTGCGCGTGCTTGGTTTAAGTTAACTCACCGCGACATGGGTCCAAAGATTCGTTACATCGGGCCAGATGTTCCGCAAGAAGATTTGATTTGGCAGGATCCAATTCCTGCAGGCACAACTTCTTATGATGTTGCGGCTGTCAAAGCAAAGATCGAAGCAACTGGTCTATCTGTATCAGAGCTAGTTGCAACTGCTTGGGATAGCGCTCGCACATTCCGCGGATCAGATCTTCGCGGCGGTGCAAATGGTTCCCGTATTCGTCTAGAGCCTGCTCGCAACTGGGAAGGTAATGAACCTGCACGTTTGAACAAGGTTCTGGCTGTTCTTGAGCCAATTGCAAAGGAAACTGGCGCAAGCATTGCTGATGTAATTGTTTTGGCCGGAAACATCGGAGTTGAAAAGGCTGCAGCTGCTGCCGGAGTCAAGATCGCTGTTCCATTTGCTCCAGGTCGCGGTGATGCAACGCAAGAGCAGACCGATGTAAACAGTTACAAGGTCTTAGAACCAATTCATGATGGTTTCCGTAACTGGGTCAAGAAGGTTTACGCAGTTTCTCCAGAGGAGCTACTTCTAGATCGCGCTCAGTTGATGGGCTTAACCGCACCTGAAATGACGGTATTAATGGGTGGAATGCGCGTGCTTGGTACTAACCACGCAGGTACATCACACGGTGTATTTACAAAGAATGTTGGCGCACTTACAACTGACTTCTTTGTAAACCTGACCGACATGAAATACGTATGGGAGCCAACAGGGGAGAACCTCTACAACATCCGCGATCGCAAGACCGGTGCTGTTGATTGGACCGCAACTCGCGTAGATCTAGTCTTTGGTTCAAACTCGATTCTTCGCTCATATTCAGAGGTCTATGCACAAAGTGATAACAAGGAAAAGTTTGTTAAAGACTTTGTTGCTGCATGGACCAAGGTGATGAACGCAGATCGCTTCGATCTAAAGTAAGAATTAATCAGCCCAAGCTTGTTTTTGAGTTGTGATGCTTCTTTCAGAGGCAATCGATTCTTCGATTGCAAGTGAAACTAATTGGTCTTGGCATCCCTCACTAAGGGGATATGGCGCTTCGGCGCTTCCTGCAATCCAATCAGCCATTTGCACCATCAGTTGTGCAATTGCGATTTCCTCATCCATAAACCGAAGACCCTTAAATGGGTTTGTGAAAACAACTTTGCCATCGCAAGAAAGATGTTCTGTGTCGTATCCAGCTAGATTCAAGTCGTAACCCAACTGCATTCGCTCAATTCTTGAAGTCGTTATTGCAGGTCCATCAATAAGGCGCTTTACCGAATCATCAACGATTTCACCTTTACTTCCGCGTACAACAATTCTGCGATGGCGAAGCTGGTTATGCCATTGGTTATCGACAAAGTTGTATACGCCAGATTTGCCACCACCAAAGT
>JBIIZR010000030.1:0-8743 GCA_044346185.1 Candidatus Planktophila sp.
GGGCAGCTAAACGGTCGCGATTAATCATGCGAGCATCTTATTCAAGAGATTCAAATACGAACAAAGCTTCGATGTAGTTCTCGCCAGTAATTCCTAAATTTTGAGCATCAGGTGGTGCGGTCTGTGGTTCGATACAAACGCCATCTGAATCTTCGCTATAAACAACCCACCATGGCGCATCACATTCAATTGAAATACGTGCCACATCTTCCCAAACAACGGCAGGGGTTCCTTTAATGCCGGTGAATGCATCATCCCAAGGTGGCTGTGTTGGCGCACTGCGCTTTCCGGTTGGAATTCCATCACTGCCACGGATCAACATCTCCGTTGCATCAAATTCAATTTCAGCACTGCCACCACGTTCTAGGTCGCGGGCAAACCATGGATGAAAGCCAAGCCAGGCAGGCAAATCACAGCCATTTGGCTCATATTCCAGGGACCAACGAATCGCATCATCTAGAACTTCGAACTTTTGTTCAACCGTTGCATCGCCATATGGTGATGGCAGATGTAGCAGTGAACGTCCTGGACCGATTTCTTGCCAAGAAGATATAAGCCCAAAACCATGCAACGCATGTGGGGGATCAATAGTTGCTGGCAGCTGAATCTGTTGCCCCGCACTATTTGTAATCAAGCCCTCTTTGATTCGCCCAGCCCACGGGGCCATCGAATACCAGCCCGATGTATGAACCTGTCCACGGAAAGGAACAGCAAATTCATTTTCTCGCCATTTGAGCGAAGTGATTCTTGCTCCGTTGTCATCATCGATTGCGATCTGAAACTCTGCATCATCAATAAATTGCATTAGGCATCCAACGCTTCTACTAGTTCGTGCAATCGTGGAGGTTGAGCACCAGCACGTGAAACGGTAATTCCGGCAGCAATCACTGCGCGATGTAGAACGGCATTTAGAACTTCTCCTTGTAAACCAATAACTGAGTGCTTAATGATGCCTTCGACCAGAATCGCACCGACTGTGTCACCTGCACCAACGGTGTCAACCACAGTTACCTTTGCGCCAGCAACTTCTTCGAAGCCGTTTTGGGTATAACCAATAATTCCCTGAGCACCCCGGGTAACAACGACCAATGATGCACCGCCTGCTAACCAACGGTTTGCAACCTCATCGGCGGATTCAGCTGGGTACAACCAAGAAATATCATCATCGGAAAGCTTTACAACACTTGCTATCTCAACCCATTTTTCAACTGCAGCACGGTACTTGTCGCGATCGCCCACAACTGATGAACGCACATTGGGATCGAATACAACAGGTGCAAATTCGGCGCATTTAACCGCCCAGTCATGTAAAACCGTTGAAGCTGGTTCGACAATGGTTACTAGCGTTCCGATGTGTAAAACACTTGGTTTTAACAGTTCTGGGTCAGGCAGCCAGGAAGCATTGAAATCAAAGGTTGCGGTGCCATCGATTAAGAATTCATATGAAGCAGAACCGGCAGCATCCAAAGTAACCGTTGCCGTGCATGTTGGCTTGTCACTGCTTAACGCCAAGGAAAGCCCAACTCCGTCATGTTCTAACTCTTTGCGGGCACTAACACCGTAAGTATCAGTTGAAATTCCATCAATAAAATCTACGTCATATCCCAAACGCGCTAACGCTTTGGCGGTATTTGCAGGACCTCCGCCAACTACAGGTCCGGTTGGCAAAACATCAATCAGAACTTCACCGCAAACCCAGATGCTCATTGCAGCTCGCCTTTGCGGGCCAAGAATTCAGTCAACACATCAACACCTAACAAATGATCCTGCACCTGTGGCAAACCGCTAATCAACAAAATTCCAACACAACCCATTCCCTTAACATTTAATGGCAACCCGCCACCATGAATCGCATGTGTATCTTCGGACAAACCCTTAATGGCATGCCAATCGATTCCTTGTTCTTCTGCCAGTACGCGTTCATACATCGTCGAATTACCGGTTGCTAAAACAACTGCAGCTTTTTTCGCAATCCATGAATCATTTTCTGGGGTTGATCCAGGCAACGATGCGTGAAAAACAATCCACTCTTTCAAGCGAACCTCGACAGCAATCGTTAACCCGCGTGCAAAACCCATATCTATTGCGATCTCGCCGATTTCAATCGCCTCTTTTTGCGACAAGGATTCCAACTGCAATGTCTTGGCCTCTAACGCCAGACCTTCGCTGGAAAATCCACCAGTTGTAGTCGCCATGGTGTTAATTGTGCCTTAATCTGGAGCCATGATCACTATCCCTGAATCCGACCTTGTTGTTCACGAACTATGTCTGGGCAGCAATATCTTTGGCGGAAATGCCACTGAGGCTGAAAGCCACCTAGTAATGGATGCCTACAAAAGCCATGGTGGCAACTTCATCGACACCGCAGATATGTATAACCAGTGGGTCGAAGGCCATGTCGGCGGAGAATCCGAAACAGTGATCGGCAATTGGATGAAATCACGCCGAAATCGCGCAGAGATGGTGATCGCTACCAAGGTTTCAAAAATGGATACTCGCCCAGGATTGTCAGCAAAGAACATTTTCGCTGCCTGCGAAGAATCTCTAAACCGTTTGCAAACAGATTACATCGATTTGTATTACAGCCACGCAGATGATGAAACTGTTTCGCTAGAAGAAACACTTGGGGCATATGCCCAATTAATCGCCGAAGGAAAGGTGCGTTACATCGCAGCCAGCAACTTCAGCGCATCACGCCTTCGCGAATCAATCGCCTATAGCGAGAACAACAACATCCCGGCATACATCGCAGTTCAGGATTTATATAACTTGGTGGATAGGAAGAAATACGAAACAGATTTAGCCCCAGCGGTTGAATCACTTGGTATTTCAAATATTCCTTTTTACGGAATCGCTCGTGGTTTCCTTACTGGAAAATATCGCCCAGGAGTAACAGAAGTAGATTCAAAGCGCGCAGCTGGTGCTCGCGAGTATGCAACCGATAAGGGTTACGCAGTTCTAACTGCCATGGATGAAGTTAGTGCCGCTCACAATGGAGCTCCGCTTTCTGCGATCGCACTTGCTTGGTTACGTTTACAACCATCAGTAAGTGTTCCCATTGCATCAGCACGCACTGTGCCGCAATTAGAAGAGATCATTCAGGTGGTTGAACTTACACAGGAAGAGGTTGAAAAACTGAATGCTGTTTCCCGAGACTCGTCCCACATTTCTGATTAACAGCCAACTAATCCACAGCAGTAAGATGTTTTGCTTTTACTACTTTTGTAGTAAAGTACCATCATGAGCATGCCAGTACGTATCGAACCTGACCTTTACAACCGCGCCAAGAAAGAAGCTGCGATTGAACATCGCACTATTGCTGGCCAGATTGAATTTTGGGCACAAGTGGGCCGAGCATGTATCGATAACCCAGATCTGCCTGTCGCTTTTGTTATTGATTCTCTTGCCTCACTTGATGCAACCGAAAAGGACAAGACACCTTTCACCCGCCGCGAGATCTAAGTGGCTTATTCAGAGAATCAAACCTCACGTTTTTTGCGACTTTATAAGAAGTTAGGAAAGCGTCAACTAGTTGCTCTACACGATGCAATGGATCTTGTTATGAAGAACCCGCAAACCGGGCAACAAAAAGTTGGAGACTTATCTAACCTTTATGTTTTCAAGTACAAACTAGGCAGCGAAGATTGGTTGCTTGGCTATACATTCCAAAGTAACAAAAAGGTAATTACTTGGCACGCTATTGGGCAACATGAAAACTTCTATCGTGATGTAAAGAGAAACAAGAAGAGTTAAAACGGCCTCCCCTGCAGTCTTTGGCCCATAGTTGCTGCGACCTTCATCCATTTGGTGAGTTGAGCTTCGGTAAAGCCCTTGGCATTTAAAACATAAAGCCCCGTGAACATATCGCCATTGAATTGATAGAAACCAAGCAAAGTTTGCGCACTATCGCCAGAGTCGATAACCGCGTGAACAAACACTCGATTGCCATCAGAAACTACTCCAGTCGCAACTACAGGAAGTTTTTTAAACTCGTGTGGCATCAATTTTCCTGTTGAGTCCTTGTACCCCTTATCTAGCTGGCACTGCGCCAAAACTTTCACGAGCTCTTTCTGTGCAGCACTCGCAGCACCCGGCGATGAGTACTTCACGACCTCTGTTGATAAAAATGAGAAAGTGGATCCAGGCTTTGTTGCCGTTACCTGACGGCGTTCGAGGCGATCCTTTTCCGAAGGAAAAAGGCCATTACAAAGATCAAGTGATGGATCAAGCAAAGTTGTTCCATTAGTCATTGGCAAAACAGACCATTCGTTGCTGAAATCCTCGGCGCGAAAACCGAACTTTGCTAAGGCGGCCTGTTTTGGCACAACTAGTGATGGATCATTGACTGCAGGTGCGCGATCAATTTCTTTAAGTGTGCCAATAGTTGTTTTCACAGAGGAAACGCCGAGCAACACAAAGTTTGATCCACTTATACGCACAACTCTCTTACTGGTGCCGACATCAACTGTTGCACCAACTCGGAGCTTTGCAACCTTGCTATCTGCAATTGTGGCAACAGTCCGATTAGCTACAGATACGGTTGCGGTACCTGTTCCTACTAAAACATCATTTTTACCTGCAACAGTTAGCGAAGCGCTGCACTTTCCAACACAACGAATCGCACCTGCCCCATAAGTAAGAGCAGCCGAACTCCATTTTCCACTCTTTGAGCTTTTTTCTGCAGCGACAAATGTATTGTCTATGCTGATATCACCAGTTAAACCATTGCCAATGCAGTCAAATACTTGAGCAGTTCCAACTAGTTTTGCGCCAGCTGTAACTTTGAGTACCGGTGCATTCTTCTCTGAACTTGTGGCTAATATCAAACCATCTTCATCGACAACACTTGCCTCGCAAATTCCGCTGCCGACATCAGTTGCACCCTTCCATCGTAAGGAAAGTTCACCCGCTGCGATGGAGGTTAAAGCAAAATCATTGGTTACAACTGGATAAGCACGATCTATAACAACTCTTTGTAGTACCGACCATTGACTCTTGTTGCCCACAATATCAATGGCGCGCATTGCAAACTCATAATTTCCTTCGGGTAAATCTCGTAGATAAACAGTCTTTGGCGCAACAAAGGGAGTTAAATATGTTGGTTCCCATCCCTCTACATCTGATGCTTTTAACCTTTCAACTTTGCCATCGATCTGGCCTTCGTAACCAACGATTGCAGTGTCTGCATCTTCACCACCCGAATTCAAAATCACCATCCCGGGAGATCGCCATTGATCAACTGGCACCACATTGGGCACCGGAGGCGGCGTTGTATCTGCTTTCTTGCTAATTGTTACAACCGCGCCAGTTTCTGATGCAACCGCGCTAAGAGAAACATTTCCTGAAAAGAACTTTGCAGTCAGCCCCGTCATTGATCCACTGACAGCTGCCGATGTGTTGTAGCTGTAGTTATCTAGGTTAAGCATCCAAAAATCACTACCCAGCACTGATGAAAACTCACCTGCAGCACCATCTTCGGGGTTAGGAGAAACAATCGCGGACACAGGTGGTGGATCTAATCGATACACCGCTAAGCCCGGCTTATATCCAACACCATCAGTCTTTCGACGATATTCGATCCAGTAGCCAGCTTTTCCGTCACGAATAAAGATCGCCTTGATGCCTTTTGAAAAATCACTGGGTGCAACATTAATTATTTCAGATTGCCATACCTGCTTTATCTGCGAATCATCTAACAAACCCATTCGCCATTGGTGATACGTGCTGAGCGGTGAATTTGTTTCGAGGTTGCCCATGACATCGATGGTTCCACCGTATTCAACACCTTTGCAGTTTGAACCCCACGGTCCATCACTTGCCTTGTCATCACAACGCAAAAAGTTAGAGTGCCCTAAACCAAAGGTGTGCCCTAATTCGTGAGTGATCACAAAAGATGATTCGCTGTCATGCAAAATCAATGTGCCACTTTTACTTTTTGGTCCACCCAATTGTGCTCTACCCGACCACACACACCCAGCACGGGGTGAGAGGACAACTAAATATCTATTTGAATAATCGCTAATTCCTAAACGCTTATATGCCTCTGGTCGAATTGAACTCATAAAGCTAGCTGCTGGAAAACCAGTACAAGACATCTTAGATACCAATGAAATTGGGCCATCCAAAACTTTGCCGGCTTTAAATGAAACTGTGCGAGCGCCATCATCGCCAAGCATCGTTGTGTACTTTTTCCAATCAGCATTTACTTCAGTGTTAATAACCTCTGCAACAGCTTTTGCATTTCCGCGCAGTGCAGGTGCACCTGACCAAGTAACTTCAACAACATCGATTACACGTTCATCTAATGCATAAGCAGGTGCCAACCCGAATGAAACAAAGCCAATAACAATGACTACAAGGCCGGCAATCTTGCTTTTCATGGGCCTCACCCTAGATGCTCCAGGTACTTTGCTCATGTCGATCCACTGCGAAAACCTGATACCCGACAAGTTCTGGTTGCCCAAACCATTGCGCACCGTCCTGCCCGCCCACCATAACCGCCGTTGCCATCGCATCACACAGCCAGCCTTCAGGCCCAACAACCGTTGCAGATTTCGCACCAATTGCAATCAATCCACTGAGCGGATCATGAATATGCGCACCGCGTTCATATGTTCCGGATGTCGCAATCGCACCATCGGTTATTTCATAAACCTTCACAATTTCAGCGCGGTTATCGGGATTTACAACACCAATCGACCACGGCTTAACAACGCCGGCAGCAGAATCAAACCACCCACCGCGCAAAGCTAAATCGCCCGCGGCATTGACCTGCACATGCCCAACGCCCGCGGCAACCAAAATATCCGCAGCCACATCTGCAGCCCATCCCTTAACCAACCCAGATGGATCAAAGCCACCATCAACGGCCCACGGATCAAAAGCTCCATCGCTTAAATCTTTTGCCGCCGCACACAAATCCCACACGGCGCGCACATCATCTGGGCAATCTGCAATCGCAACTTCGCCGCGACGCACACGCGAAACCCACGATCCATCTTTATATGTTGAAAAATCCCGATCCACATCTTCGCAAAAAGCAATCACTGTTTCCATTGCGCGATCTAATTGCGCGCCACCGACAGATTGTGAAAAACAATCCACATCCACAATCGTTCCCCATACAGGAAACTGTTTACGCAGATGATTCATGCACCCACTGTACCCACGCCTTACAAGCCAGCCTGTGTGAGCGCTCCCTGTAGCGATGTATACCAACCGTAACTTGTATATGAAGCACCAGATGCGCCTTGAATATTTGCGCTCTGCGCCGCCAATGTCTGTGCCTTCAAAATCGGTACCGCCATGTTTGTCCAACGATCATTCTTTCCCTTTGGAGCAACAACGGCCACCGCATCAGTGATTCGCCCATCTACAACTGTGATCTTTACTTGAACATTTCCGTAATTTACATTGATTGAAGGACCAGTAAATGTTCCATTAATACTTGTTTTTGAAGTTGTCGCAGCGGCACTAGTTGCCGGAGCTTGAGTTGCAGGCGCAGTTGTTGCACCCGCGGCAGCAGAACTCTTAGTAGGCTTTGCACTTTTTGTCGCGGTCGCTTTTGTTGTTGTGGTCGCCGCACTTAAAGAAGATGATGATGATGATGAAGCAGACGCACTTGATGTTGCACCTAGCCCCGCCGTAGGCCCACCGGCGATGTTTATCGCACTGGTTGTTCCCAATTGAGGCGGAGTAATTGCTAACACCGCACCGAGGCCCCCCACAGTGCCTCCTGCGATCAATAGCGCCCGCTTCATCTCATGTCCTCACTTTGTGCTCTTTGTTTCTCGCGTTTAACCCCTCGAATGGTTCAACGAGCCCACTTAACTCCACCAGCCTGAAAGATTTCCGTGAACCACCGCAACGCCCCCGCAGAGTATTTATCAAGGGTAAAGCAAAAGGCAGGCTGGGCATCTTCACCCAACCTGCCTTTCCCTTAGAACTTACTTATTGCGTGCTGCGATCTTGGCCTTAATCTCGGCCAAGCGACGCTTAGGAGCTTCAGCCTTAAAGATCTGCTCCTTAATTGCCGCATCAATCTTTGCCATCGAATCCAAACTTCCGCTTGGGTAAGAGGCAAGTCCCTGAACAACAGAATACTTATAAACGCTACTTGCTGGGAGTAAGCCTCGTGAAGTTAACTCCCTTGATTTTACGGTTGATCGTGTATCCGCAACCGAAATGCGATCAAGGAAATCCTCTAGATTAATTATCTCATTTACTTTTTGAGTGTTTTCGCGATCAGCTACTGAAAGCTTCATCATCGCTGCGCTGACTTTTTCTGCAACATTGCTATTTCTAACTTTGTAATCTGCATTGGCAAACTCTTGAACATTTGCTGGCTTGTTGCCTGCAATTAACGTTGTTAGAACTGCTTTTGCTTTTGCGACGTCAGCTGCCTTTGCTAATGCCGCTTCAAATGCAGCAATTTGAACAGCGGTGAGTGTTGGAGTACTTCCGGTTGATTGGCCCGCAATCACAAAGGAGTTTGGACCAACAGTTAAAGCCCAAGCTGTAACTCCACCTCGGAAGGTTAACTGGATTCCCTTGACACTCGAAAAATAATATGGAGAGACCGTTGGCCCAACACACCAAGTTGAATAAGTGCTAGAAGGGTCGTAAACAAAACTTGCTGCTGCCGCTCGACTTGCTTCGGTTTGGATTTTTGCACCAACCGTTGTTCCTCCTGTAGCTGCACCGAGGTCAATTGCAGTTGTAGTTGCACCAATAACGTTTCCAC
>JBIIZR010000071.1:0-2507 GCA_044346185.1 Candidatus Planktophila sp.
GAAGATCCATCATCTGTTGGAAATGACATGCGCATGCTTGTTTCAGATATGGCCGGGCGTGCATCAATTGAACTTAAGTCACAAGAATTAGGTGTCGATCTAGGCGGAGACAAGGAACTTATTGGTCACATTGTTGACCGAGTTAAGGAAATGGAATCTCGCGGCTTCACTTTCGAAGCAGCAGATGCTTCATTTGAGTTATTAGTCCATGAAGAGATGTCAGGGAAACGCCCATCATTTTTCACAATCAATCACTGGGTTACATCTGTTGAACGTGCAGTTGATCAGACAATTTCAACAAAAGCTGAAGTAACCGTTACGGCAAGAGGACAGGAAATCACTTGCAGTGGTGAAGGAAATGGTCCAGTTAACGCTTTCGACAATGCGCTACGTACCGGCTTGATAGCTTTGTATCCAGAACTTTCAACGCTAGAACTTACAGATTACAAGGTGCGTATTCTTGAAGGTCGACTTGGAACTGGCGCTGTCACTCGTGTTTTGGTTGAAACCAGCGACGGCAAGGGTGAATGGAACACTGTCGGTGTTCATGAAAACGTCATCGCCGCATCAGCTATGGCTTTAGAAGATGCCGTGACCTTCGGCTTAATGCGTCAGGGACGTAAGCCCGAGTAAACTGTTTGCGTGAGCGAGAATTTTGAAAAGCTAATTTCGGCTTTTACTCGCCACTTAGAGGTTGAACGCTCACTGTCTGTCCACACAATTCGTGCCTATTTGGGTGATCTTGAATCATTACTCACTCATCTTGAAACGATTGGCGTAACTGATGTTTCACAGTTAGAGCTGGTGCACCTGCGGTCATGGCTTGCTAATCAGCAGGTCAAAGGGGGAGCGCGAACCACTTTGTCTCGTAGAGCGGTTTCGGTTCGATTGTTTACAAAGTGGGCGGTTAAGAACAAGTATTTAGCTAAAGATGTTGCCGGGACTCTGGCAACACCTAAGGGGCATCGCACCCTGCCCGAAGTTCTAGATATTGCCGATGCAAAGACCGCGATGGATTCACTAGCAACCAGAGCTTCTGAAGAAGAAACTTCTATTTCATTGCGCGATGTTGCCATGGTCGAACTCTTGTATGCAACTGGTGCACGTGTGGCCGAACTGTGCGGTTTAGATTTGAGCGATATTGATTACGACCGTCAAACAATTAGAGTTTTAGGTAAAGGAAGCAAAGAGCGAACTATTCCTTTGGGAAATCCTGCGATGAAGGCGCTGAATGTTTGGTTGAAAGAGGGAAGAGATTTAATCAAAAACTCTTTGTCTGGTAACGCAGTTTTCCTTGGTGCTCGCGGAAAGCGAATCGATCAACGTACGGTGCGCACAGTGGTTTATAACGCCTTGCAAGCAATAGAAGGAATCGAACGTATGGGCCCACACGCGCTGCGACATTCAGCTGCAACCCATCTATTAGAAGGTGGCGCAGATTTGCGCACTGTGCAAGAAATCCTGGGGCATGCGTCTTTAGCTACAACTCAGATCTATACCCATGTATCAACTGAACGTTTACAAAAAGCGTTCAAGCAGGCGCATCCACGAGCATGAAATCTTCACTTGTAGTCATACCTACTTATAACGAGGCTGAAAGTATTGGCGAAATTCTTGGTGCGCTAAAGCTTTTGGATTGTGATGTTCTTGTTATCGATGATGGATCACCTGATGGCACTGCGCAGATTGTGCGCGGACTTGGTATTGAAGTAATCGAACGTGAAGGCAAGCAGGGTTTGGGCAGCGCATACCGCGCAGGTTTTTCTCTAGCAATAGATCGAGGTTATACCTACATCATTCAAATGGATGCCGATGGTTCACATCAAGTGAAAGATCTTGAAAAAATGATGGAGTGGATTGGAAATGCAGATTTACTCATTGGCTCTAGATGGGTTAAAGATGGGCAAATAGCTAATTGGAGCAAATTCCGCGAGTACCTTTCAAAATTTGCTAATACCTATGCAAATCTTTTACTTTCTTTAGGGGTTAAGGACACAACATCAGGGTTTCGCATCTACACAGCTGCACTCGTGAAAAAGATGGAGATCTCAACAATTCGGAGCGAGGGGTACTGCTTCCAGATCGAGATGACTCGAAGAGCAATTTCGCGCGGGGGGTCGGTTGCTGAAATTCCGATTACCTTTATTGAAAGAGCCCATGGGGTCAGCAAAATGTCCTTAGGGATCGCGCTAGAAGCGGTACTTCGCATCACTACATGGGGAGCTTTACGCCTAATCGGGCGGTAATTTCCACGCCCTGCGCTCAGGTAGGATTTGCCCTGCACGATCATCTTTTTATCCAAAAAGTTGGCGTGACATCTCAGCACTCACTGACTTCGGTCGGCATAACCACCTCGGTCCGCAAGAAATTGTGGTCGGTGATTTCGAGTGCGACGGGCCTAACAAATTGTTTGGCCATAAACCGAGCGGGTTTTAATCTGCATGTGCAGATAAAACCTAAGAAGGAGTATGCCGTCATGGCAGTTGTAACAATGCGAGAGCTCCTCG
>JBIIZR010000031.1:0-8008 GCA_044346185.1 Candidatus Planktophila sp.
ATCTTGGTAACACTCAGTGCATTTGCTGGAATGTTGTTTGCATTTAAAAGCGGACGCATTCGCGTAACACCTAAGTTCACAAAGGTATTGATGACAGCGCTCATCGGTTACCTAGCACTAGCTGTTGTTTCGATGGTTACTTTCTTCATCACCGGATCAAGTGTTTATAACATCGGTGGACTTGGATTGATTATCGCGGCTGGCGGAATGGTCCTTGCAGCCTTCTTCTTGATTCTTGATTTTGATTCAATTCAAAAGGGAATCGCAGCAGGAGCTCCAGAGTCAGAGTCATGGAGAGCAGCATTTGGACTTATGGTCACAATCATTTGGTTGTACCTAGAGGTTCTACGCGTTCTTTCAATCTTGCGCGGAAATGACTAATTAAGTCCTAATTAATTAGAGATCTTCATCGAGGGGCCCCAGGTTATTAACCTGGGGCCCCTCGACATTTCTGGTCTCTGGAATTTGATAGACCAGGATTAAAACAATAGAAAAGATAACTGCTGATGCGCCAAAAGCGGTTCGGTATGAGTAAACATCAGAGATCCACCCAATAATGATTGGGCCAAAGATCATTCCGGCATCTCCTGCCATCTGGAAGATTGCGATTACCTTTCCACCCTTACCTTTGATGATGTCGCCAACGATGCTGGCAGGTGTAATTGAAAGATAGGCACCGCCAAAGCCCAGAATGACCATAGAAAGCATGTACATCAGTGGGTTGACCGCAAAAGTTAGAACCAGAATTCCGAGAAAGACGACGTTGGCACCAATTATCGATGCAGCTCGTCGGCCTTTCGTATCTGAATATCGTCCAGCGCGCAGAAGGACTGCGCCTTGGACCATTGCAGAGATTGCTAGTCCGTATCCAACGATCGCCGTTGTAGAACCTAATTCCTCTGTAACGAAGACCGGCAAAATCGAAGCGCGCATTCCGAAGAAAACCCAGGTTCCAATGAAAGCCAAAACAAGTGCGATTCTGTACGGCGGCATTGCAAGTGCTTCTCTAATGGTTGTTGCAGATTCAGCAGTGCTGTTCTTTACCTTTGCACCGATTGAATCACCCTTTAAGAAAATCAGGGCCACTAAGCCCGAACACAACAACAAGACTGAGTAAACAAAGAAAGGTGCACGCAAGGAAATTAAAGATAGAACTCCACCAATAGCAGGGCCTGCTATTCCACCGACAATGAATGAACCTTGATAGACAGATTGTGCTTGGCCACGTTGTGAATCGCTGACAGAACGCAGGATGACAGAACTTGCAGCAACAGAGAACATGGATGAACCAAGACCACCTGCTGCTCTAAAGAAAAGCAGTTGTTCGTAGCTTTGCGATATTCCTGCCAAGAAAGTAAATGCTGAAACCATAAAGATTCCAGAAGAAAAGACCGCTCTTTCGCCAAACTTGTCGACTAGAACTCCGGAAATTAAACCCGATGCAAAGCGTGTGATGGCAAAAGCTGAAACCATCAATCCAATAGCAGCGTTGTTTACGCCAAAAGATTTAGCAAAAACTGGAATCGCGGGCATAACAATGCCGAAACCAACTGCAACAAAAAAGGATGCGGCTATAAGTGATGAAACCTCGCGGGGTAGATCCCTAAATGGTGAACGGATCAACCCAGTGACTCTCCTGCCGCTTCATCGCGGGCGGCTGCGTATGCCTGATTAGTGCGAAGAGGGGTCTCACGAAGCTTGAGCGCTAAGAAGAAACCGATTGCAGTAATCGGCGCTGCTGCCCAGAACACAATATGAAACGAACTAACGAAAGCATTAAGCGCAGTTACCTGAATCTCTGGTGGAAGCGTCTTGAGCACAGCGGTGTTGTTGCTGATGCCTTCTAGCTTTGACATATCAAAACCCTTAAGCGCAGTAGGATTACTTGTCCCTAGCTGCTCAAAATTGCTTTGCAGATAATGTCCCACACGATTAGTCAAAATACTTCCGAAAATTGCCGTTCCGAAGACCGACCCAAGTGAGCGGAAGAAAGTGTTAGAACTAGTGGCAACGCCCATATCCTTGAAATCAACTGAGTTTTGCAGTGCAATCACAATTGTCTGCATCGAAAGACCAAGACCTGCTCCGACAAAGATTGCATAAATTGCGATCTGCCAGAACGGTGTATCAATCTGTAAGCGGGTCATTAGCAAAATACCAATTGTCATTAACGCAGTTCCAGCAACTGGGAAGCGCTTGTAATGACCATGCTTAGTAATCAATTTTCCAGAAACGATTGATGCGGTGACGATGCCAAGCATTAATGGAATCAGTTTCAATCCAGCTGAAGTTGCGGTATCTCCCTTTACAACTTGAAGATACAAAGGAAGCATCACAATCGCACCGAACATTCCAGCACCAATAACTGCACCTAGCAAAGAGGTCAGCGAGAAGGTGTGATTTTTGAACAAATGAAGCGGAATGATTGGCTCTTTTGCTCGGGCTTCCCATTTCAAGAACAAGAAGGTCAAAATGAGTCCGATGACTAGGTAAGAAATTGTGCGTGAATCGCTCCAACCATCTTGTGGACCATAAACGGCCAATGAGAGCAGAACCAAAGTAACTGCAGAGACCATTAAGAAGGCACCCAAATAATCAATAGAGTGCTCGCGCTTTACCTTTGGAAGATGCAGTACAGCTGAAGTAATAATCAGTGCGGCAATTCCAATTGGAATATTGATGTAGAAAATCCAGCGCCATCCACTAACGCCAAGGATTTCACCGCGGTCTGAGAAAAAACCACCAAGTAAAGGACCGGCAACAGATGACAAGCCCCAGACAGCGCCGAAATAGCCTGTATAACGGCCACGTTCACGTGGGGAAATAATGTCTCCGATGATCACAAATGTAAGGGCCATCAAGCCGCCTGCGCCGATGCCCTGAAGCGCACGGGTTGCAATTAGTTGCTCCATGTTTTGCGAAGCACCAGCAAGTAATGAACCAATTAAGAAAGTAACGATCGCAAATTGAAAAACAACTCTTCGGCCGTAGATATCTGAAATCTTTCCGTACAGCGGCGTTGATGCGGTTGATGTCAACAAATATGCAGTCACAACCCAGGTGTAGTGATTCAATCCATCGAATTCCTCGACGATGCTCTTTAGGGCGGTCGAAACGATGGTTTGATCAAGGGCAGCTAAGAACATTCCCATCATCAAGCCGCCCAAAATCACCATAATTTCTTTGTGAGATAATTGGCTTGTACCTTGATTTGTAGGATTCTCAGTAGACATGAAGGTAAGGTTACTCCGTGAAGTCAGTAATAGCCGAACACTTAGTAAAGACCTATCGCAATGGCGAAGTCAAAGCACTCAATGATTTGTCATTAGATGTTGAAGAAGGCACTGTTTTAGGCGTGCTTGGACCAAATGGTGCAGGTAAAACTACAACTGTGAGAATTCTCGCAACGTTGCTCAAGCCAGATTCTGGATCAGCAACAGTTGCAGGTATCGATGTAATTAAGCATCCAGACAAAGTTCGCGAGCAAATCGGTTTATCTGGTCAGTATGCAGCTGTTGATGAGACATTAACAGGCTGGGATAACTTGGTGATGTTTGGTCGTTTGTATCACTTAGGTCGACAGAGCTCTATTGATCGCGCAAATGACTTGCTTGAACGTTTTGATTTAACTGAAGCAGCTCGTCGTCCGATCAAGACTTATTCAGGTGGAATGCGTCGCCGCCTCGATTTAGCAGCATCTTTAATTGTTAAGCCAAAGATTCTCTTTTTAGATGAGCCAACAACAGGTTTAGATCCACGTGGTCGCCAAGATATGTGGCAGGTAATTCAAGAGCTAGTAAAAGGCGGTGTAACACTTCTGCTAACTACGCAGTATTTAGAAGAAGCTGATCAATTAGCCGATGAAATTGCGGTTATCGATCGTGGAACAGTTATTGCCCGTGGCACTTCAGATGCTTTGAAAAAGCAGGTTGGTGGAGAACGTTTAGAAATTACTGTCGAGCCTGCAGATTTGGATAAGACCAATCAGATCGTTGCAAAGATCAGCGGACATGCAACACATGTTGATCACCGCACTGTAAGTGCTCCAGTGCTTCATGGATCAAAGGATCTTATGGAGGCTTTGCGAGCTATGGATGATTCCAATATCCACCCACTAGATATTGGGTTAAAGCGCCCATCTCTAGATGATGTGTTCTTGTCATTAACGGGCCACGTTGCAGAAGAGACAGTCGAAGAACCAATGGCTAAGAAGAAGAGAGGCGGCAAGAAATGAAAAATGCGATCTTTGATGCGATGATCATCACGAAGCGGCAAATTCTTCAACTTGCTCGAGTTCCAGAACTTCTTGTTTTCTCAACAATTCAGCCGGTGATGTTTGTGCTTTTGTTCCGTTATGTATTTGGTGGATCGATCGATACTGGCCAGCCTGGTGGTTATGTGCAGCTGTTAATGCCTGGAATCTTCGTTCAAACAGTAGCTTTCACTTTGGCATCAACTGCTGTTGGTTTAGCTGAAGATATGAAGAAAGGTTTGATTGATCGCTTTAGATCACTTCCAATTTCACGTGGTGCGGTGATTATTGGTCGCACCTTTGGTGATGCGCTGCTCAATATCTTGGTTCTGGCAGTGATGGCAGCGGCAGGTTATGCCGTCGGCTGGCGTCCGACTTCAGGAATTCTCCAAACTACTTTGGCATTCATATTCCTGTTTATGTTCGGATACGCATTGTCTTGGATTGGAATTTTGGTAGGTCTGTCAGTCAAAGAGGCCCGTACCGTTCAAAGCGTTGGCTTTTTGGTCACCTTTCCGCTGACCTTCTTATCTAATGCTTTTGCCCCGACTACCGGAATGCCTAGAGCGCTGCAGTACTTTGCCGAATGGAACCCAGTATCAACAATGGTTGCTGCATGTCGCCAATTGTTTGGTCTGACTAATGAATTTGGTGCTACTGCTAACTCTTGGCCAAGCCAGCACCCATTAGAGACATCATTGCTCTACATGGTTATCTTGATGGCGATCTTTATTCCTTTGAGTATTCGCAAATACAAAAATTACTCAAACTGATTTAAAGATAGAACTCGGCAGCCACAATCTCAACTGAGATTTCGCGGCCGTTAGGTGCTTTGTAAGAAACCTTTGCTCCAATTTCTTGCCCGAGGACCGCTGCACCCAGTGGTGATTTTTCACTGTAGACATCTAAGTCACCTGAAGAAATTTCACGTGAACCAATTAAGAACTTCATCTCATCGCCAGCGATAATTGCGGTGACAACCATTCCTGAGCCAACTTTTCCATCTGCGCTAGCTGGCGGAGTTCCGATGTGAGCGTTTTCTAACATTTGCTTTAGTTGGCGAATGCGCGCTTCCATCTTTCCTTGTTCATCACGGGCTGCGTGGTAACCACCATTTTCTTTTAAATCACCTTCGGCACGGGCAGCTTCGATTTTTGCTGTGACCTCTTTGCGACCTGGACCTTCCAGCTGGGTCAGCTCAGCACGCAAGCGATCTGCGGCTTCTTGGGTCAACCATGTCTGTGTCATAAGGGGTAACGGTACTGGCTACTTACTTGGCGCGACAACTGGATACATCGGCGTTGACCGCTTCGCTACGCGTAGGAACATCAGTGACCAGTTCAACCTTTGATTTTCCTGCAGGAATCTCTTGATCAATCTGCCCAACAACATTCTTATCAAAGTCACGAGCAATCAGGGTGCACACCACCACTTGATTGCTGTCCTGCCTTTCGATGAAGTAACGCACCGATGCAGAGCGATCATCAGTAATTGTGAAGGAGACAAGCTGAGATCGAAGCGGTGGATTGGAGTGATACAGCGCCGACCACATCAACCAACCAATTCCCAGAATTGCAACAACAAGGGCTATTGCCGGCCAGCGTGTGGCTTTGGTAGCCCCGTATCGCTCTTCATAGTTGAACGCATCTGGGTTTTGCATGACATGATTATCGCATGGAACAAGAAGAACAAATCTTTATGGGATCGGCCGGCTCATTGACGGTCGGAATCCTGCTTATCGTTGTTGTCTTTTTGATGCGCAGTTTTTATAAGCGCTTCATGGGCATAGATCGAAGCGATGACTCAAAGGAATAACCTTCTTACCAGGATTTTCCAAGGTACTGCAGTACTTGCTATTGCAGCACTCTTTGTCGGATTAGGTTTTTGGCAGCTTCAGCGCGCTGCAGATTTAAAGGAAAGTTTAAAAGTTGCTCGAACAATTGATACAAAAGTCGTTGCCTTGCAATCGGTTGCACAACCTCGCCAAGCCCTGGGGGAGCAAGCATTTAACCGAACCGTTTCGTTAACTGGAAAATATATTGCAAATTTCAAGGCTCCCAATCAAGATGACGGAAATGGCGTTGTCACCGATTGGGAAGTCGCACTAGCTCAAGTTGATGAGCGATCTGCAATTCTGGTCGTACGGGGTTTATGGTCAGATCGATTGCTCAACCCAGAGATTCAACAATCCATGAACATTGATGTTGAAGGCGTCTTGGTTGCGAGCCAATTTGGCGATCGCGCCGACAATGTTCCGGGCGTTATTTCACGACTTGATAGCGCAGTTGTTGTCGGGTTAACAGATTTAGATTTATATGATGGCTACATCCTGGCCCGATCCGAAGCTAGCGATGGCCAGGTTTTGCAACGGACTCGGGTGACTGAAGAAAAGGTCAACCCCAAGATCCCGGGCTACTACTGGCAGCACATTTCATATGTGGTCATTTGGTGGCTCATGGCCGCAGTAGTGCTGTATCTACCCTTCTATCGCCGTAGAGTTACCCCATGAACAGCTCAGTGAAAAGATTTAGATTTATGGCCATTATCGCCGGCGTAATGTCTTTGCTGTTGTGGTTCGTGGATCTGCCTGTGGTGTACCTCTTTGATAATCCCGACTGGAAGTCGGCAGTTGCTTGGATTCCATTTGTGCATGGTTGGGTTTATGCAGCCTATGTACTTGTTGCAATTCAATTTTCAGTCAAAGCGCACTGGCCATTAAAGAAGGTTATCTGGCTCATTTTGGCCGGCACACTTCCATTTGCATCAATTGCTGCGGAGCGTAGAGTTGTTCGACAGTATTCGTGATTTAGTTAAATCTCTGATCTACCCACTGTACGAGTGGCGTCTGGTCAGGTCTTTAGATTTTTCAAAGACCCCTCAACATGTTGGTGTAATCCTTGATGGAAATCGTCGCTGGGCGAAATCCAATCCGACTGACAATGATCCCCATGGCCACAAAGCGGGTGCAAACAAGATCATTGATTTTTTGGGCTGGTGTGATGACGCCCAAGTCAAGGTCGTAACGTTGTGGTTGCTATCAACAGATAACTTTAAGCGCTCGCAAGAAGAAATTGATGAGCTGCTAATCATCATCGGCAAGACCGTTGATGAACTTGCTGCAACTGGTCGCTGGAATATCAAAGCGGTGGGGGCGCTAGATCTTCTGCCACCATGGCTTGAAGAAAAACTTAGCTCCTTAAAGCCGATTCGAAATGACGGGGTCGAAGTCAATGTGGCCATTAGTTATGGTGGCCGCCGTGAAATAGTTGATGCTGTTAAGAGTTTCTTGACCGAAGAAGAAGCCGCAGGTCATTCGATCAAGGATGCGCAAGAGAAGTTAACTGCCGAAGATATTTCCAAATTTTTATACACCGCAGGTCAGCCCGATCCCGAGCTCTTGATTCGAACCTCTGGGGAGCAACGCCTGGGTGGCTTTTTGTTATGGCAAAGTGCTTTATCCGAGTTCTACTTCTGCGAGGCTTACTGGCCAGATTTTCGTCACCTAGATTTTCTTCGCGCACTACGTTCTTACTCTGTGAGACAACGCCGCTTCGGTTCTTAAATCGATACCAAGATTTAACTTTTCGATCTCGCGTGTCTGCACAAAATTATCCGCTTTCGGTTCTACCTTTTTACTTATCCGAAGCACTTTCCGGCGACAACAACTAAATCTAGGAGCAAGCATTGGCTGCTAAGGGTCAAAAAGCTAAGAAAACCTTTGTTTTAGATACCAGCGTTTTGCTCGCAGACCCCGGG
>JBIIZR010000091.1:0-7931 GCA_044346185.1 Candidatus Planktophila sp.
GTCGACATAACGCGTACACGCTATCGCTCAAGTACTCTCTGACAGTGAAATCAACGCGGGCAATTCGGATTATTACCTCACTATCTGTGGGAGTAGTTCTGATTTCCGCCTTTTCTTGGCTAGGTCTAGGCCAAGTCAGCGGAGCAATCGACCGAATCGATGCCTTTGGATCAATAACCAATCGACCAGATAAACCAAATAAAGCTCTTAACTATTTGTTGGTTGGCTCTGATACTCGCGAAGGCCTGACTAAAGAACAATTGAAGTTGCTGCGAGTAGGAAGCACAAAGACCGCTGCAGGTTCACGATCAGACACAATGCTGATTGTTCACATCTCTAAATCCCGAGATAAGGCAACGATTATCTCGATACCTCGTGATTCATTGGTAACAATTCCAGAACATCCTTCTTCCTTGAATAAGGAAAAAATCATTCCACCAGCAAAAGGAAAAATTAATGCAGCCTTTGCATTTGGTGGCGCACCACTTTTGATCCAGACAGTTGAAAACGAAACAGGAATTCGAATTGATCACTACATCGAAATCGGCTTCGCTGGTTTTGCGGGAATGGTTGACGCGCTCGGTGGCATCGAAGTCTGTACCAAGCGAGACATTGATGATCCTGGTAGCCACCTAGTTCTTCCTGCAGGTGTCCATACTCTCAATGGTGTTGAAGCTCTAAAATATGTGCGAACACGTGACTTTGATGGCATGGGCGATCTAGGCCGCATGCAACGCCAACAGCAATTCATGAGCGCAGTCCTTCGAAAAGTTACAAGCACGGGTGTGTTGCTTAACCCAGTTAAACTTGTAAATTTCTTTAACGCAGCGATTGCGACGATCAAGACCGATTCAGAACTCAATAAGAGCGATCTTTTGACTCTTGCAAAGCAAATGAAGAATCTTTCTTCAAGTAACGTCCGAACTCTTACAATTCCACTGGGAAACACCAATGCACGAGTACCTGGAATTGGATCCGTTGTGACGTGGGATTCAGAGCTTGCACCAGAATTATTCAATCGAATTCGTGAAGATTTGCCGCTCACCGATGAGGTAACCCCTACTCCTTCGGCGTCAACAACAGCCAAGCCAACTGTGATCGATAAATTTAAGACTCGTACCGCTGATGAAAATCCTTGCGGAGCTCTGAAGTAAACTCTCCCGCATGACTTTAACTCTCTCGGTAGTTGGCTGCGGTTATTTGGGAGCCACCCACGCTGCATGTATGTCTTCCCTAGGTTTTACCGTTGTTGGTGTGGATACAGATCCTGAAAAGGTTGCTCTACTGCAAAGTGGAAAGTTGCCATTTTACGAACCAGGTTTAGACACTTTGCTTGAACAAGAGATGAAAACAGGGCGACTCTCTTTCACAACAGATTTTTCAGCTGTCAAAGATGCCGATGTTCACTTTGTTTGTGTAGGAACTCCGCAAAGCAAAGATGGACTTGCAGCTGACCTCACATATGTGAAGTCCGCTGTCGCTGCAATTGCCCCTCACCTTAAAGATGGTGCTCTAGTTGTTGGTAAATCAACAGTGCCAGTTGGAACAGCTCAAGGTTTGCGTGAAGAGTTGGCAAAGACTGCACCTCAAGCAGATCTAGCTTGGAATCCAGAGTTCCTTCGCGAAGGTTTTGCAGTTGAAGATACCTTGACTCCTAACCGTTTAGTTGTTGGTGTCGCAAATGATCGAGCCGAAGAAATTCTTAAAGAGGTTTACGAACCAGTAATTGCACTTGGTACTCCATGGATTCGGGCAGATCTTCCAACCTCAGAATTAGTAAAAGTTGCCGCGAATTCTTTCCTGGCAACAAAGATTTCATTTATCAATGCAATGGCTGAAGTTTGTGAAGCTGCAGGTGGCGATGTCACAGTGCTGGCAAAGGCAATAGGTTATGACCCACGTATCGGAAATAAATTCTTGCAAGCCGGTATCGGTTTTGGTGGAGGCTGTCTTCCAAAAGACATTCGTGCATTTATGGCGCGTGCCGAAGAACTTGGCGCTAAGCAAGCTCTTGAATTCTTACGCGAAATTGATGCGATTAACCTGCGTGCTCGCCAACGTGTAATCGATGTTGTTCGCGGCGAACTTTCAGAGGATTTAACCCAGTACAAAATTGCTGTACTGGGTGCGACATTTAAACCCGACAGTGATGATGTCCGTGACTCCCCAGCGTTGGATATTGCCGCACAATTACAAGCAGCTGGTGCAATCGTTGTAGTGCATGATCCACAAGGTATTGAGCCTGCACGCAAGCGTTTTCCTAACCTTGAATACCAAGAGGTTGTTACAGATGCGCTTAAGGATGCTGATTTGATTCTTCACTTAACTGAGTGGAAGGAATACCGCCAAATCGATCCAGCGGCTATTTCATCCCTTGTTAAATCCAAGATCATTATTGATGGCCGCAACATGTTAGATCGCGCATTGTGGCGAAAAGCTGGCTGGAAGTTCCACGCCCTAGGTCGTACCGATTAACTCAAAGGAAACAATTGATGCGGTCCTGTCCTTAAAGACATGGGCCGTGGTTGGACTGAGCGACAACACTGAAAGAGCAGCGTTTGGCGTTGCTCGCCTGTTGCAGGATAAAGGGCATCAAATCATTCCGGTGCATCCAAAAGGCGAGACTGTTCATGGAGAAGTCGGTTATGCAGCTCTTTCTGAAATTCCAGTAGCTGTAGACGTTGTTGACTGTTTCGTTAATTCACAATTAGTTGGTTCGGTTGTAGATGAAGCAATCGCAATCGGTGCAAAAGCGGTTTGGCTGCAACTTGATGTGATTGATGAAGAAGCTATTGCTCGGGCGCAAGCAGCAGGTTTATTAACTGTTATGGATCGTTGCCCAGCAATTGAATACCGAGCTCGCTAGCTTTTTATTCGTCAATCTCGCCTTGCAGGTATTGCAGGGCATGTTCAATCTCTTCAATGATTTTTGGTAAGTCACTTCCCGCCAGAGTGATGTGCCCCATTAGCTCACCCGGTACACCAGAATTCTTGTATTGATGAAACTTAAGTGCAGGTGTGCGAGCCATTAGATGTAAATACGGACGATACATATTGGGTTTATCACCACAGTAGAAATTCCCAGTCACAACATATGCAGCGGTCATCGAAGGATCTCCTAAAGGTAAATCCAGAATTGCCCGCAAATGTTGCTCGTATTGAGTAGTAATTGATCCATCCACGGTCCAATTACCCGAATCATGTGGATGCATTTCTACATTAACAACATGTACATCTTCATTCTTAACCGAAATTTCGACTGCAATCACGCCGACAGCACCTAATTGCGCCGAAAGATCCATTGCTAGTTTTTGTGCCTTTTCCTGCAACGCACTAGTTAGCAGAGGCGCTGGAGAAATACTCATGGTCCACTTGTTATTGCTGCTAATAATTTGGGTCGGTGCCCATGTTGTTGCCTGCCCATGTGGTGAGCGCGCAACCATGACGCAAATCTGCGCTACCTGATCAATCTCTGAATTTATTGCCTCACTTACAGCCGACATTGCCGAGAATGTAGGGCGCACTGTGACGCCATCTGCCTCTAACTTTTTAGCGATAATCAAAGAGTTGGGTTGATCCGCGATGGTCACAACATCGCATTTCTGAAGATTGCCGTGAACTGCATCCTTGGAATCAAAACAAAGTAGCTCGACCCCCAGGGATTTGGCTGGAGATAAAAACATCTCAGCCATCGGGCTATCGGCAATTATGCCAACCGTTGGAAAGGTTTTACTCACAGGCTTATCGTAGATGTAACGATAGTGTTAGCGCTGTACTGAAGGTCACTTAATTACAGAGCCAGAAGGTTTGATCATTATGACAACAATTGTTTTAGCATCGCAATCAACTAGTCGTCGTCGCCTTTTGGAGTCTGCTGGGTTGTTTCCCAGAATAATTGTTAGCCATGTAGATGAAGAAACTGAATTCTTTAACTCTCTCCCACCTGCTGACATGGTGATAGCTCTTGCAATCACTAAAGCTCACACAGTTCGCGAGCAAATTGATTTCCCGGCAATCATCATCGGTTGCGACTCAACTTTTGAATTTGATGGCCAATCTCTGGGCAAGCCAGGAACCCCCGAGATTGCAACTGAGCGCGCAAGGCGAGTTCGGGGAAACTCGGGTTTATTGCATACAGGTCATTGCATTATTGATACCGCAAAGGACATTGAGATTTCAGACCGAGTCACCACTCGAGTTAGTTTTGATCACATGAGCGATGAAGAAATTGCTGATTACGTAGCAACTGAAGAACCCTTGCATGTTGCAGGCGGATTTACTCTAGATGGCTTTAGCTCTCCCTTTATTCCATCCATCGAAGGTGATTACACAAATGTTGTCGGGATTTCCATGCCATTTGTTCGCAAGGCTTTTGCAAACCTTGGGTACACCTGGCCTGAAGCAAAGAGGATGAGGTAAATAACCTCATGCCCCACCTTTATGACATTAT
The DNA here is from genome assembly GCA_044346185.1 of Candidatus Planktophila sp. Lineage (GTDB taxonomy): Bacteria > Actinomycetota > Actinomycetes > Nanopelagicales > Nanopelagicaceae > Planktophila. The sequence goes on from JBIIZR010000091.1 coordinate 4,451, forward strand.
TGCCGCATGACACAGACCGAACTTCTTTATAAAGACCCGCTGGCTGCAGCGGAACAAGCGGCACAGGAAATAGCTGCAAAGACGGGCATAGCTCATCACGATGTCGCTCTAGTTATGGGTTCGGGTTGGGTCAGCGCCGTTGATGCGCTGGGAACACCTGTATTTGAATGCAACGCTGAAGAGTTCACTGGATTTTTTGCGCCGGCGGTAGAAGGTCATTCGGGCAAAGTTCGCTCTTATGAAATTGAAAGTGATGGAAAGAAGTTACGTGCATTAGTTTTCTTAGGCAGAACACATTTGTACGAAGGCAAGGGAATTGAGCCCGTAGTTCATAGTGTTCGTACTGCTGTTAAAGCTGGTTGCAAGGTTGTTATCTTGACTAATGCCTGTGGAGGAATTAATACCTCGTACAAAGTTGGCCAACCAGTCTTGATTCGTGATCACATCTCATTAACCGCTGTTTCACCTTTATCTGGTGCAACTTTTGTTGATCTAACGGATCTGTATAGCAAGCGAATTCGTGAGATTGTGAAGAAAGAGGATTCATCACTACAAGAAGGTGTTTACGTGCATTGGCGCGGGCCAACCTATGAAACTCCTGCAGAAATTTTGATGATGCGAACTATGGGTGCAGACCTTGTTGGAATGTCTACCGTTCCAGAAGCAATTGCAGCACATGCATTAGGTGCCGAAGTTCTAGGTATCTCATTAGTCACAAATGCTGCGGCAGGAGTAACTGGTGAAAAACTGAACCACGAAGAGGTAATCGCTGCGGGTAAGGCTGCGGCAGATCGCATGGGCGCACTTCTCAAAGGGGTTATTCCGAAGTTACTCTAAGCACATGGATCATTCATTAGAGCAGGAAGTACATGCCTGGATAGCAGATGATCCAGATCCATCAACCGCTGCGCAATTACAGCAATGGATAGACGCTGGCAACGAAACCGAATTACGTGCTTCATTTAATGGTTTTCTACAATTTGGAACTGCGGGTTTACGCGGACCAATAAGACCTGGGCCATCTGGAATGAATCGCGCTGTAGTTGGTCGTGCAGCTGCAGGAATTGTTGCTTACATGAAAGAGCGCAACTTAACCTCGGTAGTAATTGGCCGTGATGCCCGTTATGGATCTGAAGATTTCACCTTTGAAACCGCAGAAATCATGAGCGGTGCTGGGATGAAGGTTTACGTATTACCCCGTCCACTTCCGACCCCCGTTTTAGCTTTTGCAACAAATGAATTGAAATGCGATGTAGGAATCATGGTGACAGCTAGCCATAACCCGCCACAAGATAATGGCTACAAGGTGTACTTGGGCGGAACGGTTGATGGAATTCATTACCGCGGATCACAGATTGTTTCACCTACTGATGAAGCAATCGCTGCAAAAATTGCTGCGGTGACTTCATTAAAGTCTGAGCCGCGTGGAAAAATTTGGGAAGTACTGGGCGAGGAAATTGTTGAAACCTATGTCAACCGAACCGCATCGCTTGCGGGTACACCTGGATCATTACGAATTGTTTATACAGCGATGCATGGTGTTGGAACCGAGACAATTCAACGAGTTTTCCAAAAAGCCGGCTACCAATCGCCAATTCTTGTGCAAGCACAAGCTGCACCAGATCCTGATTTTCCAACTGTTGCCTTTCCAAACCCTGAAGAGCCAGGTGCAATTGATTTAGCTCTTGAAACTGCCAGAAGTTTTGATGCGCAGTTAGTTATTGCAAACGATCCAGATGCAGACAGATGCGCCGCTGCGGTAAATGATCCAGTGACCGGTTGGAGAATGCTTCGCGGAGATGAATTAGGAGCAGTATTCGCCGAATCTATAGCTCGAAAGATTGATTCGGGAATCTTTGCTAACTCAATTGTTTCTTCATCTATCGTCAAGAAAATCGCCGATCATTACAACCTGCAATTCAAAGAGACTTTAACCGGCTTTAAGTGGCTAGCAAAGATTGAAAACTTAACCTTTGGCTATGAAGAAGCACTCGGTTATGCCGTTGATGCGATTACAGTAAATGACAAAGATGGAATTTCGGCGGCAATTACTTTGGCACAAATCGCCACTGATCTAGCGGCTGAAGGAAAAACACTTCTAGATTTGCTTGACGAAATTTGGGCACGACATGGTTTTCATGCGACAGAACAAATCTCTATTCGCTTAGGTGACCTTTCTAAGGTGGGAGTAATTCTGGGCGGCTTACGTAGTGACCCACCCAAAGAGATTGCTGGACGATCAGTTATTTCAATCGATGATTTAGCAAAGCCCACTGATGGTTTGCCACCCACAGATGGAATTCGAATCTGGCTAGATGGTGGTGTGCGAATCATCATCCGTCCAAGCGGTACTGAGGCAAAGATGAAGTGTTACATTGAGTCAATTGAAAGGGATTCAAAGACTGCCCAGGTAGTTTTGGATCAACTACGACCACCGCTTAAGGAATTGTTATCGTGAGTTTTTACGGTTTAGTCGATGGCAGTGATGCATCACTAAAGAGCTACCTCAACAATCTCTCTGGTGTCGACCAAGTTGGGGCAGAAGCTCGCGCCGCAATGCTTGCAACCCGAAGCATTAAGACAAGTTCTAAGCGTTGGGCGATTGAAACTGCAATCACCATGGTGGATTTAACAACCCTAGAAGGTGCTGATACACCAGGCAAAGTAAAGGCTTTGTGCACCAAGGCGGTTCGTCCAGATCCAACTGATTCAACTGTCCCAAGTGTTGGCGCGGTCTGCGTCTATAACGACATGGTTTCTGTTGCCCGAACACACCTAGATTTGATTGGCGGACAGCATGTTCCGGTGGCTGCGGTATCTACTGCATTTCCATCAGGACGAGCATCAATGCCGGTAAAGATTCAGGATACTCAAGATGCAATTAATGCTGGTGCAGCCGAAATCGATATGGTGATTGATCGTGGCGCATTTCTGGCAGGACGCTACATCGATGTCTTTAATGAAATTGTGCAGATTAAAGAAGTATGTGGTGACAAGGCACACCTTAAAGTTATCTTTGAAACTGGCGAACTTGTTACCTATGACAATGTTCGTAAGGCATCATTTCTTGCGATGGCAGCTGGTGCTGATTTCATCAAGACATCGACCGGAAAGGTTGCACCGGCTGCAACTCCCCCGGTTGTATTGGTGATGCTTGAGGCTGTACGTGATTTCTATGAGATGACAAATACTCGAATCGGGGTAAAGCCGGCAGGTGGAATTCGAACTACAAAGGATGCAATCAAGCAATTAGTTTTGGTCAATGAAACTGTTGGACCAGATTGGCTCAATCCGAAGCTATTTCGGATTGGCGCTAGTGCTTTGCTCAATGATTTATTGATGCAGCGCATGAAATTAGATGAAGGTTATTACTCAAGCCCTCAGTATGTGACGATGGATTAGTGGAGAAAACTATGAGCTTCGAATACGCCCCAGCACCTGAATCACGAGCGGTGGTTTCAATAAAGCCAAAGTATGGCCA
>JBIIZR010000005.1:0-24712 GCA_044346185.1 Candidatus Planktophila sp.
GTGGAGATCCATTAACTGGCGCACCAACACCAATCACCCCCGCTCAGCGAAAAGAGAGCGGAATAGATTGGGTGCCACAGCCTAAAAACCCGCAGGGCAGTTAAGGGTTCAGGTAGGCTAACAACATGGGTCCAGGTGGAATTGCAACAATAATCGCGGCATCATCGCTAGCCGTCATCGCTATAGCTATTGCCTACGTCGTTATTCGGATAGGCCGTTTGGTTGATGAAGCAAAAGCTTCGCTAAAGGTTCTTACTGATGAAACCGCACCATTGATCGATGAAGTCAACACTACGGTGACTTTGATAAATGGTCCGCTACACAGCATCAATAGAGTGACTAAGAATATTGAAGAGATGAGCGACAAAGTTTCTGAGGCTACTCAAGGTTTCATGAATAAGAACGGTTCTGCAGTAAAGGTTGCGGGAGCTATTCTTTCAGCAGCGCAAAGCAGCAAAGGGCGCGCTAAGAAAAAGAAGAAGGCTGAGTGATCTTAACTAGTGGAATCCGCCGAGATCCGTTCGCGCTGGCTGCGCTTCTTTGAATCTGACAATCGTCAAGGGTTAACACATACCGTCGTTCCATCGGCATCTTTAATTGCTGACGATCCAAATCTTCTGCTTGTTAATGCAGGAATGGTTCCTTTTAAGCCCTACTTTTTGGGCGAAGTAACTCCGCCATACAAGCGTGCAACCTCTGTTCAAAAATGTGTTCGCACCTTGGACATTGATGAAGTAGGTAAGACGACTCGACATGCATCATTTTTCCAAATGTGTGGAAACTTTTCTTTCGGCGATTACTTCAAGGAAGGTGCAATCGCACTTGCTTGGGAGCTTTTGACTCGGCCTATCGCAGATGGTGGGTACGGCTTTCCCGAGGAAAAACTTTGGGTGACTGTTTATCTAGATGATGATGAAGCTGCAGATATTTGGCATAAGCAGATTGGTGTTCCCAAGGAACGTATTCAACGTCGCGATATGGCGGACAACTTTTGGTCAATGGGAGTTCCTGGACCTTGTGGCCCTTGTTCAGAGATTTACTACGACCGAGGTCCCGCTTATGGAGTTGAGGGCGGACCGATTGCAGATGAGAATCGCTACCTAGAGGTATGGAACTTGGTTTTCATGCAGAACGAACGCGGGGCAGGTGGTGGAAAAGATGGTTATCCAATTCTGGGTGAACTTCCTGCAAAGAGCATCGACACTGGTTTAGGTCTTGAACGTACCGCAGCCCTCTTGCAGGGTGTAGAAAATATCTACGAAATCGATACCACGATGCAGATCCTTAAGCGTGCCTCAGAATTAACAGGGGTTAAATACGGGGTATCGGAAAAATCAGATGTTTCGCTTCGTGTAATTGCAGATCATGCGCGCACTTCTGCAATGCTAATTGGCGATGGGGTTACACCGGGCAATGAAGGTCGCGGGTATGTTTTACGCAGAATGATGCGCCGAACGATTCGCAATATGCGATTACTTGGATCTATGGATCCAATTATGTCCGAACTTACAGTTGCAGCAATTGGTGCAATGGGTTCTCAGTACCCAGAGTTGGTTTCTGACAAGAATCGAATCTTGGCTGTTAGTGCTTCAGAAGAGGAAAGCTTCTTACAAACACTCAAGAGTGGAACCCAGATCTTTGATTTATCTTCTACAGCTTTGAAGAAGAGCAAGAGCTCTGTTTTGCCGGGAGAAGATGTGTTCAAATTGCACGACACCTACGGTTTCCCATTTGATCTGACCTTAGAAATGGCGCGTGAAGAAGGTTTAAGTGTTGATGAGGATGGCTTCCGCCGACTCATGAAAGAGCAGAAAGATCGTGCAAAAGCTGATGCGAAGGCTAAAAAATCCGGCCATACAGATGTGTCTGTATATCGATCAATCGCTGACAAGAGTGGCAAGACTGAATTTTTGGGTTACACCAGTATCAGTTCCGAATCGAAGTTGACTGGAATTTTGGTAGATGGTGTGGGTGTCGCCTCGGCTGTCGAAGGTGATGATGTTGAAATCATTCTTAACCGAACACCTTTTTACGCTGAAGGCGGCGGACAGCTTGCAGATGGCGGAAGAATTACTTTAAGTAGCGGCGCAGTAATTGAGATCGATGATGTTCAGTCACCAGTACCCGGAGTTTCTGTCCACCGTGGTCGTGTTCTAAACGGTACTGTTGAAGTAGGAACGGATGCTCTTGCAGAAATTGACTCCCAAAGACGTTCAGCGATTTCAAGAGCCCACACCGCAACACATATGGTTCATAAAGCCTTTAGAGAAATCTTAGGGGAGACTGCAACTCAGGCCGGTTCAGAGAACTCTCCCGGACGTTTCCGCTTTGATTTCCCTGCAACGGGAGCGGTCTCGGCATCAGTTCTTGATGATGTTGAATCACGTGTAAACACTTTGTTATTGGACAACCTTGAGGTTACTGCTGAAAGTATGTCGCAAGCTCAAGCAAAAGAAATCGGCGCAATGGCCTTGTTTGGTGAAAAATATGGCGATGTAGTTCGAGTTGTCAGTGTTGGTGATTGGGCCCGTGAGCTTTGTGGAGGAACGCACGTTGAACGCTCAGGTCAACTGGGAGTAGTCAAGCTTCTTGGAGAATCTTCAATTGGTGCTGGGGTTCGACGAGTAGAAGCGTTAGTAGGCGTTGATGCTTACAAATTCTTGGCACGCGAACACATTTTGCTCAACTCATTAACGGATTTGATCAAGGGTTCTCGCGCAGAAGAGTTACCGGAGCGAATCTCAGATCTGCTCAATAAAATGAAAGAAATTGAAAAAGAATTAGCTGGTGTTCGTTCAGCTCAAGCGCTATCTCAAGTTGGAGATCTCGCTAAGGCGGCAACCACGATCAATGGTCACACTTTTATCGGCTCGGTAATGTCCGATGGTGTGTCGGGCGATGACTTGAGAAAGATTGCAATAGATCTCAGATCTGCCCATTCAAATTCTGTAATCGCACTGCTCAGTAACAATGATGGAAAACCTGTACTTGTTGTTGCAGTCAGCGATCAATCTCGCGCAGCCGGAGTAAAAGCTGGCGCTCTGGTCAAACTTGGTTCCACTGTTCTTGGCGGTGGCGGTGGCGGTAAGGATGATTTCGCGCAAGGTGGAGGCATTGACGCAACCAAATCATTAGATGCTATTGCCGCGATCTCGCATTCCCTTATTGGATAGATGATGCAACGGGGACGTCGAATCGCCTTTGATTACGGTGATGTCCGCATCGGAGTTGCAGCAAGTGATGCGGATTCAATTATTTGTTCACCGATTACGACGCTAAAGTCATCAGATAAGTCTCTATTGAAGAGCATTGCCGAGATATTCCTTGACATCCAACCGATTCAAATCTTTGTTGGTAGACCAGCCCTATTGAGCGGCAAAGATGGTGCAGCAACAGATAAAGCGGTTGCGTTCGCAGATTTGCTCCGCGGAATTACCGATATAGAAGTGATCATGGTCGATGAGCGCCTTTCCACCGTAAGTGCGGCGCGGAATTTGAGGGAGTCTGGCAAGAATGCAAAGGAATCAAAGGATTCTATCGACATGGCAGCAGCTGTAGGAATCCTTGAGTTTGCGATAGATCTTGAGAAGAGAAAGTAATGAGTTCACTCAAGAGATTAATTGCTGCGGGTTTAGTCATCGTACTGTTCACTTTCTCTCTTTTTTTAATGCGCTCTCAATCATCTAGTGCACCTGATTTTAATGATGTTCAATCGGTTCAAGATCTTCCAGAAGTTGTTGTTGAGATACCTAATGGAGCAACCGGTTCGCAGATTGCTTCGATTCTCTTTGAGTCGGGAGTAGTCAAATCTGCGCAGGCTTACTTTCGTGTTGCAGTAGGTGATGCTCGTTCGCAGAAAGTCGCTCCAGGAAGCCATCGCATGACGCTGAAAATCTCAGCACGCCAAGCTTTGGGTCAATTGTTGGATCCAGACCGAATTCCTAATTTGATCCGGGTCGCAGAGGGGGCCTGGAAGAGTGAAGTTGAGAAAGCTTTCATTACGTATGGCTTCACGAAACAAGAAGTGAGTAAGGCTTTTTCATCACTCAAGCTTCCTCAAGGTTTTTCAAAGAGCGAGGGCTTGATTTTTCCTGCGCAGTATTCCTTCCCGCAAGGCACCCCTGCTCAAGTAGCAGCTCAAAGCATGATCGATAGATTTAGCGATGATCCATATGGGCGAAGGTTGCTTCAAGGGAACAAAGATTTTTCTGCGCAACAACTTCTGACAATCGCATCTATTGTTCAGGCTGAAAGCACCAATGAAGACTTTTCCAAAGTCGCAAGAGTTATCTACAATCGTTTAAAGATTGGGATGCCATTGCAGATGGATTCAACTGTGCATTTCATCATGCAGGCTAGAGGAGACATTTTTCTCAGTCGAAAATCGACAACATTGAACTCTCCTTACAATACATATAAGAAGTTTGGGTTGCCACCGGGCCCAATTTGTAGCCCAAGTTCAGATGCCATTAAAGCCACACTTGAGCCGATACAAGGGGATTGGTTGTATTTCATTACAGTTGCCCCAGGTGACACAAGATTCACAGCTAGTTTTGATCAGTTTAGTAAATGGAAAGTCGAGTACACAAAGAACAGAAAGGCTGGTGCCTTCAATTGATTAATGCAGCAGTACTTGGTTCTCCAATAGCTCATTCCCTGAGCCCATTAATCCATTCTCTGGCGTACGTGCATCTTGGGTTGGCAGCGCAATACGAGGCGATCGAAGTAAAGGCCGGAGCATTAGCAAACTTCTTAAGTCAGACAGACAAAAATTGTCTCTCGCTGACCATGCCATTGAAAGAAGAGGCGATGCAAGTAGCAGATGTCGTCTCTGCTGTTGCTACCCGAGTCTCTTGTGGAAACACGCTGTCGTTGCGCGATGGTAAGTGGAACCTGACAAGCACTGATGTGTCTGGTTTTGACAACGCATTGAAGATGCATGGAATCTACGAGATAGATTCGGTATTGATTATCGGTGCGGGTGCCACTGCGCGAGCAGCGATTGCATCTGTTTCAGCGATAGCCAAGAGAGTTTCCGTTGTTAGTCGCAGTCCAGAACGGGAAGCGGCCATGAACAAAGCCAGCTTGATAGATGTTTCTTATTTGCCGTGGAAACTCACAGATGAACTCAATGATGCAGAGCTTGTAATCAATGCAACTCCAAATCAGGCAGCTGAGTTCTTTTTCACAGGAATAAATGAGCCACGCGGAAAATTGTTTGAAGTTTTATACCATCCTTGGCCGACCGCGATTTCAAAGGCCTGGTCTGAATCAAATGCGCCAGTCATTGATGGTTTGGACCTGCTCATACATCAAGCAATCGCTCAAGTTGAGATTTTTTCCGGTGTCGCTTGCGACAGAGATTTGCTGTACGCAAAGATGAGAGAAGCCGCACTCACCAAGTTGGCATAATCCACAGGATACGAGCACGAGAAGATTTGGTTGTTAGGGTTTTCGCGTGTTGCTTCCTTTTGTATGCATGGCTATTCCAATTTCATTAGCTGACATCAAGTCATATTCAATTCCAAATATCTATTTGATCTGGCTTTCTTTTCTTAGCACTCCTTATGTCCTTATGCAGGGACTCGGTCCAGTCCCGAGAATTCTCTCTGTGATTGCGATTCTTCTTGTACTTCACCTATGCGGTTTAGGTATGGGGGATGTGAAGCTCTTAGGCATCGTGGCACTGATGCTGAACACCAACCCACGTACCGCTTTCTTCAATTTAGGTTTTAGCATTGCTCTTTGTGCGGTTATCTATGCAATTGCGCGAACCCTTTGGAAACGTGAATTACCACGCAAGATCCCGCTAGCTCCCAGCATATTTATAGGTCTGACACTTTATTTGGCGACGAGATAGCCTCCTGATCTGTCACAATAGGAACATGCGATGGTTAACTGCGGGCGAATCACATGGTCAAGCACTCAGTGCAATCGTTGAGGGAATTCCTGCATCAGTTTCGATTACGACTGCAGATATTGATTATCACTTACAGCGTCGTCGGCTAGGTGTTGGACGCGGAGCCCGTCAAAATTTTGAAGCGGACAAAGTAACGATTCTTGGCGGCGTACGTTTGGGCCTTACTCAAGGCGGACCTATAGCGATTCAAGTTGGAAACTCTGAATGGCCAAAGTGGGAAAAGGTTATGTCGGCTGACCCAGTTCCAGAGGATGAAATTAAAGATCTTGCTCGGAACGCGCCGTTAACGCGTCCGCGCCCAGGTCACGCAGACCTCGTTGGAATGCAAAAATACAATTTTGATGACGCGCGTCCCATTTTAGAACGTGCAAGTGCGCGTGAAACAGCCGCAAGAGTTGCATTGGGCGCGGTAGCTCGAAATTTCTTGGAACAAAGTGTTGGAATCACTATCTTGAGTCACGTTCTTTCAATCGGTTCAGTTCGAGTTCCTGAAGGCACACCACTACCTAATGCAGCAGATATGAAGTTAATTGATGAAGATCCAGTTCGCTGTGCAGATTCTCAAAGTAGCCAAGCAATGATCACTGAGATCGAGAATGCACATCGTGATGGCGACACCTTGGGTGGTGTAGTTGAAGTTTTGGCATTTAACATGCCGCCAGGATTGGGGTCACATGTTCATTGGGACCGACGTTTAGATTCAAAATTGGCAGGGGCGGTTATGGGTATCCAGGCCATCAAGGGTGTTGAAATTGGAGATGGTTTCCAAACTGCAACACGTCGTGGTTCGGTGGCACACGATGAAATCGAAAAGAATTCAAAAGGAGCAATCGTTCGTCGAACGGATCGTGCTGGTGGCACAGAGGGCGGAATGTCTAATGGTGAGATCCTAAGAGTCAGAGCCGCCATGAAACCAATTTCAACGGTTCCTAAAGCGTTGGACACAATCGATGTTGCAACTGGCGAAGCGGCGAAAGCAATTAATCAACGGTCTGATGTTTGCGCGGTTCCTGCGGCGGGTGTGGTTGCAGAAGCCATGGTCGCACTTGTTCTAGCTGAAGCTGTCTTGGAAAAGTTCGGGGGAGATTCGGTGACAGAGACTCGTCGCAACTTTGAGTCTTATATCTCGAGTTTAAACTTCAAGTAGCGGTTGTCATGAGCCGGATACTTCTGATTGGCCCACCGGGTGCTGGCAAGAGCACAGTCGGTCAGGCGTTAGCTAGTAAGTTGGCAATTGATTTTATTGACACTGATCAAGTGATTGAGAATGAAACTGGCAAAACCATTACCGATATTTTTGTGGTTGATGGTGAGCCGCACTTTCGCGCTCTAGAACTTCAAACTCTAAAAAATGTATTGACTCTTGAATCGGGAGTTATCAGTCTTGGCGGGGGCGCACCAATTTCGCAAGATGCTCAAAAGGCGATCGAACAATCCAACTCACACACAGTATTTCTTGATGTCTCCTTAGCAACTGCTGCGCCTCGTGTTGGATTTAATCGAGATCGCCCATTGCTCCTCGGAAATCCACGTGCGCAGTGGCAAGCTTTAAGCGACAATCGTCGTCCGATTTACGAGAAGCTGGCCGATGATGCCATTAAGGTTGATGATATGAAGGTCGACCAAATCGTTGCTGAGATTGTAAAGAATCTGCCATGAAGAACATTGTTGTTAACGCAGAACGTGAATACACCGTTTCAATCGGTGGGCAATGGGATTCGTCACTGTCAGAGCTGATCCAGTCCAGAACGCGAGTTGGAGTAATTGTTTCTGCTGGATTTTCACCCGACCTTACATCGATACAAGCGCTCGATTGCGATGTTCATGTTTTCACAGTTCCAGATGGCGAAGAAGGCAAAAGTGCAGCAACTCTCTTTACCTTGTGGAATTGGCTTGGTGCGGCTGGATTCACTCGATCTGATGTAATCGTCGGAATCGGTGGGGGAGCGATAACTGACTTGGCCGGATTTACTGCAGCGTCTTGGTTGCGTGGGATTGATTGGATTGCAGTTCCGACATCGCTAGCAGGAATGGTTGATGCTTCCGTAGGAGGAAAAACAGGGATCAATTCGGACTATGGAAAGAATCTCATCGGTGCTTTTCACTCACCAATTGCAGTAATTGTTGATATCGAATTCCTTAACACTTTATCCCCTAGGGACCTATCTGCAGGAATGGCCGAAGTAATTAAGTGTGGATTTATCTCGGATCCAGAAATTTTGAATTTATCAGCGAGGTGCTCGGCGCAGAACCTTTTGGCGAATCGAGCCGTCCTTGAAGATCTCGTTTATCGATCTGTAGCTGTGAAAGCTTCGGTTGTTTCAATTGATTTCAAGGAAAGTTACGCCCGTGAAGCACTTAACTACGGTCATACTCTTGGACATGCCATTGAAATGTATTCAAAATACCAATTGCGCCATGGTGAAGCAGTTGCCATCGGCATGGTTTTTGTCGCTGAGATAGCGGCAGCTCGTGGGTTTATAGATGCCACTACTGTGGCGCTACACAGAGATTTATTGAACAGATTCAACTTGCCCACAACATTTGAACGTCAAGCGTGGTCAAAGTTACTTCCAATGCTTTCCCTTGATAAGAAAACAAGAGGAAATATGCTTCGCTTTGTTGTGTTAGATGGGATTGGAGCAACGATTCGCCTTGAAGATCTTTCCTCCGCCGAACTTGATGCTGCCTATGAGATGATTGCCTCATGAAGATCTTAGTTATCAATGGGCCAAATCTTTCGCGATTGGATATTCGAGATTCTTCAATTTACGGTGATCTCAATTATGCAGAACTAAAGAATCACATCGAGATCGCAGCAACAAAACACAGTTTTGAAGCCGATGTACGTCAGAGTGATGATGAAGCAACAATAATTGGTTGGTTGCATGAGGCAGCCGACAACAACACCCCGGTTATCATCAATCCAGCTGCCTTCACGCATTATTCGTATGCAATTCGTGATGCAGCGGAGTTAGTAAAGGCACCGCTGATTGAAGTGCATCTTTCCAACCCACTTAGCCGTGAGGAGTTTCGTCACACATCTGTGATTTCTGGAGTAGCCAACGGAACCATCGGTGGATTTGGTCCAAATTCCTACGTTTTGGCCATCATTGCGCTAGCAAATCTACTGTCAAAGTAACAAAGCACAGCCACAGAGCGGGTATCCTTTGACCTTCGTAAAAATAAACACAATCGATATAGAGCGGGTGGATTAGCTGTGGCAACAACAAATGATTTGAAAAATGGAATGACTCTGGACATTGAAGGTCAGTTGTGGACTGTAGTTGAGTTCCAACATGTTAAGCCTGGCAAAGGTCCAGCATTTGTGCGCACAAAGCTAAAGTCAGTTCTTAGCGGCAAGGTTGTCGATAGAACCTACAACGCGGGTGTGAAGGTTGATGTTGCAATTCTCGAAAAGCGCGAGATGCAGTACCTCTACAAAGAGGGCGATGATTTTGTGTTCATGGACACGAAGACTTATGACCAGATGACAATTAGCGCGGCAACTGTTGGTGATGCAGCAAACTACATGTTGGAAAATACTGAAGCTATTGTCGCTGTCAATGAAGGAAATCCTCTGTATATCGAATTAGCGGCATCTGTACCTTTGAAGATTACGTACACTGAACCAGGCATCCAAGGCGACCGCTCTTCAGGTGGTACAAAGCCAGCAACGGTTGAAACTGGAATCGAAATTCAAGTCCCATTGTTCATCAAGCAGGACGAAGTTGTTATGGTGGATACACGCGATGGGTCATATCAGGGTCGCGCTAGCTAGTGTCAGCCCGCAGCAAGGCGCGTAAACAAGCGCTTGATCTTTTGTACGAGAGCGATATTAGGGGAACTGACCTGGTTGCCACCTTGCAATCAAGAGATGTTCAAGAAGAAGGACCTGATGCAAGACCCATTCGCGAGTACACCAAAGAATTGGTAAATGGTGTTGCTGAAAATCGGCGCAAGATTGATGAATTAATCACAACATATGCACAAGGTTGGGACATGGATCGTTTACCAGCGGTTGATCGCAATATTTTGCGGCTCGGTATTTTCGAAATTCTTTGGGCAACTGAGGTACCAATCAGCGTTGCTATAGATGAATCGTTAGCCCTTGCGAAGGAGCTTTCGAGTGATGAATCATCTAAGTACATACACGGAGTATTGGGTCGTATTGCAAGCATCAAGGACACTATTTCAATTTAGTGAGCGCAAAATTCTGTAGAAAAATCTGTATCTCGTCTTCTGAAAAATTCGCAAAAATCTTCAGTAATTGCACATCGGTACTACGCAGGGATATAACCTCGCCATTCCAATCATGGCGAATCTGTGTGATGCGTTTGATGATTTTTAGCGGTGCTTGACTGGAAGAATCTTTACTATCGCTCAGTTTTCTAAGGTCGATTATCACTCTGCCTGATTCGATTCCTTTTTCGGGCGGCCCCAAAAGATCGGTCACTGGGACGCTATAGAGCTCGGATATTTCAAAGAGTTTTTGGGTGCTAAGTGATCTATCACCCCGTTCGTATGAACCAAGGGCTATCGCTGAAATGCTTCCGTTGCTCTTGGAGGAAACGTCTCTCAGGGTAAATCCTTTGGATCTTCTAACTGCGCGCAATCGTGACTGTAGTCCTGCTAGTTGGATTTCTATGCTCATGATGCAGGGTATTGATCGGCGACTCAACACATTTCCCGATATCCACAACTAGCTCAGAACGGTGCTAGTATCGACCTGCATCCTTTAACGACCCATCCGGAGAGGTGGGAAAGGAGATTTACATGAGCGTAGCCCTGTCCGCTGCTGACATTAAGCGTGCGTTGACTCGTATTTCACATGAAGTCCTTGAAAAGAACCAAGGTCCATCGACAATTGTTCTCTTGGGAATTCCTACTCGTGGAGCACATTTAGCTCAACGAATCGCATCAATCATTTCGGACATCGAAGGTTCAGAGGTTCCCTGTGGAACCCTCGACATTACCTTGTTTCGAGACGATCTAAGACTTCGCGCACCTAAAGCCATAATGCCCACCACCGTTCCACAGAGCGGTATCGAAGGTCGAGACGTAATCCTGGTTGATGATGTTCTCTTCTCTGGACGAACCATCCGATCCGCTTTGGATGCATTAGGTGAGATTGGCCGGCCTCGAACGGTTCAGTTGGCTACCTTGGTCGATAGAGGCCATCGCGAACTACCAATTAAGGCAGATTTTGTTGGAAAGAATTTACCGACCTCAAAAACGCAGTCGGTTCGTGTATTACTTGCAGAGATAGATGGTCGGGACGAAGTTAGCATCGAAGGAGCTGATCAGTAATGCGCCATCTTCTATCGATTGCCGATATCAGCAAAGCTGAAGCGATATCTATCTTGGACACCGCTCATGAGTTAGCAAGAGTGAGTGACGGAGCGGTCAAGAAACTGCCTACCTTGCGCGGTCGCACAATTGTTAATCTTTTCGCTGAGGACTCGACACGCACGCGCATTTCTTTTGAAGCTGCTGCAAAGAGATTATCTGCCGATGTGATCAACTTTTCAGCCAAAGGTTCCAGCGTTAGCAAGGGTGAATCTCTGAAAGATACTGCAATGACGCTTCAAGCGATGGGCGCAGATGCAGTCGTAATTCGACACCCGGCTTCAGGGGCCGCGCAACGTTTAGCAGACTCACAGTGGATGTCCGGAAGCGTTATTAATGCCGGAGACGGAACGCACGAGCATCCAAGTCAAGCGTTACTAGATGCTTTCACCATCCGCAAACATTTGAGCCTTGGAAAGAGTGACCTAGAAGGTCTTAGTGTTGCAATAGTTGGCGATGTTCTTCATTCACGCGTCGTGAGATCGAATGTTTTGCTTCTTTCAAAACTAGGAGCGAAGGTAACTTTAGTAGCCCCGCCTACTTTGGTACCTGTCGGCGTTGAAAGCTGGCCATGCACTGTTTCATACGATTTTGATGCGGTTATTCCATTTGTCGATGTTGTGATGATGTTGCGCGTACAGCAAGAACGAATGACCGATTTCTATTTCCCAAATGCGCGCGAATATTCACGCTACTTTGGTTTAAACACTGATCGAATGAAGAGTATGAAGCCTGAATCAATTGTTATGCATCCAGGCCCTATGAACAGAGGGCTAGAAATTTCTGCCGAAGTTGCAGATAGTGCTCGTTCAGTCATCACCGAACAAGTTACTAATGGAGTCAGCGTAAGAATGGCGATTTTGTATGTGCTTCTAACTGGCGGCGCTTTGGAAACGGGGAGCAATTAAATGAGCACTATTGACCTAGTTATCAAGGGTGGGCAACTTCCGGATGGAAGAAAAGCTGACATCGCTATTGCTGGTGAGCAGATAGTTGATGTGTCGGATGCTTTTGCCGGACAAGCAAGCAAAAGCATCGATGCCAAGGGTTGCATTGTTTTGCCCGGATTAGTTGATCTGCACACACATTTGCGCGAACCTGGCCGCGAAGATGCAGAAACTGTACTCAGCGGAAGTCGAGCCGGTGCTAAAGGTGGATTCACTGCCTTGTCTGCAATGGCCAACACATCTCCAGTTGCCGACACCGCTGGAGTTGTTGAACAGGTTTATCGATTGGGACAAGAAGCAGGTTTACTTGATGTTTTTCCTATCGGAGCGGTTACACAAGGCTTAGAAGGAAAAACACTTTCTGAAATTGGCGCGATGGCAGATTCAGTTGCGCAAGTAAGAGTCTTTAGCGATGACGGGCACTGTGTTTCAGATCCATTGGTTATGCGTCGAGCTCTAGAGTACATAAAGAAGTTTGGTGGGGTCATCGCACAACATGCGCAGGATCCGCGCATGACCGTTGGGTCGCAAATGAATGAAGGCGCTGTTTCATCTCGACTTGGTTTAAAGGGTTGGCCGGCGGTGGCCGAAGAAGCGATAATTGCACGGGATGTTCTTCTAGCTGATCATGTTCAATCAAGGCTTCATATCTGCCATCTAACAACAGCTGGGGGAGTCGAGATCATTCGCTGGGCTAAAGCTCGGGGGATTAACGTGACAGCAGAAGTCACGCCTCACCATTTACTGCTCACTGATGATCTTGCATCATCATATGATCCAATCTATAAAGTAAATCCTCCGCTTCGAACAGAGGCAGATGTTCACTCCCTGCGTGAAGCCTTAGCTGATGGGACCATCGACATAGTGGCTACAGATCATGCACCGCATCCATTGGAAGACAAAGAGTGCGAATGGCAAGAGGCAGCTTTTGGAATGTTGGGATTAGAAACGGCGCTATCAATCGTTCAAAAGACGATGGTAGATACCGGTGTAATGAGTTGGGATCTAGTTGCAGAACGCATGAGTCATTCGCCGGCGCGTATTGGTGGTTATCTGCAACAGGGGCAGAAAATCGCGGCTGGAAGTTCGGCAAACTTAACTGTGATTAATCCAACGAAAAGCTGGACCGTAGATCGAGACTTAGTTCTCTCAAACTCAGCCAATACTCCCTACCATGGGCACGAACTTCCAGGATTGATTCTGCATACCTTCTTTAAAGGTAAGCAAACAATGAATAATGGAACTGTCGCTGACAAGGAGAGTATGTAATGGCTAGTGCATACCTTGTCTTGGACGATGGTCGAATTTTTGAAGGTTCCTCTTGGGCTTGTACTGGTAAGAGTTTTGGTGAAGCTGTTTTCCAAACAGGTATGACCGGATATCAAGAAACTCTGACTGACCCGTCCTACCATAAGCAAATCGTGGTGATGACCGCGCCACATATCGGAAACACTGGCGTTAATGATTTCGATAATGAATCCGAAAAGATTTGGGTTGCAGGTTTTGTGGTGCGTAACCCTTCTTCTTTAACTTCTAACTGGCGAGCTCAGAATGACTTGGAAGCCGAACTTGTTAGTCAAGGAATCGTCGGGATTCAAGGTGTGGACACTCGCGCGATCACTAGACATTTGCGTGATCGGGGTGCGATGCGGGTGGGGATTTTTTCTGGTTTGGATCTGTCGCGTGAAGAGATGGTTGTCGAAGTTCGAAAAGCAGATGCGATGGCCGGCGCTTTTCTTGTAAAAGATGTTTCAACTAGAAAGACCTACGTAGTTCCAGCAGCAAGAAAGAAGAGGTTTACTATCGCGGCCCTTGATTTGGGAATAAAGGCTGCCACGCCACGATCATTGTCCGAACGCGGAGTTGAAACCCATGTAATGCCTTTTGATTCGACAGTGGATGAAATTATGGCAATAAATCCTGATGGTGTATTTCTATCAAATGGACCTGGTGATCCTTCTACGATGACCGATGTCATTGAAGTTGTGAGAGAGTTGCTTATTGCTGAAATTCCCATCTTCGGAATTTGTTTCGGCCATCAAATTTTAGGACGCGCTTTAGGTTTTGAAACTTACAAATTGCAGTTTGGTCATAGAGGTATCAATCAACCTGTCTTGGACAAGAACACCGGCAAGGTTGAAATAACAGCGCATAATCATGGTTTTGCTGTGAAGGCACCAACAGATACTGAATTCTCAACTGTGTATGGTCGAGGCGAAGTAACTCATGCTTGTCTAAACGACGGAGTAGTCGAAGGTTTAGCGTTGTTGGATCGCCCCGCCTTTTCAGTTCAGTATCACCCAGAGGCAGCAGCCGGTCCTCATGATGCCTCATATCTTTTCGATCGCTTTGTGGATTTGATGTCTAAAAAGGTGGTTGCATAATGCCTTTAGACACATCGATCAAGAGCGTTTTAGTTATTGGCAGCGGGCCAATCGTGATTGGTCAAGCATGCGAGTTTGATTACTCTGGAACGCAAGCATGTCGAGTTCTGCGGGCCGAAGGGATAAGAGTGATTCTGGTTAATTCAAATCCAGCAACAATCATGACCGATCCCGAATTTGCTGATGCAACATATGTCGAACCAATCACGCCAGAAATTATCGAGCGAATTATCGCTCACGAAAAGCCTGATGCAGTACTAGCAACTTTAGGTGGACAGACAGCCCTCAATGCAGCGATTGGCCTGTATCAACGCGGGACCCTTGAAAAGTACGGTGTCAAATTAATTGGTGCCGATGTCGACGCGATTAACCGCGGAGAGAACCGCGAATTATTCCGAGCAATTGTTGAGAAAGTTGGCGGAGAATCCGCAAAGTCACGCATTTGCCACACAATGGAGGAAATCCTCTTAGCTGTAGTTGAACTTAATTACCCGGTCGTTGTTCGACCATCTTTCACAATGGGTGGCTTGGGATCTGGAATCGCTTTTGACGAAGCCGAACTTCGCCAGATTGCCGGTGCTGGACTTCGCCATAGTCCAACCTCAGAAGTGTTGCTAGAAGAATCAATTATTGGCTGGAAAGAGTATGAACTTGAAGTAATGCGCGACAACAAAGACAACGTTGTTATCGTGTGCTCGATCGAGAACCTGGATCCCATGGGTGTTCACACAGGAGATTCAATCACCGTGGCACCAGCAATGACGCTAACAGATGTTGAATATCAAAAGCTTCGCGACTTATCTATGGATATTATTCGTGAAGTCGGTGTGGATACCGGTGGTTGCAATATCCAATTCGCGGTAAACCCAGCAAATGGTCGAATCATTGTGATTGAAATGAATCCACGCGTATCTAGATCAAGTGCGCTGGCGTCGAAGGCTACAGGGTTTCCGATTGCAAAATTTGCGACAAAGCTAGCCATTGGCTATACATTGGATGAGATTACAAATGACATTACAAAAGTGACTCCCGCATCATTTGAGCCAACTTTGGATTATGTAGTTGTTAAATTACCTCGTTTTGCTTTCGAGAAGTTCGCAGATGCTGATCCCCGTCTGACCACAACAATGAAGAGCGTGGGAGAAGCAATGGCGATTGGTCGCTCATTCTCCGAAGCCCTTATGAAAGCGCTGCGATCATTAGAGCGAAAGGAAGCGATCTTCTCTTGGCCAGCTGTAACACCTGCTGAGCTTGAACAGTTACTGCAATCGATGAAAATCCCTACGGAGTATCGATTACAACAAGTTCAAAAGGCTATGTGGGCTGGGGCTTCGATTGACCAAGTTTTCGCCGCCACGAAAATAGATCCTTGGTATTTGCGCCAAATAGAACTGATTAATGCACAAGCGGCAGTGATTGCTCAGCCAGGCGAACTCAGTTCTGAACTCCTTCGTACCGCAAAAAGCAAGGGCTTTTCAGATTCACAAATCGCAGCCCTTCGTGGAGTTAGCGAAGATGAAGTACGCAAAGCTCGTCACCATCTCGGAATTCGTCCCGTGTACAAAACCGTTGATACATGTGCTGCCGAATTTGAAGCCTTTACGCCATATCACTATTCAAGTTATGAAGAAGAAACAGAGGTTCGTCCGCGAACAACTCCGGCCGTAATTATCCTGGGCAGTGGACCCAATCGCATTGGCCAAGGAATCGAATTTGATTACTCCTGTGTCCACGCTTCCTTTACGTTGCGTGAGGCAGGCTACGAAACCATCATGATTAACTGCAATCCTGAAACTGTCTCTACCGATTACGACACAAGTAATCGGCTTTATTTTGAACCTCTAACTCTTGAAGATGTTCTTGAAGTTGTTCATGCAGAAACATTGGCAGGTCCGGTTCTAGGTGTCATAACTCAATTAGGCGGTCAAACTCCGCTGGGATTGGCTGCTGGTCTCAAAGCCAATGGAGTCACGATTCTGGGAACTTCTCCGGATTCGATAAATCTTGCAGAAGAACGTGGTGCATTCGGAAACATTCTTGCTGAACAAGATTTGAGAGCACCAGAATTCGGCATGGCATCCTCGCAGCTCGAAGCAACAAATATTGCCCAAGGGATTGGATATCCAGTTCTAGTTCGCCCTTCATTCGTTTTAGGCGGTCGCGGAATGGAGATCGTTTATGACGATGCAGCACTTGGCGGATTTATTACACGTGCTACCGATATCACTCCAGATCACCCTGTTCTTGTTGATCGCTTTCTAGATAATGCAATTGAAATCGATGTTGATGCACTCTTTGATGGGCATGAACTCTTCTTAGGTGGCGTCATGGAACACATTGAAGAAGCGGGAATCCATAGCGGTGACAGCGCCTGTGTATTACCTTCAATGACTGTCACTGATGAGCAAAGAGCAGAAATCCGCGTTGCGACTGAAAAAATTGCCCGTGGTGTGGATGTTCGTGGACTGATCAATATTCAGTTCGCGATTGCCGAGAACACTTTGTATGTCCTTGAAGCAAATCCACGTGCATCAAGGACAGTTCCTTTTGTTAGCAAAGCTACTGGCGTGGCACTGGCAAAAGCTGCTGCACGTATATCTGTTGGGCACACAATTGAACAACTCAGAGTCGAGGGAATACTTCCTGCGCAAGGTGACGGAGTTGCTCGCGGAATTTCTGTAAAAGAAGCTGTTCTTCCGTGGAACCGATTCCGCAGAACCGATGGTCGGGGAGTGGATGCAGTTCTTGGACCTGAGATGCGGTCAACTGGTGAAGTTATGGGAATTTCTCCCACCTTCGGAGAAAGTTACGCAAAGAGTCAGATTGCAGCCTTTGGACCATTGCCTAAGTCTGGAACAGTATTCATTTCGCTAGCTGATAAAGATAAAGCAACGGGTGTCGAACCAGCGTTAGGCTTCTCAGAACTTGGTTTTCATATACTTGCAACCGATGGAACCGCTGACTTTCTGCGAACCAAGGGCATAGAGTGCACGACGGTAAGGAAGCATTCAGATGGAACGGGCACATTAGGTGAAAAGACTATTGTTGACATTATTAATGCTGGCGAAATCGACCTCGTGATTAACACACCTGTCGGTCGAGGAACTCGCGCTGATGGTTGGGCTATTCGTACCGCCGCAGTTCAGCGATCGATTCCATGCATCACAACAACAGCTGGTTTTAGTGCAGCAGTTGATGCTATTTCCTTCCTGCAATCCAGTCCTTTGAGCATTAAATCTCTTCAGGAATGGCTTGCCTAAATGTCACAAATCAACAAGAGTGCGCGGCAAATTCTGGCGCCGATTCTTAGCAATAAGCGCGTGGGCCAGTATCACCAGATAATTGTTAGTGTTGGCGATATCGCTGCGCAGTGCAAGCCAGGAAATTTTGTTGCAATTAGCGTCGGTGGCGAATCATCACGAATGGTTTTGCGAAGAGCCTTCGCGATTTCTCGCGTTTCAACAAGTTCGACTGTCGGTGGAACGATGGAATTAATCGTCGCACCACATGGACAAGGTAGTAAGTGGTTGTGTGCTCAAGGTGAGGGTGTGACATTAGATTTGGTCGCGCCCCTTGGAACGGCTTTTGGTATTCCGACCGAACCCGTGCCAGTGCTGTTAGTTGGCGGAGGCTACGGATCTGCGCCGTTGTTTGGTTTAGCAGAGATACTCAATGCTCGTGGCTGCCGAGTAGACATGATTCTTGGCGCAAGCACAGGTTCCAAAATTTATGCGCCGATGGAAGGAAAGCGATCCGTTAATTCGATGCGTATTTATACCGAAGATGGATCAATGGGAACCGCGGGACGAGTCACGGATCCGATGGCAGAAATCATTAAAGATTTGAATGTCGCGGTCATTTACTCGTGTGGCCCGATGCCGATGTTGGCAGCGATTACCAAGATTACAAGTCAGCACGATGTTGTTCATCAGTGCGCGGTTGAAGAATCGATGGCGTGCGGTATCGGTATTTGTATGACCTGCGTCTTGCCGGTTTCAAATGAGGATGGAACGGTTTCAATGCTTCGCTCGTGCATCGATGGGCCAGTAATGGACGGTTCTAAGGTCCAATGGCAACAGGTGGGTACTCAGTTATGAGCACTCTAGATTTCTCAACAACTATTGGAAACGCTTGGTTTCCAGCACCAACCTTTACTGCTAGTGGTTGTGCAAGTTCTGGTCGTGAATTAGCGCAGTTTTTTCCCCTGAAAGATATGGGGGGAGTCGTTACTAAATCTGTAATGTCTAAACCTAGAACAGGTCGCCCAACGCCACGTATGGCTGAAACTCCCAGCGGAATGCTTAATTCGATAGGTTTACAAGGTCCAGGTATTGATGCTTTTCTTGCCAAAGATGTGCCTTATTTAGTCGAACAAAGAGCTCGAGTTATCGTTTCTATTGCGGGCGAAACTGTCGAGGAGTATTCAACGCTTGCGCGAAAACTTCGTTCAGTGTCAGGAATTAGCGCAATCGAAGTCAATATTTCTTGCCCGAATGTTGAAAATCGTGGCCTTGTTTTCGCGTGTGATCCTGAGGCATCAAGACGTGTGATCGATGGAGTTCGCAGAACGATTGGTGGCGAACTGCCGATCATTGCCAAGCTTTCTCCAGATGTAACCGATCTAGTATCTATTGCAAAAGGGGTCGTCGATGCGGGTGCGGATGGTTTAGCCCTGATTAATACCGTTCTTGGAATGGTTATTAATGTAGACACCATGCGTCCACATCTGGGTGGAAAAACCGGAGGACTCTCTGGTCCAGCGATTCGCCCCATTGCAGTGCGCGCGGTTTACCAAGTACATGCAGCACTGCCTCAAACACCGATTCTAGGAATGGGTGGAATTGCATCAGGCAAAGACGCTCTTGAAATGATTCTGGCGGGAGCAAGTGGTGTCTCTATAGGTACTGCAAGTTTTGGTAATCCAACAGCAATCATGTCGATTCAAGCAGAGTTGAAGCAATTATTATTGGATAGAGGATTTACTTCATTGAAACAAGCCGTTGGGTATGCCCATCGTCCGATTGAGGGTGAATAGATGAGTAAAGCTCCCATAGTTTTAGCCGTTGATACACCGGATCTGCAAACTGCGATTGCATGGGTTAAGTCAACGCAGGATCACATTTCAGTGTACAAATTGGGCCTTGAATTTTTTCTCACCTTTGGATCAGATGGTGTA
Organism: Candidatus Planktophila sp.; assembly: GCA_044346185.1. Lineage (GTDB taxonomy): Bacteria > Actinomycetota > Actinomycetes > Nanopelagicales > Nanopelagicaceae > Planktophila. The sequence continues at coordinate 19,777 of JBIIZR010000005.1, forward strand.
AAGGCGATTCAGGCTGAAACTGATTCTGAGATATTTCTTGACCTGAAGCTCCACGATATTCCACATACAGTCAGCGGAGCCGCTAAGGCAGTTGCACATCTTGCTCCCAAATTTCTCACCGTTCATGCTTCCGGTGGCAACGCGATGGTTAAAGCCGCAGTTGATGCTCTGCCCAACACAAGAGTTACCGGTGTAACCATCCTTACGTCGCTCTCCGAAGCCGATGTGACCGAGATTGGATTTAGATCTGCTGCTCTGCAATCTGCAGTTGCTTTAGCCAGAATCGCAGTTGATGCCGGTGCACGCGCCATTGTTTGTTCGCCACTTGAAATTTCAGCGGTTCGCCATGAAGTTGGTGCAACACCGATAATCATCACACCTGGTGTACGTCCATTGGACATGGTTGGCACTGATGATCAGCAGCGAACCATGACGCCTCAGGGTGCGATCGCAGCAGGTGCGAACTTGGTTGTTATCGGCCGTCCAATTACACAGAGTTGGGCACAAGGCGCACACGCTATGAAGGAGCGCGCCCAAGAAATTGGCGCTAACTTAATTTAATCTCCACTAGATTTACCCCATGGGAACGCCTCCACAATTAACGCCAGAGCAACGCGTTGCCGCTTTGGCCAAGGCGTCAGCATCTAGAAAAAGGCGTGCAGATATCAAGAGTCAGATCAAAAATGGTCACATAGGTATTGATGAAGTTCTCTCGTTGGCAACAATAGATGAAGCAATAGGCAAGATGCGCGTAAAAGAGTTACTCGAATCTTTATCAGGTGTGGGAAAAGTTCGTGTCGTTTCTTTGATGGAACGTCTAAATATCTCACCCACTCGCAGAATTCAGGGCCTGGGTAGACATCAGTTGAAGGAACTACGCAACGAGTTCGTTAAAACAGATTCAGCGCTAAAGCCTGGAAGATTGTTGGTTCTATCTGGTCCGGGTGGAGTTGGAAAGAGCACTGTCGCTAAGAAACTTCGCGAAGAAGGAGATTTCTGGGTCAGTGTTAGTTTTACAACTCGTGCACCACGCATCAACGAAGTTGAGGGACGAGACTACTTCTTTGTAAGCGATCAAACTTTCTCACAAATGATTTCAGATGATCAATTTTTGGAATGGGCAGAATTTGCTGGAAATCGGTACGGAACCCCGCAGCGCCAGGTAGAAGATGCTTTGCGATTGGGTAAAAATGTTTTGCTGGAGATCGAAATCGCTGGAGCAAAACAAGTCAAAGCCCACCTGCCACAATCGGTCCTAGTGTTTCTAGAACCCCCAACGTGGGAGGAACTCGTATCGCGTCTTGAGGGGCGCGGTACTGATGGCGAGCAAAGAAGGGCCGAAAGGTTGGAGTTGGCTCAAGAGGAGCTGGCCGCCGCAGCCTTTTTCGATGTTGTGCTGGTAAATGACCAGGTCGAGAGCGTTGTCCGAAAACTGATAGAGTTAGCCCAGAATTAAGTCGAGTAGAACACAACGAGATTGATCACAGAAGCGGGGATAACCATGGATGGCATCACAAATCCACCTATTGATGAACTTCTAGACAAGAGCGGCTCAAAGTACAGCCTGGTTCTCTACGCTGCTAAGCGTGCTCGTCAGATCAATGCGTATTACTCACAACTAGGTGAAGGTCTGCTGGAATACGTGGGACCTCTAGTAGAGACACATGTGCACGAGAAGCCTCTTTCTATCGCTCTTCGCGAAATCAACGAGGGTCTTCTAACGATTGAAAACCTCGAGCCAACTGCGTAGTTTTTCATGATACTCCCAGGCCGTGAGGTTATTCTCGGAGTTGGTGGTGGAATTGCCGCCTACAAATCCTGTGAACTTCTACGCCGTTTACAAGATCGCGGTTATGTAATCACAGTTGTTCCAACCCCAGCATCGCTCAACTTTGTTGGCTCAGCTACCTGGGAAGCGCTTTCATCTCGTCCTGTTAATACCCAAGTGTGGGAGAGCGTGCATACCGTTCCACACATTGCATTGGCTGAAAGAGCTGATTACTTTTTGATTGCACCAGCTTCCGCAGATTTGATTGCTCGGCTTGCGATGGGTAGAGCTGATGATCTTCTTACAAACTTAGTTTTAGCCTCTGATGTTCCAAAAATGTTGGTGCCTGCAATGCATCCATCGATGTGGCTAGATCCTGCAACAGTTTCCAATGTAAATACTTTAAGGCAGCGTGGCTTTATTGTTATGGAACCTGAAGTTGGCAGATTAACCGGCAGTGATGTCGGTCCCGGAAGATTTCCTGAGACAGCTGCGATTATTTCACGATTCGATGAAGTTACACGGCAAGTCCAGGATCTCAAGGGCCAAAAGGTTTTAGTTACCGCCGGCGGTACCCGCGAACCGATCGACCCAGTGCGCTTCATCGGAAATCGCTCGTCGGGTAAACAAGGAATAGCTATTGCAATTGCAGCGAAAAATCGTGGTGCCGAGGTTCAGCTGATTGCGGCAAATTGTGATGTCGCATCGCTGTCGGGGATAGATGTGATCGAAGTCGAGACAACTTTAGAAATGCAAAGCGCCTTGCACGCTAATTTTGAATACTGCAATATTTTGATCATGAGCGCCGCAGTTGCAGATGCCAGGCCAATACAGATTGCCGAGCAAAAGATAAAGAAGGCCACCCTCAACACCATTGAATTGCAACAGAACCCCGATCTATTGGCCGAGCTTGCACCTCGAAAGGGGAGCCGAGTCATGGTCGGTTTCGCAGCAGAAACTAAAGACCACCTGCAAGAGGCTCGCAGGAAGTTGGAGAGTAAGGGCCTTGATGTGATTTATGTAAATGATGTTTCTGGCGGGGCTATCTTTGGTCAGGACACAACTATGGGTACCATTCTGCTACGCAATGAAGCGGATATAGCGATCAAGGAAGTCTCCAAAGACGCTCTTAGTAATGTACTTCTTGATCATGCCATCCGGCAGTTAGGTTAAAACTATGTCAAAACGCTTGTTTACCTCTGAATCAGTTACCGAAGGCCACCCAGACAAGATCGCAGATGCGATTTCAGATGCGGTTTTGGATTCCTTGCTATCACAAGATACAAAGAGTCGAGTCGCTGTTGAAACTCTGATTACAACTGGTCAAGTTCATGTAGCGGGTGAAGTGACGACTAATGGTTATGCAGATGTCATGGGTATTGTTCGAGACACTGTTTTAAACATTGGCTACGACTCATCAGATAAAGGTTTTGATGGAAATAGTTGCGGAGTGTCGATTTCAATCGGCCAACAATCCCAAGATATTGCGCAAGGTGTCGATGACGCTTATGAACACCGTGTTACTTCTGCAGTAGATCCCCTAGATCTGCAAGGTGCGGGAGATCAAGGTTTGATGTTTGGATATGCCTGCGATGACACCAAGGAGTTAATGCCGCTTCCAATTTGGCTGGCACATGCGCTTGCTCAACAATTGACCAAGGTTCGTAAGTCTGGTGAATTGGCTTATCTGCGCCCTGACGGAAAAACCCAAGTAACAATTGAGTACGAAGGTGATCGCGCAATTGCCTTGAATACAGTCGTTATTTCCAGCCAGCATGCTGAAGAAGTTGATGTAGTCAAGAAACTAACTCCAGAGATCATCGAATACGTAATCAATCCCATTATCTCAACGATTGATTTACCAAAAAACGATCTACGAACGTTGATCAATCCAACTGGTCGTTTCGTAATTGGTGGTCCCATGGGTGATGCTGGCTTAACCGGTCGCAAAATTATTGTTGATACTTACGGCGGAATGGCCCGTCACGGCGGCGGCGCATTTAGCGGAAAAGATCCATCAAAGGTTGATCGTTCGGCAGCCTATGCGATGCGTTGGGTAGCAAAGAATGTAGTCGCGGCTGGATTAGCACGTCGTTGTGAAGTCCAAGTTGCCTACGCAATTGGTAAGGCACAGCCTGTCGGAGTTTTTGTTGAAACTTTTGGTACTGAAACAGTTCCGGTAACTAAGATTCAAGAAGCGGTACTTTCAGTCTTTGACTTACGTCCAGCTGCGATCATTAGAGATCTTGAACTACTGCGTCCAATTTATTCTCTAACAAGTGCCTACGGTCATTTCGGTCGTGAACTTCCTGAGTTTGCTTGGGAACGAACTGATCGCACCTCAGCACTTCAAAACGCAGTTAAGTAATCGGTGGCAGCACCTAGGCTTTTTCGCTTAAGGGCCGAGGTTGCTTCAAACCCCTCGGGCCCTGTAGCTGATCGCCTTCCGGTCGCTCGTGTACGAGTTGATACAGGTGTATTTCATTTAGATCAGATGTACGACTATTCGGTTCCCGAAAAGTTCAGTAATGCAGTTGTCGCTGGGGTGCGCGTTCAACTTCCTTTTGGTAATCGTGAAACTGAAGGCATCGTTGTTGAACGTGTTTCGCAACCTGAAAGAGCTGGAAGCCTTAAAGCCATTACAAAAGTGCTTTCACCTCATGTCGTTGCAACACCTGCGCTTTTGGATTTAGTCGACAAAGCATCTGATTTTTATTGCTGTAACCCCTGGGATCTTTTACGGTCGGCAATACCGCCACGAGTAGCGGTTGTCGATAAGGAACTACCTGTTGCACATCATGAAACTTGGGTTCCACAATCCAAAAAAACCACTGTTTATCAGAGCTTTAAACCATTTCTTCCCTCGCATGAACAGTTGAGCGACATAGTCAGAGATTTCAAGAAGTTGGGTTCTGTGCTGATTGTTGCTCCAGATGAGAGAGATGTAGACAAGATCATCGAAAGTCTTTCTTTAATTTTCACCAATGTCCTGAAGGTCTCCAGTGCCACGACGCGTGAGGAGCGTTATCGCAACTTTCTAGTAGCTATCAGACTTGAATCTTCCATCGTCGTTGGAACACGAAGTGCAATCTTTGCTCCGGTAAGAAATTTAGCTGGGATCATTATTTACAAAGAGTCCTCACCAGACCACTTCGAGCTTCGTTCTCC
>JBIIZR010000032.1:0-7878 GCA_044346185.1 Candidatus Planktophila sp.
ATTCGAACCGACACTATGCAGTGTTTGAGACTGCCCTCTCTACCGTTGGAGTACCGAGGCCCTTACTGAAGCAATCTTAGCGGTAGGCAGCAACTACTCCGCCAACAGCATCTCCTACAACGTGGACACGCATTGCATTGGTCGAACCTGGAATTCCTGGTGGCGATCCTGCAACGATGACTACATTCTCACCCACGTGAGCGCGGCCTGACTCAATTAACAATGTATCAGCCTGCTTCACCATCTCATCAGTGTGCTTAACCATTGGAGTTACCTCTGGTTCGACCCCCCAAGACAATGCTAAGCGGTTATATGTTCCGACTTCTGGAGTAAATGCAACAATAGGAATTGGCGAACGCAGTCGTGCCATTCGGCGAGCAGAGTCTCCCGATTGAGTGAAAGTCACCAAATACTTAGCGCCAACAATTGCGCCTACTTCAGCTGCTGCGCGGGTAATTGCCCCACCTTTTGTCTTTGGGGTTGTGCGCAAGGCTCGAATCATTTCGAAGCCGCCTTCTTCGGTACGCGCGATGATGCGGGCCATTGTTGCCACCGCTTCGATAGCAAAAGCACCTACAGAGGTTTCTCCCGACAACATCAGGGCATCTGCGCCATCCAGGACCGCATTGGCGCAATCTGTCGCTTCGGCGCGAGTAGGTGAAGAGTTTGTGATCATAGAATCAAGCATCTGGGTAGCAACGATGACCGGCTTGGCCGCTTCACGAGCTAATTCGATACAGCGCTTCTGAACTAGTGGCACTTCCTCAATTGGCATTTCTACTCCAAGATCACCACGGGCAACCATGATGCCATCAAAGGCAGCAACGATCTCTTCAAGATTATCCACCGCTTGTGGCTTTTCAATCTTTGCAATTACAGGAATACGGAAACCAACTTCATCCATAATCGCATGAACATCTTTGATATCGGCAGCGTTTCTAACGAAAGATAGTGCAATGAAATCTGCACCCACTTTCATACCCCAGCGCAAATCTTCTTTGTCTTTTTCTGAAAGCGCTGGAACTGAAACGGCAACACCTGGCAAGTTAATACCCTTGCTGTTACTTACAGCTCCTGGCTGAATAACCTTAGTCACAACATCGTTGCCTTTAACTTCTACAACTTCAACGGTAACTTTTCCATCATCAATCAGAATGCGATCTCCTGGTTTGCAATCCCCTGGCAAACCTTTATACGTGGTACCAACACGATCCTTTGTTCCTTCAACTTCATCTGTTGTGATTGTGAAAATATCGCCACGCTCTAATTCATGGGGACCATTTGCAAAACGAGCAAGACGAATCTTTGGACCTTGAAGGTCAACAAGAATTGCGATTGGCTTTCCTGCAGCCTTGGCTGCTTCACGCACACGATCCAGACGGCTTTGATGCTCTTCGTAACCACCATGTGAAAGGTTTAAGCGCGCCATATTCATTCCCGCATCGATGAGCTCTTTCACCTTTTCGGCAGATTCAACGGCAGGACCCATCGTGCACACAATTTTCGCTCTACGCATGTATGTACCTTAAACCATTAAAGGACGGTCAGTTGGCGCTATCGGTGAAGGAAGTTGTGTGCGTCCCGTGAGATATCTATCAACTTCGGCAGCTGCACTTCGACCTTCAGCGATTGCCCACACGATCAATGACTGACCGCGACCAGCATCACCAGCTACGAAAATGCCTTCTTCGGTTGTTTGGAACTTTTCATCGCGTTTGATGTTTCCGCGCTCATCTAATTCAACTTCTAATTGGGTAATCAGTGAGGATTTCTCTGGACCTGTAAAGCCCATCGCCATGAAAACAAAATCGCAAGGAATTTCTTTTTCTGATCCAGCTACAGCTTCAAACTTTCCATTGACGAATTGAGTTTCTACAATCTTGATCGCACGCAGATTTCCTTGCCCATCTCCCAAGAACTCTTCAGTGCTAACAGAGAACATGCGGTTGTCTTTTTCTTCATGCGCACTAGATACTCGATAAATCATTGGGTATGTCGGCCATGGCTGTCCTGTTGGTCGTTCATCCGTTGGACGAGGCATAATTTCAAGTTGAGTAACACTTGCTGCGCCTTGTCGAATTGATGTTCCTAAACAATCTGCGCCTGTGTCTCCACCACCAAGAATGGCAACATGCTTTCCTGCAACATTAATTGGTGGCGCTTCGATTTCACCCAAAGCCTGTTTATTGCCCCATGGTAAAAACTCCATGGCTTGGTAAATCCCCTTAAGTTCGCGGCCCTTAATTGATAGATCACGCCACTGCGTTGATCCGACCGCCAAAACTACTGCATCATATTTTTTTCGTAGATCAGAGCCAGTTAATTCATTTCCAACATCAACACCCGGACGAAAACGTGTTCCCTCTTTTTCCATCTGCTCTAAACGGCGATCAAGAATGTGCTTTTCCATCTTGAACTCTGGAATTCCGTAACGTAACAAGCCGCCGATTTTGTCAGCTCGCTCGTAAACGGCAACGGTGTGGCCAGCGCGAGTTAACTGCTGCGCAGCAGCAAGACCTGCTGGCCCAGAACCAATTACTGCGACAGTCTTACCCGTAAGGCGATCTGGCGCTAGAGGCTTAACGGTTCCTGCACCGAAAGCTTCTTCAATAGTGCGAAGTTCGATCTGCTTAATTGTTACGGCATCACGATTGATACCGACTACACAGGCGGTTTCACAGGGTGCTGGGCAAAGACGTCCTGTGAATTCAGGAAAGTTGTTGGTCGCATGCAAACGATCAATCGCTTCATCCTTGTCTCCGCGGTACATCAAGTCATTCCATTCGGGAATGAGATTGCCCAGAGGACAACCGTTATGACAGAAGGGAATTCCACAATCCATGCAGCGACCTGCCTGCTTTTGTAGATGCTCCATGCTCTGTGGCTCATAAACTTCGCGCCAGTCTTTAATACGCACATCTACTGGACGACGCTTTGGAGTCTCGCGTGGTGTTGTCATGAATCCTTTTGGATCAGCCATTTGCTGCAACCTCCATTACTAGCGCATCGACAGGTAAACCTTCACGCGTAGCTCGCTCCATCGCAGCCAAGACGCGTGCATAGTCACGAGGCATGATCAATGAGATACGAGCCAAGCTCTTCTCCCAATCTTTGAGCAACGAATTAGCGATTTCAGAACCCGTTTCGGCAAAGTACTTTGAAATGTGATCCTTCAGAATCTCTTTCTGATCCTGCGGAACTGCCAAAACATCAACCATGTCAGCATTCACATTGGCCGCATCAAGATCCAAAACAAATGCTCGTCCTCCTGACATACCTGCGGCAATATTGCGTCCGGTGCGACCAAGAACTACGACAGTTCCGCCGGTCATGTATTCACAACCGTGATCTCCGATTCCTTCAACTATGGCAAGTGCGCCCGAGTTACGTACGCAGAATCGCTCTCCCACAACTCCACGGATAAAGATTTCTCCGGCAGTTGCACCATAACCGATGACATTTCCTGCAATCACATTGTCTTGTGAAGGAAATGTGGCTTTTACATCTGGGCGAACTACAACTCGACCACCCGAGATTCCCTTACCAACGTAATCGTTGGAATCGCCATACAAACGAATAGCAACACCACGTGGAATAAAGGCACCTAGAGACTGACCGGCAGATCCGTGCAACGTAACATCGATTGTTCCTGCAGGTAAACCTTCAGCGCCGTACTTGCGAGTGACTTCGGCGCCCAACATAGTTCCGACGGTGCGATTAACATTTCGCACTGGCAGATCGATTTTCACTGACTCGCCCTTAGTTAATGCTGGTTGAGCGAGTTCAATAAGTTGATTATCTAGCGCTGCATCTAGCCCGTGATCTTGCTTAGTTGTGTTGTGCAATGCGCTATCAACATCTGGGCGAACCAACAACGGCTCTAGGTTTAATCCAGCTGCCTTCCAGTGATCAACAGCCTTGCGAGTGTCTAGAAACTCAACATGACCAATTGCTTCCTGAAGTGTGCGGAAACCTAGTTGAGCCAAGATTTCACGGACTTCTTCTGCGATGTATTCAAAGAAAGTTTCGACAAATTCTGGTTTTCCGGTGAACTTCTTTCGAAGCTCTGGGTTTTGAGTTGCAACACCCACTGGACATGTATCCAAATGGCATACGCGCATCATGATGCAACCAGAAACAACTAGTGGCGCAGTTGCAAATCCATACTCTTCTGCTCCAAGCAGTGCTGCAATGACAACATCGCGCCCAGTCTTTAACTGACCATCGGTTTGAACAACGATGCGATCACGTAAGCCATTGAGCAGCAAGGTTTGCTGAGTTTCAGCTAGACCGAGTTCCCATGGCGCACCCGCATGCTTGAGCGAAGTTAGTGGTGATGCACCAGTTCCGCCATCATGTCCGGAAATCAAAACAACATCTGCATGTGCTTTCGAAACACCAGCTGCAACCGTACCGACACCCACTTCGGCTACCAGTTTGACGTGCACGCGTGCATTCTTGTTTGCATTCTTTAAATCATGAATCAGTTGTGCAAGATCTTCAATCGAATAAATATCATGGTGTGGAGGCGGTGAAATCAATCCCACACCCGGAGTTGAATAACGGGCCTTTGCGATCCATGGATAAACCTTGTTACCCGGTAACTGTCCACCTTCTCCTGGCTTTGCACCCTGAGAAATCTTGATCTGAATATCATCGCTATTTACGAGGTAATTACTTGTAACACCGAAACGGCCAGAAGCGACCTGCTTAATAGCAGAGCGCTTCGAATCACCATTTGCCATAGGAATATTGCGTTCGACTTCTTCGCCGCCTTCACCTGTATTTGATTTGCCACCAAGTCGGTTCATCGCAATTGCAAGGGTTTCGTGCGCTTCGGCTGAGATCGATCCATATGACATTGCGCCTGTAGAAAAACGCTTAATGATTTCACTGATTGGCTCTACCTCATCAACAGAGATAGTTGGATTAACTCCGGCTTTAAACTGGAATAAACCACGAAGAGTCATCAGGCGCTTGCTCTGCTCGTTAACTCGATCGGTGTAGCGCTTGAACACGTCATAACGCTTATTGCGAGTTGAATGCTGCAAAGTAAATACAGTCTCTGGATCAAAAAGATGTGGTTCGCCTTCGCGACGCCATTGATACTCTCCGCCAATTGGCAAGCGCTTTGTTCCGGGAACTTCTCCCCCTGGTGGATATGCAATGTGGTGGCGCGCAATTGTCTCTTGTGCGATCACATCGAGTGAGACTCCGCCAAGGCGAGATGTTGTTCCTACAAAGTATTCATCGACAACTTCTTGAGAAAGTCCGATAGCTTCAAATACCTGCGCGCCTGTATAAGAAGCAATGGTGCTGATACCCATCTTGGACATTACCTTTAAGACACCTTTTCCAAGGCTCTTAATTAAATTCTTGACAGCCTTTTCAGGAGTTATTCCTGTAATGACACCTTGAAGAACTAAGTCTTCTGCAGATTCCATTGCAAGATATGGATTGACGCACGCTGCTCCATAGCCAATCAGCAATGCAACATGGTGAACCTCGCGCACGTCTCCGGCCTCAACAACGAGCCCCGCTTTGGTACGAGTCTTTTCGCGGATCAGATGATGATGAACTGCAGAGGTAAGTAACAACGATGGGATTGGTGCATTTTCAGCGTCACCATCGCGATCTGACAAAACAATAATTCGTGCACCATCATTAATTGCTTGCGAAACCTCTGCTCTGATTTCAGTCAGACGTTCACGAAGAGAATCTCCACCATCTGCGATGCTAAAGAGTCCACGGACTACATGCGCACCTAGACCTGGATAGTCACCATCTGCGTTAACGTGAATAATCTTTGCTAGTTCATCGTTGTCGATTACTGGAAAAGCAAGAGAGATTTGGCGACAACTGCTCGGTCCTGGATCCAAAAGGTTATGTTCTGGGCCCATAGATGTACCAAGGCTTGTCACTAACTCTTCACGAATCGCATCTAGTGGCGGATTTGTCACTTGCGCAAAAAGCTGCGAGAAATAATCAAAGATCAATCGAGGCTTGTCAGAAAGAGCTGCAATAGGCGTATCGGTTCCCATCGATCCCAATGGCTCCATGCCGTTCTTTGCCATTGGTGTAACCAAAATGCGCAAGTCTTCTTCGGTGTAACCAAAAGCCCTCTGGCGTCGAACAACTGAAGAGTGCGGATACACAATATGTTCGCGTGATGGAAGATCGCTCAGTTTCACAATTCCTGCATGTAACCAATCGCCATACGGCGCAGCGCTGGCTAGGCCATCTTTGATTTCGCCATCTTCAATGATGCGGCCTTGTTCGATATCAACCAAAAACATTTTGCCTGGTTGCAAACGACCTTTGCGTTCCACGTTTTCAGCGGGAACATCAAGTACGCCAACCTCGGATGCAAGCACAACCATTCCATCTTTAGTGACCCAGTAACGAGATGGACGTAAACCATTGCGATCTAGAACTGCGCCTACTTGATGTCCGTCTGTAAAAGTCACACATGCAGGACCATCCCAAGGCTCCATCATCGATGCATGGAATGCGTAGAAGTCTCGACGATTCTGCGGCATGGTTGCATGGTTCTCCCACGCTTCTGGAATCATCATTAGCACCGCGTGCGGAAGTGAACGTCCACCCAAATACAAAAGTTCTAGAACTTCATCAAATGAGGCTGAATCTGATCCTGACATTTCAACGATAGGAAATAAGCGCTTCAGATCACCGGGAATCAGCTCACTTTCTAGCAATGATTCGCGAGCGCGCATCCAATTCCGATTTCCCTTAACGGTATTGATTTCTCCGTTGTGGGCAATAAACCGATATGGGTGAGCAAGCGGCCATGACGGAAATGTATTCGTAGAAAAACGTGAGTGAACCAAAGCAAGCGGAGAAACAACTCGCTCATCAGATAGTTCGGGGAAAAACTCTTCTAACTGACCGGTTGTAAGCATTCCCTTGTAAACGATTGTTTGCGAAGACAATGAAGGAAAGTACAAATCTAATGTGTGTTCAGCGCGCTTTCGAAGACAAAAAGCTAGGCGGTCAAGGGCAATCCCTGTCTCACCTTTCTTGCCTGCGACAAATAGTTGCTGGAAATCAGGCATGACTGATAACGCAGTCTTTCCAAGAGATGATGAGTTAATCGGAACTTCACGCCAACCCAAAACAACTAGACCTTCTTCATCAGCTATCCGTGCAATCTCGCCCTTTACATCTGCGCCCTTTGCGATAAATGCAATGCCTGTCGCGTACGCATTTGCTGCTGGCAGTTTGAAATCAACAACAGCTTGAAAATAAGCATCTGGAACGCGGATAAGAATTCCTGCGCCATCACCACTATCTGGTTCAGCACCTGATGCACCGCGGTGTTCCATATTGCGCAATGCCGTGAGCGCTTTAGCAACAATCTCGTGAGTTGCAACCTTGTTGAGCGTGGCAACCATCGCAACACCACATGCATCATGTTCTGCGGCAGGGTCATAGAGTCCCTGTGCTTGTGGATAGTTGGATGCAAGTGCCATGGGCGCGCTCCTACGGATTTGTCCTTACATGAAAAAGGGACATCCTTGGCCCGTGGTGCAAACTGCTTAAGGCGAAATCGTAGCAATAAGAGGACTGATTAGATGCCCGAGATATGCGCAATCTTTCCAATGCCTGCGGTGATTGCCATTCCCAGCGAGCCTCCGATTAGCACACGCAGAGTTGGCGAGAGCAGCTTTGAGCCTGCGGTGCGCGCTGAGACCACCCCTGTCAGGATCAATCCACCAAGGGTAAAGACAACGATGCTCCAAGCCTTAGTGCCAAGGGTTGGAGCAAAAGCTCCAGCAAATGGAATCAAGCCGCCGAGAGTAAATGAAACGGCCGAAGCAAGGGCTGCCTGAATTGGACGGGCCTTGGTGCTTGGATGTT
>JBIIZR010000033.1:0-7742 GCA_044346185.1 Candidatus Planktophila sp.
GTCTATCACCACAATGAGATTACTTTTTCAATCCTGTATGCGTGGAGTGAAAACTTCATGCTGCCTTTGTCGCATGATGAAGTTGTGCACGGTAAGGGTCAGCTTGTTAATAAATTTCCAGGCGACCGTTGGCAAAAACTTGCAACCTTAAGAGCGCTCTATGGGTTTATGTGGGCACATCCAGGCAAAAAGTTATTGTTCATGGGTAGCGAATTTGCTCAAAACGATGAGTGGAATGAAAACGACGGTTTGCAGTGGTATTTAACAGAGTATGCAGAACATCAAGGTGTTCAAAAAACTATTGCTGAGCTCAACAATATTTATAGGACAACACCAGCTCTGTGGGAAAAAGATACAAACCCTGAAGGTTTCACTTGGTTGGTTGGAAACGATGGAGCGGCAAATATTGTTGCCTTTGCCCGTTGGGATGATTATGCGTCAGCACTTGTTAGTGTTACTAACTTTTCTCCTGTCCGCCATGAAAATTACCAACTTCCATTTCCTAATGCAGGAATCTGGCGCGAAGTCTTAAATACTGATGATGTTGCCTACGGTGGAAGTGGGGTTAGCAACGAACAAGTTATTGTTGGTGCATCCCAGATCGCATCGGTGCGTATTCCACCTCTAGCAACAGTTTGGTTTAAGCGTTCTTAAAGATTTTGGCTAAATAAGGAACGGTTAACAACATCACGGCTGGAATCAGTAAAGCAATAGTCAGCGAAGTTGCTTGAGCAGTCCAGGCAATTATCCAACGGACGACAAATACCAAAATTATGTTGATGACGCCGATTTGGCCAATAACAACGCTAGATGGGAACTTTGAGCGTGTGTTTGCCGCGTTCATAACCGATGGCCCTAAGAAGGATGAACCAAGGCCTGCAAAAGTGAAGCTAATCGAAAGAATTACGATGACTAGTGTTTGGTTAGAGGTACCAACAATTGTGACACCGATGATTCCAGCAATAAATGAAAGCCCAGACAGTAGCGAAGCCCGAACCACTAGATAATCGATCGCATAGCGCGGCAAAAGATTATGTAAATTGAGGCGACCAACAATCATTGCCAGGGTAAAGAGAATGTATGGCAGGGTATGAATTCCACCCGCAATCTTCATATCTTCTTTCACAAAAATTGCTGCCCAGTCACTAACCGCATATTCGAGCATGATTACCAATAGCAGCGCAGCAGAAACTTGTTTATCAATCGTAAAGCCCTTGAACATGTCACGCGCACGATGGTCAGATTCTGGGTTTAAATCTGCCTTTACCAAATTGGGCGTAATTTTGTGAATGATGTAAGTCATCAAAATAAAACAGAAAAGTGCAAGGAAGTTTGAATACGTTCCTAAAGCAACACGATCCACAAGAAAGCCAGCAATAATGGATGTAATCAGCGCACCACTGCTCCAGAAGCCACTCATCAGAGTAATGATTTGTCTCTTAGTTCTATCTTGGAAAAAGAAACCTTGCGAATTGATGGAAATATGAAAAGCAGAGATAGCTCCACCTTGAACAATAATGAACACCAGAAAGAGCAAACTTGAAGTGCTATGAGTTAAGAAGACCAAACTAATCCCCAAAGCCAAGGACGCAATATGAAGTATCCAACGTGCGCCATATTTGTGTACAAGATGTCCCACAGTTAAAAGCGCGACAAGGTTGCCAATTGCACCCATACTTACCAAAGAGCCGAACTCGCCATTAGTGAGCTTCAAATTGGCTTTAACTTCGGGAAAGCGCGGAACCCAGGACATAATCAAGAGCCCAAAGAGAAAGAAAAGCGCCTTAAGTAGGTTTAATTCTTGCTCTACCCCAACGATTTTTTTCAAAATAGTGCACTGGCAAGCTCTTTTCGAGCCGCCACCAATCGTGGGTCACTTTGGTCAACCAAGGCAAAAAGATTAAGCAGGTGGTCTTTAACTTTGGTTCGCTCATCACCTGATGTGGCACGCACGGCATGGATCAATCGCGCAAAGGCTGCTTCTACTCCACCGTTTACTATTTCAACATCGGCAGCCCTTAATTGAAGTTGGATATCACTGGGGTTAAGCGCGGATTGATCAATAACTACGCTGAGTTCTAAGCCTTCTGTGCGCATTAACAACTGTGTTTGTGCTAAACCTAATTTTGCAAGATTTTCTGAAGGTTTACGCGATAACCACTTTTTGTAAGCCGCTTCTGCTGCACCATAATTGCCAGCTTCAAGTGCCTCCATTGCCTCTATTTCCTCGGCTTCCATCTGTTCTACAGGTGCCTGGCCAATACCTTGTTCTGAAGCAAGGGTTAAAACTTTATCCATCACCATGCGAACTTGTGTTTCGGGATATGACTGTTCGAATAATGGAACCATTTGTTCGGCAATAATTGCAACTGCATAAGGAACTGCTTTAGTTTGAAAAGCTTGTGCAACCTGAGGATGTGCTTCGATATCTACGCGCGCCAAAGCGAATGCTTCTTTGTAATCAATTTCTAGTTTTCCCAAAACTTTGATCATCTCGACAGATTCTGTAGATCGTGGCGACCACATTAAGACAATTACAGGACGCACAAGAGACAAAGGAAGAATCTCACTACTGAGATTTTCAACTGACACTTCGATGCCTGGCAAAGGTGTCGATGGATCTACCTTTGGCTTAGTAAGAGAACTTAAATCAAAGGCTTGACCGAAGTTGGGTGGCAAGCTCATGGTGCAATCCTACCTACTGAACAACTATGTCCACGCCCGAGTCGCGACGCATCGGCAAGATTTCAGCACAGTAGTTATCCGTTGCTTCTTCTAACCCGACGTCATAACCTGCTTTTTCACTTAAATACCAGCGATTTTCAAGGATTTCGTGGAACATTTGTGCACGTTCTACACGACCACGCATGTCATCTGGAACTCTGCTGATTACGGGCTCGAAAACTTCGGCGATCCACTTCTTGGCCATTTCACTTATAGAAAATCCTACTTTGTTTTCTCTTGCGTTGTATCGATCAAATGAAGCAAGTAGACGCTTAGCTTGCAACTCTTCGGTTTCTAGACCCGTCAAATCACGCAAGCGTTGGCTGTGGTATCCAGCAGCAACAAGTTTTGGCTGAAAAGAAATCATCTGAGTATCACCATCGATAGTGATTGCAACCTCTTCGACGGCAAAACCAAGATCATGTAGTTGGCGCATGGCGCGCTCAACCGCATGGCGATCCTTAGGATCCAATAGTTGTCTTTCTTTCAGCGCCGCCCAAATTCTTCGGTACCGACGAATGACGGCATCGGATGCACGTACTGGCTCCATGCCTGGATACAAAACTCCCGATAGAGCTAAATCTTCAAGTTCTGCTGCAACATTGAAGTGCACAATGTCTAAGTCATGTTCGCGTTGACCATCACTTAAGGTCTTCTGGAATTCTCCTGTTTCTGCATCAACTAGATATGCAGCAAAGCCTTCGGCATCACGTCGGAACAAGGTGTTTGATAGCGAACAATCTCCCCACCAAAAACCCAGTAGATGTAAACGAACCAGCAGTAAAGCTAAGGCACTAGCCATCGTTGTAATCTCTTGAGCCGTTACCGCACCAGAAAGCAAGACGCGATATGGCAAGGAATACGGCAAGAATCGGGTGACAATTGCACAAGGAAGCTCTTCGCCATTTGCATCGACTCGACCTTCGACAACTGCAACCTGTTCAACGCACGGCGCATTGAGGTGCGATAGCTCGCGCAGAATTTTGTACTCGCGATTTGCGAATTCGGAAACCGTTTCTTTGACCGCATAGACTTCTGCATCCGGATCATTACTAGCCCGCACCAAGCGCACTACATGTCGCGAAATACCGCGCTTTTCAGCCAGGGCTGGATCTTCAGGCCACTGCTCAAGCGGCAAGTGCCAAGGTAGGCCAGTAACCGCAGCGATCTCCTCGCCCAAGCCTGTAATTCGCAACGCCATGGTAGGTATTCTCGCGCACAAATGTGTCAGGAACATGAACACCACGTCTCTATAAGTGTGATCTATTCACTTTAGAATGTACTCATGGCTATATCAACGCGCATTAAGAAGGCAGCAGCTCGATCCCCAAAGGCAGAGAAAGCCGCGGCAGATTACGGAACCATGGGAGCGCCGATCAATCGATCTCATCCCTTTTACTTTGGGTTCATTGCAACTCTTGGGGCGCTCACAGCAATTGTATTAATGCGAGCTTTGGCAAGTGTTAGCCAAATTTTTGTGTTGATTTTGATCGCGCTGTTTTTAGCTACTGGTTTAAATCCTGCCGTTGAAGCATTGCGTAAGCGGAATATGTCGCGCAATGCAGCAGTTACCGTCATCTTTTCATCAGTAATTCTATTTGTAATATTTTTTGCACTTGTTGTTGTTCCACCGGTGATTAGTCAAGGTACAAATCTGATCGAGTCTGCACCGCAACTACTTAAAGATTTAATGAAGAATGAAACCATTAATCAACTTAACACCCAATTTGGTCTTATTGACACGCTGCAAGAAAGATTGAAGTCAGTAACCTCTGACGGAACTCTGTTGATCTCTACATTTGGTGGAGTTATCGGAGTAGGAAAATCTGTTCTTTCAGGATTTTTCACTGCGCTGACTATTTTAGTCCTCACGCTGTACTTCATCACTTCATTACCTCAAGCCGTAAATCTTGGACTATCTCTCGTTCCTGCTAGCCGTCGTGATCGAGTTGGTTTATTGACAAACGCGATCATTGCCCGAGTGGGATCTTTTGTCGGAAGTCAGATTCTGATTGCGGCAATGGCGGCGGTATTTGTCACTATTCTTTCAACGATTCTTGGGCTTCCTTCACCTATCGCGATCGGTATGTTCGTATTAGTTGCAGCTCTTATTCCATTGATTGGGCACTTCATTGGGGCCGGAATCTTTACCTTGATCGCGCTGTCACAATCGTTGGTGATTGGCATTGTGGCTTTTGTTGCCTACGTTGTTTACGTGCAGATTGAAAACTATGTGGTTACACCTCGCATCATGAAGCGTACGCTTTCTGTACCTGGTGCGGTAACAATCATCGCGGCACTTATTGGTTCATCTTTGCTTGGTCTAGTGGGTGGACTACTTGCTGTTCCGGTGGCAGCCTCAATCATTCTAATACTGGATGAAGTTGTAATCCCAAGAGCAAATAAGGCTTAAAACTCCAGCGGAAGTGTTGTTTGAATACCACTGACAATAGAGGTAATTTCAGACAGAACTCTGTGAACTGCCGGCTCTCCAAGCCATAAATGTTTGGCTTCATCGACTGCGATGATTTTTAACGTGGGAACAACTGCAAATCTTTCTCGTGCCTCAGGCGGCTGAAGATAATCATCTAGCTCTGGAACAAGGGCGGTAATTGGCCGAGAATCTGTATTCCAATACTCAAGTTGGGCATCCGTTGTTGTACGAAGTGGTGGGCTGAGCAAAATTAAACCTTTGTGTCGCGGATCTTTCGCATGTTGCAAAGCTAAGTCAGTTCCAAAAGACCAACCAGTTATCCAGACATTTTCTAACTTCAAAGTATCAAAGCAGTAGCCCAACATTGCCTCGACATCAAAACGCTCTGATACCCCGTTATCAAATTGACCGGTACTGCTTCCTGCTTCGCTTGTCGTACCTCGTGTATTGAAACGAACAACGGTGATGCCAGCCATTGCCGGAAGTCGGTTAGCGGCTTTTTTGTAAAGGTGGCTATCCATCATTCCGCCAGCGGTTGGCAAAGGATGCAAGCACAAAATTGCACCGATTGAGGTGCCCAACGGAGCCGCAACTTCGCCAATTAAATCAATTCCATCTTCGGTCAACACATGAAATGGGGTTCGCTGAGCATCGAAAACACTACTCGGACGTACCGTTTGGCTCATGCTGTAAATCCTACCGATACACGACTAGGCTTTACGACATGGCAAAAACCTTTACTTCTATTAATCCTTCTAATGGCCAGGTCGTGGGTCGATATCCGATCTTTACTGCCAAAGAGGTTGCACATGCAGTTGAACAGGCGCGCACTGCATCAGATGAATGGATCAAATTGGGGTTTAGCGGGCGCAAAAAAGTGTTGCTTAACTGGAGCACATTCATCATTAACAATGTAGAACAGATTTCAGAATTGATTTCCTTAGAAACTGGTAAGCCGCTCAGCGATTCTCGATTAGAGGTTGCAAACACCGTTAATCACATTGGTTGGGCCGCTCGCCATGCCGAAGAAATCATGCGCACCTCACATCGTGCGCCAGGTGCACTAATGGCCAATATGTCTGCAACGGTTGAGCGTTCACCTCTTGGTGTTGTGGGAGTAATCGGACCATGGAATTACCCGATCTTTACTCCCATGGGATCAATCGCTTACGCGCTGGCTGCAGGCAACACAGTTGTCTTCAAACCTAGTGAATACACGCCCGGCGTTGGAATGTGGATTCATGAGAGTTTTAACTCAATTGCCCCCTTTACAGGTGTGTTTACGACAGTTACAGGTTTAGCTGAAACTGGAAACGCTCTGTGCACTTCTTCAATTAATAAACTTTCCTTTACAGGTTCTACTAGGACTGCAAAGTTAGTTGCGGCAGCCTGTGCGACCCAAATGACGCCAGTAGTTTTGGAATGCGGTGGAAAAGATCCTGTAATCGTGGCATCAGATGCCAATCTTGATCGCGCCGTAGATGCAACAATCTGGTCTGCCATGGCCAATGCGGGTCAATCTTGCATCGGCGCAGAGCGTGTCTATGTCGATGAAAAAGTTGCAGATATCTTTATTGAAAAAGCAATAGCTTTAGCTTCGACGCTAAATGCTGGATCACCTGGTGAAGGAAGTTATGGAGCTTCAACAATGCCATCCCAGATTGGTGTCATTACTTCTCATGTTAAAGCTGCCATCAAAGATGGTGGAAAATTTGCATACGGTAGTTTGAAATCTATTCAGGAGCCATTTGTGCAACCAGTAATTTTGGTTGATGTACCCGAGAATTCCACGGCTGTTCGTGAAGAAACTTTTGGACCAATCATTATTATCAATCGCGTTAAGTCAATGAAGCAAGCAATCGAACTTTCAAATGATTCTAGATATGGACTAGGTGCAAATATCTGGTCAAAGCGTCAGGGAAAAAAGATTGCTTCTCAATTGCACTGTGGAATGGTGGCGATTAATTCGACCTTCTCTTTTGCAGCTATTTCATCGGTGCCATTTGGAGGAGTTAAGGACAGCGGATACGGACGTATCCATGGGCCTGAAGGATTGCTTGAATACACCTACGCACGCACCGTTGTCAGAACTCGAGTCAATCTTCCGCTAAAGATTCTGAGTTTTAAGCGAACTAACGCAACTGATCGGTTGATTGTTAGAGCATCGCGATTGCTAAAGGGACGTTTAGGTTAACTTATAACCTCTAGTTATCTAAAGGCGCGACTTAGTTAGAAGCGCGGCGCGTTTCTTGTTCGTTCGGTATTGGGACGACGCTTATCTTTCTTTGACCAACATGCTGTGTGCCAATGGCGACGACCATCCTCATCGTAATCTTTCCATGCAACAACGTGTGGTGTTGCTAAAGGAATCATCTGATCGCATCCTGGGCAGCGATAAGGTTTTGTAGATCCAGAACCGGTTAAATGTCGAACAATGTAAATCCCATCGCTGTGTTCTTCAACGCTCTCACCAGTAGAGGCGATATTGATCTCCCGAGGTTCCTCGGGCTTTTGTCGCTTCTTTGGGTAATTTCTACGCGGGCTCACAGGTGTATTTTCTCATAGTAAAGTAACCATATGAGCC
>JBIIZR010000034.1:0-7715 GCA_044346185.1 Candidatus Planktophila sp.
GCCAAATAGGCCTTTTGGATGTGCATTTATGCCTGTGGACAAATTATAATATACCTATCGCTTCAGCGGCTTCGCTGAAATAAATCAAAGGACAATTGTGGCTGTATTTAGTGCGCTCAAAAACAAGGTGAAAGCAAAAACTTCATCCAAGAAAGAAGCACCAGCAAAGAAAGCTGCTGCGAAAAAAGCCGCACCTGCGAAAAAAGCCGCACCTGTTAAGAAAGCAGCGGTTAAAAAAGCTGCGCCCGCTAAAAAAACAGCTCCAGTTAAGAAGACCGCTGTCAAAAAAGCAGCACCTGTTAAGAAGGCCGCACCTGCAAAGAAGATTGAACTTAAAAAGGATTTAACAGCCAAGGATGTTCAACAAATTGTTGATGCCAAGAATGCGGTGCTTCGCCAAAACGAAGTTCTTGCAGAACTTGATTCTCGTGGCGTTACTTCGATTAATCGAATCCCAAAGAAGGTTGACAAAGATTTAGTCGATGAGGCTCGCGCGCTCGCAGCCGAGGTTCCAGTTTTGATCGAGAAGCTACGTAAGGGTGGACTTGGTTCACCATCACGTATTCTTAAAAAGGCTGAATACGAACTGATCGCTCCAAAGCCAGAACCTGTTAAGGCTGTAGCAGCACCAAAGGTTGATGCAAAGACTGGCAAAGCGATTGTTACAAAGATTGATGGCGAAGAAGTAGAGCTTGAAGAAGTAGAGCTTGAAGATGTTGAAACCCTAATCAAGGAAGTTGTCGAAATCATCGACAGCGAAGAAGAGGACAAGGGAAATCAACCACGCGTTGTAGATCTTTCAGCCGAAGATGCGAATCAAGGCAATGAAGAAAACGCGTTTACTTTAAAGGCATCTGAAGAAGATGACGCACCTGCGCAGACAGTTATGACTGCAGGAGCAACCGCTGACCCTGTTAAGGACTACTTAAAGCAGATCGGCCGCGTTGCATTGCTTAATGCAGAGCTTGAAGTAGAGCTTGCTACACGCGTAGAAG
Source organism: Candidatus Planktophila sp. (assembly GCA_044346185.1). Classification (GTDB taxonomy): domain Bacteria; phylum Actinomycetota; class Actinomycetes; order Nanopelagicales; family Nanopelagicaceae; genus Planktophila. The sequence continues at coordinate 996 of JBIIZR010000034.1, forward strand.
TTGGTCTTTTTGCCGAAGAAAAACTAAAGCACGAGAAGAAGCTTGATAAGAAGTACAAGCGCGAACTCGAATGGCTTGTTGAAGATGGAAAGCGCGCAAAGAATCACTTGCTCGAAGCAAACCTTCGTCTGGTTGTTTCCCTTGCAAAGCGTTACACCGGTCGTGGAATGTTGTTCCTGGACTTAATCCAGGAAGGTAACTTGGGCCTGATCCGTGCGGTTGAAAAGTTCGACTACACAAAGGGTTACAAGTTCTCGACATATGCCACATGGTGGATTCGCCAGGCGATTACCCGTGCGATGGCCGACCAGGCTCGTACGATCCGTATCCCGGTTCACATGGTTGAAGTTATTAATAAGTTGGCACGCGTTCAGCGCCAGATGCTTCAGGATCTTGGTCGCGAACCGACCCCTGAAGAGCTAGCTAAGGAACTGGACATGACACCTGAAAAGGTTGTCGAAGTTCAAAAGTACGGTCGCGAACCAATCTCACTTCACACGCCATTGGGCGAAGAAGGAGATTCTGAATTTGGTGATTTGATTGAAGACTCTGAAGCGGTTGTTCCAGCCGATGCGGTTTCATTCACATTGCTACAGGAGCAGCTGCATTCGGTTCTAGACACATTGTCAGAACGCGAAGCTGGCGTAGTTGCAATGCGATTTGGTTTAACTGATGGACAGCCAAAGACACTTGACGAAATCGGAAAGGTTTACGGAGTTACTCGTGAACGTATTCGCCAGATTGAATCAAAGACAATGTCAAAGCTTCGTCACCCTTCACGTAGCCAAGTTTTGCGCGACTATCTAGATTAAGATTTAGTAGTGAGCAACCCAAAGGTTTTTATTAATCCAAAGAGCGGGTCTATCCGTGTAACTGGAACGATTGACATTGTTGATTCCGAAGGCAATGTCATTGAAACAATTGAAAATCCAAAGTTTTGCGGATGCGGCCACTCACAAGAAAAGCCCTTCTGCGATGGTTCGCATAAGGGCTTTCTCGATAAAAAAGATTAGTTTTTAGATTCAATCAGCTTTTCTGATTCATCTTGAATCTTTGCAGCAATTGGCTTTAGCTTTTCAGCGTATTCCTTGCCATGGTGAGCACAGAACATCAATTCTCCGCCGTTAAGAAGCACTGCACGGACATATGCCTGCGCGCCGCATCGATCACAACGATCAAGGGCGTTAAGAGGTACTGATTCAAGCAACAACTGTTCTGTCATTTCTCTCTCCGTTTCCGTGTACTTCTATGGAACAGGAAACCACATTTATTTATTCCCCGCTCGTTAATATTCATTTAATTTCACGAATTAACACTGAATTAACTCTGAGAGTCGACAAATCCCAATATCTGAGAACTTTTTGGGCGCGCTTACGCAGGAAAATGGGGTGAGGCAGATAATCTTTCGCCCCATGGCCGAGAAAGATGCAGTTGCGACCCCTTTGCAAGATAGTTATACGGCAAAGGACCTAGCTGTACTCGAAGGCCTTGATGCGGTTCGCAAACGCCCAGGTATGTACATCGGTTCAACCGATTCGCGTGGCCTCATGCATTGCTTGTGGGAAATCATCGATAACTCTGTCGATGAAGCACTTGCCGGACATTGCAAGAAAATTGAAATCAATCTTGAATCAGATGGATCCGTTGAAGTCCACGATGATGGTCGCGGTATTCCGGTTGATAAAGAACCTAAGACAGGGTTAACAGGTGTCGAAGTTGTTCTTACAAAACTTCATGCTGGTGGAAAGTTTGGCGGCGGATCGTACGCAGCATCTGGTGGTCTACACGGTGTGGGTGCATCTGTTGTTAACGCTCTTGCATCTCGCCTAGATGTTGAAGTTGATCGTGACGGAAAGATTTATTGGATGTCATTCCAACGCGGAACTGCCGGAATCTTTGATGGCGATGGTCCAAAAGCACCATTCGAGCCAAAGTCAGGACTTCGCGTAATTGGAAAGATTTCATCAAAGATCACAGGAACCCGAATTAAATGGTGGAGTGATCGACAGATTTTCCTAAAGGAAGCCGAACTAGATCTTGAAGATATTTACGCTCGTGCGCGTCAGACTTCTTACTTAGTTCCAGGTTTAACGCTGGTTGTAAATGACAATCGCACAAAGACAAAGACAACTGAAACTTTCTTTCACAAGAGCGGAATCACTGAGTACTGTAATTACTTGCAGCCAGATGAGCCTGTTGGTGATGTCATTCGTATTTACGGCACTGGTCACTACCAGGAAACAGTTCCTGTTCTAGATGACAAGGGCCATATGGTTTCAACTGAGGTTGAGCGCGATATGGAGGTTGATATCGCGATGAAGTGGGGCAATGGCTTCGAGACCACTCAGCGCTCATTTGTAAACATCATTGCTACCCCTAAGGGCGGAACGCATGTTGTAGGTTTTGAAAAAGCGCTAGTTAAGGTCGTTAATGAAGCTCTTCGTTCCACAAAAACTTTGGCTAACAAAGAAATCGATGTCATTAAAGATGATGTGCTCGAAGGTTTAACGGCGGTTGTAACAGTTCGTATGTCTGAACCACAGTTTGAAGGCCAGACTAAGGAAGTTCTAGGAACCGCAGCGGCTACACGAATTGTTTCAGCCGTCGTTGCCGACAAGATGAAGGAGTACTTCAACACTTCTAAGCGCATCGATAAAGCCAATGGTCGCCTTGTTCTAGAAAAGATTGCGGCAGCATCTCGCACACGTATCAGTGCGCGTGCCCACAAAGATTTGCAACGTCGCAAGAACGCACTTGAATCATCATCGCTTCCTACAAAGCTTTCAGATTGCCGTTCTGAGGATGTAACACGTACTGAATTATTCATCGTAGAAGGTGACTCGGCACTGGGTACAACAAAGGCTGCTCGTAATAGCGAGTTCCAGGCCATCCTGCCGATTCGCGGAAAGATTTTGAATGTACAAAAGGCTTCACTTTCGCAGATGCTTGAAGATAAAGAGTGTGGATCGATTATTCAGGTAATCGGTGCGGGCTCTGGTAAGTCTTTCGAATTAGATGAAGCCCGTTATGGCCGCATAATCTTGATGTCAGATGCTGATGTTGACGGTGCGCATATTCGTTGCCTGCTGCTTACTCTTATGTATCGCTATATGCGCCCACTGATTGATTCAGGCCGCGTATTTGCTGCGATCCCACCTTTGCACCGCATCGAAGTAATGGGCGGGGGAGGCAAGAAGGGGGATTACATCTACACATATAGTGATGATGAGATGAAGAAAGTAACCGCAGATTTGAAGAAGAACGGTAAGCGCTGGAAAGAGCCTATTCAGCGCTACAAAGGCCTGGGTGAAATGGATGCCGATCAGCTCCGCGAAACCACTATGGATCCAGATGCTCGTACTTTGCGTCGCATTACAGTTTCAGATGCAGCGGCATCGGAGGCAATGTTTGAACTATTGATGGGTAGCGATGTCGCACCACGTAAAGAGTTCATTGCCAACGCGGAAATCGACCGCGATCACATCGACGCTTAGTCAATAGCGACTAAGTCGAAGTACTCTTCTTTCCACAAATCCTCATCGCCATCTGGCAACAAGATAACGCGTTCTGGCTTTAACGCTTGTACCGCGCCTTCATCGTGAGAGACCATGATGACCGATCCTTGGTATTCAGCCAATGCGCCAAGGATCTCAGCACGAGATGCTGGATCTAAGTTATTAGTTGGCTCATCAAGCAGCAAAACATTTGCTGCAGATACAACCAAAACTGCCAAAGCTAAACGAGTTCTTTCGCCACCTGACAAGACCTTTACTGGCTTATGAACATCGTCGCCAACAAACAAGAATGAACCCAAAGTATTGCGAGCTTCGGGTTCCCGAATATCTGGGGTAGCAGACATCATGTTTTCTAAGATTGTGCGTTCAAAATCTAGAGATTCATGTTCCTGGGCGTAGTAACCGATTTTTAGACCATGACCATGTTCGACTTTTCCGGTATCTGATTCGAGTTCGCCAGCCAAAATACGAAGCAGCGTTGTCTTTCCAGCACCGTTAAGACCAAGAATTACAACACGTGATCCCTTATCGATCACACAGGAAACATCGGTAAAGATTTCAAGGGAACCGTAATTCTTTGAAAGTTCTTCACCAGAAAGCGGAGTCTTGCCACATGGGGCAGGGGTTGGAAAGCGCAGCTTTGCGACCTTGTCGGCGACTCGAACATCATCAAGTCCGCTACGAAGTTTTTCAGCACGACGCAACATGCCTTGTGCAGCGGTTGCCTTAGATGCCTTTGCACGCATCTTTTCACCCTGTTTCTGCAAAATCTCTGCACGCTTTTCAGCGTTAGCACGCTCTTTCTTGCGGCGGTGTTCATCCTGCTCGCGTTGCAAAAGGTATGCCTTCCAGCCAAGGTTGTAGACATCGATGCAGTTACGGTTGGCATCTAAGTAGAAGACCTTGTTAACAACGGTCTCGATCAAGTTCACATCGTGAGAGATGATGACTAAACCACCTGAATACTTAGATAAAAACTCGCGCAGCCACATAATGGAATCAGCATCCAAGTGGTTTGTTGGCTCATCGAGCAAAAGGGTTTCAGCACCGCTAAAGAGGATGCGCGCTAATTCAATACGACGGCGTTGACCACCTGAAAGGGTTGAAAGCTCATTTGCAAAGACAGCTTCAGAAACGCCAAGTGAGGTTGCAATCGCTTCAGCTTCTGCTGTCGCTGCATAACCACCCGCTGCAGAAAACTCCGCTTCAACGCGGGTGTAGCGATCCATCGCCTTTTCTAAAGCTTCACCTTGGGCCGTTGCCATTTCTTCTTCAACTGAACGCATACGTGAAGCGATCTGATCTAGATCACGGGCAGATAAAATTCGATCAATTACTGTGCCGGGTTCATCACCGGTACGGGGATCCTGCGGTAAGTAACCAATTTTACCGGTGCGATTTACAGCTCCACCTGCCGGCATAGTTTCACCAGCTAAGACTTTTGCAAGAGTTGATTTACCAGCACCATTTCGGCCAACAAAACCAATGCGGTCACCGCTGTTAATGCGAACAGTTACGCCTTTAACAAGAAGGCGAGCACCTGCACGTAATTCGAGCGCTTGGGTTGAAATCACACCCAAGTCTATCGGCTGGGTTTAAGCAGCACCAATTCTCGTACGACGCGGTGCTGCATATGACTTTCCAACGGCAGTTAATTCATCAGAAACTTGAGCTTTGATTGCATCTTCGCTCTTGAGCAACTTAGTTAACTCAGCAATGGTGCTCTTGAGTTCTTTTTGCTCAGTTTCTAGTTCAATCTTGCTCATCTTGGTCAATCGACGAAGTGGCATATCCAAAATGTAAGTTGCCTGTTCATCATTTAACTTAAAGTCTTTGATCAACTTATCTTTAGCTGCAGCTGCATCATCACTACCGCGGATAATCTTGATGACCTTGTCGATATCAATGATTGCCTTAAGCAAACCATCAACAAGGCCCAATCTGCCTTCAGCTTTTGCCTTACGGAACTCTGAGCGGCGACGTACAACTTCGATGCGGTGATCGATGAATACACGCAGCAGTTCTTTAAGGCCAAGAGTTTGTGGACGACCCTTAACCAAAGCCACAGCATTAATTGCAAAGGCATCTTCCATCGGGGTAAGCGCATACAGCTTTTCTAGAACTTCTTCAGGCTCAAAACCGTTCTTGATTTCGATAACAACATTTGTGCCGGTCTGGCCATCAGATAAATCGATGATGTCGCTGATTCCTTGGATCTTCTTGGCCTTTACCAGGGCTGCGATTCGTTCCACAACCTTTTCAGGCCCAATTGTGTAAGGAAGTTCCTTGATAACGATACCCATTTTGCGAGATGTAACTTTTTCAATCTCAACAGTTGCGCGAACCTTGAAAGAACCCTTTCCGGTTGCATAGGCCTCACGAACACCATCAAGACCAACGATTTCTCCACCTGTTGGAAAATCTGGTCCCGGAACAAACTTCATTAACTGCTTCACAGTTGCTGATGGATTTTCGATGAGAAACTTTGTTGCAGCGATTACTTCGCTTAAGTTGTGTGGGGCCATGTTGGTTGCCATACCCACTGCAATTCCAGAACCACCATTAACAAGTAGGTTTGGGTAAGCCGCTGGCAAAACAATTGGTTCAGAAAGTTGACCGTCATAGTTTGGACCAAAATCAACGGTGTCTTCATCGGCCTCTGCAACCATTGACATCGCAGCTGGTGCTAAACGAGCCTCGGTGTAACGCATCGCCGCAGGACCTGCATCTAAGGAACCAAAGTTTCCGTGTCCATCAATTAAAGGCAATCCCATTGAAAAACTCTGTGCCATACGAACTAATGCGTCGTAAATTGCACCGTCACCATGTGGGTGCAACTTACCCATTACTTCACCAACAACTCGTGCGCTCTTTACATGTCCACGTTCTGGGCGAAGACCCATGTCTGCCATCTGATGAAGAATGCGGCGGTGAACTGGCTTTAAACCATCACGTGCATCAGGAAGTGCGCGTGAGTAAATAACGGAATACGCGTACTCGAGAAAAGATTCTGAAACCTCTTTGGAAACATCGATGTCAACGATCTTTCCTGGATATTCACCGGGTTTTGGTCCAGCTGGTTTCTTACCTTTAGCCGCAGATTTCGCGGGAGTCTTCGCAGTTGCCATTGGGGCATTCTGCCAAGAGTCAGGCTTAATTTAGGGGAGGGCGCGCCCCAACTGATGAAACACACTTTGCTGCCAAT
>JBIIZR010000035.1:0-7685 GCA_044346185.1 Candidatus Planktophila sp.
TTCGAACCTGCTTCATCATTTTTTGTGCAGCAGTAAATCGATCGACCAAGTTATTTACATCTGAAACCTTGCGACCTGAACCCAAGGCAATTCGTGCTCTGCGGGAACCGTTGAGCACCTTTGGATCTCGGCGCTCTGTCGGTGTCATTGATTGAACAATCGCCTTTGTGCGAACAATCTCGCCTTCATCAAAGTTTTCAATCTGCTTTTTCATTTGTCCCGCGCCAGGAAGCATTCCTAGCAACTTAGACATGTTGCCCATCTTGGACATCGCCTGCAATTGTTCCAAGAAATCTTCTAAAGTGAAATCTTCTCCGCTGGCAAACTTAGCTTCAAGTTTTGCCGATGTATCGGTATCAAATGCTTTCTTGGCCTGTTCAGCCAAAGTTGCAACATCACCCAGACCCAAGATTCGAGAAGCCATTCGCTCTGGATAAAAAATATCAAACTCGTGCAGTTTTTCACCGGTTGATGCAAACATAATTGGACGCTTGGTCATTGAAGCGATTGAAAGCGCAGCACCGCCACGAGCATCACCATCGAGCTTGGTCAGAACTACTCCATCAAAACCAACGCCATCTAAAAACGCCTTTGATGTTCTAACCGCATCTTGTCCGATCATTGCATCGACAACGAACAAAATCTCATCTGGCTTGATTGCATCTCGAATGTCGGATGCTTGCTTCATTAAATCTTCATCGACACCCAGGCGACCTGCAGTATCAACAATAACCATGTTGTACATCTTGGATTTTGCAAACTCGATAGCGTCTTTAGCAACCTTTACCGGATTGCCTTGTCCGTTACCGGGTTCAGGGGCAAAGACAGGAACATTGACTGATTCACCAACAACTTGCAGCTGTGTTACTGCATTAGGTCGTTGTAAATCTGATGCAACAAGCAGTGGAGTGTTTCCTTGTTCGGCATAAAACTTTGCCAGCTTTCCGGCCAAAGTTGTTTTACCGGCACCCTGTAAACCTGCAAGCATGATCACCGTCGGAGGATTCTTAGCAAAGCGAACTCTGCGAGCTTGTCCCCCAAGAATTTCAATCAAGGATGCATTAACAATTTCAAAGATTGCATTGGCCTGATTGGTTCCAGATTGCAAAGTTGGCAAAGCATCCAAAGATTTTTGGCGAATATCTACAATGAAATCTTCAACAACCGAAAGCGCTACATCGGATTCAAGAAGTGCTTGTCGAATCTCCTGGCAGGTTGTTTCTATGTCTGAGGATGAAATCTTGCCCTTTGAGCGTAGCGAGGAGAATGCTCCGCTAAAGCGCGAGGTTAGTGATTCAAACATAAGGACTGAAGAGTACTTCAACCACTGCTAAATTGCTTCAGCGCCTCGTTCTCCAGTGCGAACACGAATCACTTGGTCAACCGATGATGTCCATACCTTTCCATCACCAATGGACCCAGTTGAAGCAGCCTTCACAATCACTTCAACTATAGATTCTGCATCTTTGTCATTGACTAGTACCTCTAGGCGCACCTTTGGAATTAAATCCACGGTGTATTCAGCACCTCGGTACACCTCGGTGTGCCCACCTTGTCGACCGAATCCACTGGCTTCTGAAACTGTCATTCCTGTTATACCTGCGCTTTGGAGCGCATTTTTAACATCTTCCAACTTGAATGGCTTAATGATTGCAGTAATCAGCTTCATTCTTTTGCCCCTCTCGAGAATTCAAAAACACTGCCCTGGCTGTTGTCTGTTAATTCATATGCAGGCTCTGCATGGATCGCGATGTCGATACCTGCAAGCTCCTGATTTTCTGTGATTCTGAATCCGATTGTCAGATCTACAATCTTTCCAATCATCAATGTTGCTACAAATGAATACACAAGGACAGCTACTGCGCCAACAATCTGCTTAACAAGTTGCTCGGTGCCGCCACCATTAAATAAGCCAACATCCACACCAACAAAGCCGATCATGATTGTTCCCACGATTCCACCTACAAGGTGAACCGCAACAACATCTAGTGAATCGTCATAGCCCAACATGAATTTGAGCCCCACTGATAGGGCGCAAAGCCCACCAGCAATTGCACCAATCAAGAGCGCTCCACTTGCACCGACAAAGGCACAGGCTGGGGTAATTGCAACAAGGCCGGCAACTACTCCAGATGCTGCACCAAGACTTGTTGCATGGCCATCACGAATTTTCTCAACTAGCAACCAAGCTAGAACTGCCGCCGTTGTCGCACCGATTGTGTTTAGAAGTGCAAGACCAGCAGTTCCATTTGATGCAATCGCTGAACCAGCGTTGAAACCGAACCAACCAAACCATAGAAGTGCTGCGCCAAGCATTACCAAAGGCAAGCTGTGCGGACGCATCGGAACTTTTCCAAAGCCAACACGTTTTCCAAGAATGAATGCAAGTGCCAATCCTGCAGCACCAGCATTGATGTGCACCGCAGTTCCACCAGCAAAGTCCAGCGCACCTAAGTCGTTTGCAATCCAACCACCAGTTTTTGCAACAAAATCATCAAAAGCAAATACCCAGTGTGCAACAGGGAAGTAAACAAGTGTTGCCCAAATTCCGGCAAAAACCATCCATGCACCAAACTTTGCGCGGTCTGCAATCGAACCTGAAATGAGAGCAACAGTGATTGCTGCGAATATTCCCTGAAAAGCAATAAACACTGCAGCTGGAATCGTTCCGATTAGAGCAGTTGAATTATCCAGACCATTTAAAAATGTAAACTGGCCAATATCTCCGATAAGACCTCTACCACCAACTGAATCTCCGAAAACCATTGAAAAACCAAAAGCAATCCATAGAACAAAAACAACCGCAAGTGCTCCAAATGACATCATCATCATATTTAGAACACTCTTTACACGAACCATGCCACCGTAGAAAAGTGCGAGGCCCGGAATCATAAGAACAACAAGTCCCGTACTTATCAACATCCACGCCGTATCGCCGGAATTAATTACAACTTCCTCCATGAGAGACCACCTAAGTAATTTCGAGAAACTTCTCGCCTTTGAGATGGGTAAACCTTCTATCGATACAGTTACAAAGAAGGGATCACTTGGTTTCAGGTTGGTGACAAAACCAAGGGTTGTGTTACATCTGGGTTACGCCAATAACCCCGCGATGTAGCTTTGAGCGTTAAAGGGGGCGAAATCGGTCTCGGACTCCCCTGTGCCAATCCATTTGATCGGGATGCCTAGTTCGGCCTCGATTGCCAGAGCAACTCCACCTTTTGCACTTCCATCTAACTTCGTCAGAACAATTCCGGTTACTTCAACACTTGCGGTAAATACTTTTGCTTGCTGTAAACCATTTTGGCCAGTGGTTGCATCAATGACAAGTAGTACTTCATTAATAGGTGAGACTTTTTCGACAACGCGCTTTACCTTTGACAACTCTGCCATCAAATCACTTTTGTTATGCAAGCGACCAGCGGTATCAATTATGAATACATCACTACCTGAGTCTTTGGCGTTTTGTGCTCCATCAAAAGCAACTGATGCGGGGTCTCCATTCTCTTTTCCAGATACGACTACAACTCCAATTCGATCGCCCCACGTTTTAAGTTGATCTACAGCTGCAGCTCTAAAGGTATCTCCAGCTGCAAGAACAACACTCTTTCCGCTTCGCTTGTAATGTGATGCCAACTTTGCAACTGAGGTTGTCTTTCCTGTGCCGTTAACGCCAACTACCATAATTGTTGTGGTTCCATCAACGAGAATTGGGTCATGAGATTCACTAGATAAATTCTGAGTCATTATCTCGATTAATGCTTCTTCTGCATTCTCGCCTTTGACTTTTTTGGCTGCTTCTAATAACTCTTGAGTTAATTTAGGTCCAACATCTGAAGACAGTAGTTCCTGCTCAAGCTCTGCCCAGTCAGCAGGCGAAAAATCGTTTGTGCCCTTTATCTTGGCGATGAACTTACTGAAAAGACCCATCGTTCAAGTCCCTAACTTGCGTCAGATTCGCGCAAGCGTTGTGAAATCACTTCAGTCACACCATCACCGCGCATTGTTACGCCATAGAGCGCGTCCGCAATTTCCATCGTGCGCTTTTGGTGAGTAATGATGATCAACTGAGAACTCTCACGCAGTTCTTCAAGTACGCCCAACAAGCGCCCAAGGTTCACATCATCCAGAGCGGCCTCAACTTCATCCAACACATAGAAAGGACTTGGTCGGGCTTTGAAAATCGCAACTAACATGGCAACGGCGGTCAGAGACTTTTCTCCACCAGAAAGCAATGAAAGACGCTTCACACGCTTTCCAGGTGGGCGAGCCTCGACATCGACACCTGTTGTCAAAGGATTGTCGGGATCAGTCAGAATCAAGCGACCGTCTCCGCCAGGAAACAGGCGAGCAAAAATATCTTCAAAGTGCTTAGCGGTTTCTTCGTACGCTTCCATAAAGATCGATTGAACTCGATCATCTACTTCCTTGATGATGTCCAAAAGATCCTTCTTGGTGTTCTTTAGATCCTCTAACTGCTCAGCTAAGAACTTCAAGCGCTCTTCCAGAGATGTGTACTCCTCGAGAGCAAGAGGATTGATCTTTCCTAACAAATTAAGCGAACGCTCTGCCGATGCCAGACGCTTTTCCTGTTGATCTCGACGATAAGGAACCATTTCAGTAGAAATGATTTCTCCTTCATCGGTCTCGTGGAAGGTAGGCACATCCTTGTCTGGGCCATACTCGTTGACCAAAGTTGCGGTATCAATTCCAAACTCTTCAACAGTTTTTGCCTCTAGTGTTTCGATACGTAGGCGCTGTTCGGCTCGTGCAATCTCATCTTTGTGAACGCTTGAAGTTAATTGCTCGAGCTGCGATGCAAGCTCTCTGCCACGAGTACGTACAGTTAAAGTCTCGCCATCACGAGCAGCGCGGGATTCTTCTAGACGTCCACGTTCGGTTGCTGCTTTAGCGATTGAACGTTCGATGTGAATCAAAACTTCATAAGCTGCTTCAGCAACTGCCTGCGAAATAACCGCTGCGCGTGCTCGTGCACTACGTCGAAGGATTGCGCGTTCGGATGCATCTCTTTCAGATTGTGCTGACTGTTCCAAAGCAAGTGCACGTGCTGCAACTGAATCCACACGCTCTTCAATTGTGCGTACAGCAAGTCGTGCCTCTACTTCAGAGGTACGAGCGACAGAAACTTGGTTGCGAAGAACTTCGGTACGAGAATGATCTGGCTCTGCTACTTCCCCGCGTTGCTGTAGTTGAGATTGTGCAATTGTGATCTCGCCTTCGTCGCGAGATTTGGCGGCAGTTGCTTCGCTAATCGAAGTATTGAGGCGCTCAACTTCGGCCATTGCAGATTTCATGTTTTGCCCAGATACCGCCAGCTGTTCAGTTAAGGCTGCGATTCGGGCATCTGATTCGTTGAGCTTTGAAAGCGCTGCATCGAAATCACCTTGGCGTGAAGCAACTTCGTTATTGGCGGTAGAAATTTCAAACTTTAGGCGATCGCAATCATGAGTAATCTCTTGCAGCTTTGTCTCAAGACCATCAATCAACGCTTTGATTTCGATCAGCGATGAGGATGATTTGGAACCACCACGTGCACGATCACGTGAAACAACATCTCCATCACGCGTGACAACGGTTACTGAAGGATGAGACCTCAAAATAGCTTCTGCGGCGTTTGCGTTTTCTGCAACAACTGTTGATGCCAAAAGCGATGTGATCAAATCACCGATTGATGATGAACGAATATGTGCAGAAAGCGGATTCAGGCCTGACGGAATCGAAGAGTTTGTGCCCTGTCCTGGCTCAAATACCAAAACATCTGCTTGACCCAGATTCTCATTGCGCAAAGTTGTCAAAGCGGTAACAGCAGAGGAAAGATCCTTTACTACGACTGCATCTGCAAGATTTCCTAGGGCAGCTGCTGCCGCTGCTTCCCAACCATTATCGATTTCAATCAGCCCTGCGATGCTTCCGAGAATCGAAACCCCACGTGAATCACGAAGCAAAGCTGATGCCCCATCACGAGTTTGCGAGGTTAACTTCATCGCCTCTAGCTTTGATTCCACCGCATTTCGTTCACGATCGGCAGCTCGTTCAGCTTCGACTAAATCAGAGTACTTTGCTTTAGCAATTTCTAGCTGTGTCTTTGAATTTTCATAGAGTGAATCCAGTCCAAGTTCACCAGAATCTGCACTAGCAATTTCAAGTTCGTGCGATGAGTACTGCTGCTTAGCTTGATCAACACGTGCCTGCGCATCATCGCGTGCCTTGGTTAGGCGTTGGATTTCCTCGGCGATTGCTTCAAGGCGAGCATGTAAAGACTTGATGTGACCCTCTTGACGCGCAGTTCCTTCACGCGCATCGGCAATTGCCCGCATTGCTGCAGCAATAGTGTCTTCATCACTCTTCAGCGCGGTTTCAGCTTGAGCAAGCGCGGTTGTTGCTTCGACTAACGCTTGCTGCGCCGAAAGAACATCTGCGCGAAGTTGGGTTTCTTCTAATCTAAGTGTGCGTGCTTCAGCATCCAAACTTTCAGGATCCCGACCTGAAGTACGAGCTTCTTCTGCCTCTTCATTGAGGAAGCGAGAACGCTCTTGTGCCAAACTCTGGGTTCCGCGGAATTTTTCTCGCAAAGAATTCAAATTGTAAAAAGTCTCTTGTGCTGCAACCAACAATGGACTTTCGTGTGCAGCTTGTGCATCTAAAGCTTCTTCACGACGTCTGACCGTATCAAGTTCATTTTCAACTGCAGCCCTGCGTTCACGAAGCGCGTTTTCGTCAGCAACTTCAAGTTCGAGAGTTTTTGACATCGAGATGAAGTCATCAGCTAGCAAACGAAGTTTCGCATCGCGTAGATCGGCTTGAATGGTTGCAGCCTTCTTAGCAACTTCTGCTTGCTTACCTAATGGTCGAAGTTGACGACGAAGTTCGACAGTTAAATCCTGAACGCGTGCAAGGTTTGCCTGCATCGAATCTAATTTGCGAAGCGCTTTTTCTTTTCGCTTACGATGCTTCAGTACGCCCGCTGCTTCTTCAATGAAACCACGACGATCTTCGGGTGTTGCCATCAAAATTGCATCGAGCTGACCTTGTCCAACAATCACATGCATTTCGCGACCGATACCTGAATCGCTCAGTAACTCTTGAATATCTAATAAGCGTGAAGCTTCACCATTAATTTGATATTCGCTTTGACCATTTCGAAACAGAATTCTTGAGATAGTTACTTCGGTGTAGTCAATTGGAAGTGCGCCATCACTGTTATCAATTGTCAACGAAACTTCAGCGCGACCAAGCGGAGCTCGACCACTTGTACCCGCGAAGATGACATCTTCCATTTTTCCGCCGCGAAGTGACTTTGCGCCTTGCTCACCCATAACCCAGGTGAGGGCATCTACAACATTTGATTTACCTGAACCGTTAGGGCCGACCACGCAGGTGATGCCGGGTTCGAGTCGAAGAGTGGTTGCCGAAGCGAAGGACTTAAAGCCCTTAAGCGTCATACTCTTCAAATACACGCGGTAAACCTATCGCCTAATGAGCGTGATTTTGACGAATTCAGCCTTGCGGATTGGCGGTTTTTAAAGCCTCGTAGGCTGCGCGGGCTGCAACTTGTTCAGCCTCTCGCTTACTTTTTCCAGTGCCCTGACTTAACGCTTCTCCGGCTAACATCGCAACGGCGGTGAAGTTTTTATCATGATCAGGACCATCTTCACTGACTATGT
>JBIIZR010000036.1:0-7656 GCA_044346185.1 Candidatus Planktophila sp.
GACGAAGTTCTTGTCGATATCGGATACAAGACTGAAGGTGTTATTCCTTCTCGCGAACTTTCAATTCGCCACGATGCAGATCCAAACTCAATCGTTAAAGTCGGTGAGATTATTGAAGCTCTCGTTCTTCAGAAAGAAGACAAAGAGGGTCGTTTGATTCTTTCCAAGAAGCGCGCACAGTACGAGCGTGCATGGGGAGACATCGAAGGTAAGAAAGAGCGCGACGAAGTTGTCGTCGGAACTGTTATTGAAGTTGTTAAGGGTGGACTTATCGTTGACATCGGTCTACGTGGATTCCTTCCAGCATCTCTTGTTGAGATGCGCCGCGTACGCGATCTGACTCCATACATTGGCAAGCAGGTTGAAGCACGCATCATCGAACTAGATAAGAATCGCAACAACGTTGTTCTTTCACGTCGCGCATTCCTAGAGCAGACACAATCAGAATCACGTACAACATTCTTGAACCAGCTACAAAAGGGCCAGGTTCGCACAGGTGTTGTGTCATCTATCGTTAACTTTGGTGCATTCGTTGACCTTGGTGGAGTAGATGGTTTGGTTCACGTTTCAGAGCTTTCATGGAAGCACATCGATCACCCAGGCGAAGTTGTCGAAGTTGGCGATGAAGTAACTGTTGAAGTTCTAGAAGTTGATTTCGAGCGCGAACGTGTTTCGCTTTCACTTAAGGCAACACAAGAAGATCCATGGCAGGCATTTGCACGCACACATACAATCAATCAGGTTGTTCCAGGTGTTGTGACAAAGCTAGTTCCTTTCGGAGCTTTCATTCGTGTTCACGAAGGAATTGAAGGTCTTGTTCACATTTCAGAGTTGGCAGAACGCCACGTCGAAATCCCAGAGCAGGTTGTTCAGGTTGATGATGAGCTATTTGTAAAGATCATCGATATCGATCTAGAGCGTCGTCGTATTTCACTTTCACTAAAGCAAGCTAATGAAGGTACCGAGATTGAGATCGAAGCATTTGATCCAACTCAGTACGGCATGGCTGCTCGCTACGATGCAGAAGGAAACTTCATTTACCCTGAAGGTTTCGATGCTGATTCACAAGAGTGGAAGCCAGGATATGAAACACAACGCGAAGAGTGGGAAAAGCAGTACGCCCAAGCTCAAGAGCGTTTCATGGCACATAAGAAGCAAAAGGCTGAAGCAAAGGTGGCTGATGCCGCTGCTACTCCAGCAGAAGAAGTTGCTGCTGCCGAATAGAGCAAGACGTACAAAAAGGGCCTCGCATTGTTGCGGGGCCTTTTTTGATTCCCATTTGAATGACCAGAGGTACCCTTAACCCATGCGCGTAATCGCTTTAACCGGAGGAATTGGCTGCGGTAAGTCATTAGCCGCCCAATACTTTGCCGAACTGGGTGCGCTGGTAATTGATGCGGATCAGTTAGCACGTGCAGCAATCGAACGCGGCTCAGATGGTTTCGATGAAGTTGTTGCACTTTTTGGTGATTCAATTTTGAAAGATGGCAACATTGATCGCCGCGCTTTGGGTGAAATTGTATTCAAAGATTCAAAAGCTAAAGCAGCGCTAGAAAATATCATTCATCCATTTGTGCGTCGCGAATTTGAAGAAGCGGTTGCTTCACTTAAGGGAAACGATGTTCTTGTCTACGAGATTCCTTTGCTCTTTGAATCAAAGTCACATGAGAGATTTGATCTTGTTATCACTGTTGAAGCTGTATTAGAAAATAGAGTTGCTCGTTTACGCGATAGAGGGATGCACATATCCGAAATTGAAGGCCGAATAGCTGCTCAGTCCACGCGAGAACAGCGCATCGAAATTGCCGACTTTCTCATAGAAAATGATGGTAGCGAAGATGAGCTGCTACGCCAGGTCGAAAATATCTGGGATAGCCTCCACGATAATTAGTAAGTAGGCTTACCAAATGCGCCCGATATCTGATCTTCAACGCAGGGTCGAGCCTTTCAAAGTAATCAGTGATTATGTTCCTGCGGGAGATCAACCTGCAGCAATCGCCGAAATAGCTAAACGGATCAATGCAGGGGAGCGAGATGTCGTTTTGCTTGGTGCCACCGGTACCGGAAAGTCAGCAACAACAGCCTGGCTCATTGAACAGTTACAGCGCCCAACTTTGGTTCTTGCGCCCAATAAAACGCTAGCTGCTCAGCTAGCAAATGAGTTTCGAGAACTTTTGCCAAACAACGCTGTCGAATACTTCGTCTCGTATTACGACTACTACCAACCCGAAGCCTATGTCCCGCAGACCGATACCTTTATTGAGAAAGATTCAAGCGTCAATGAAGAGGTTGAGCGGTTACGTCACTCTGCGACTAATTCGCTGTTAACGCGCCGAGATGTCATCGTGGTTGCAACAGTTTCCTGTATTTATGGTCTGGGCACTCCGCAAGAGTATGTGGATCGGATGGTGCGTCTTCGCGTGGGCGAGGAAATTGAGCGTAATGCTCTGCTTCGTAAATTTGTTGATGTTCAATACAAGCGCAATGACATGGCCTTTGAGCGCGGAACCTTCCGAGTTCGGGGAGACACCATCGAAATCATTCCTATGTATGAAGAATTGGCTATTCGTATCGAGATGTTTGGCGATGAGATTGAAAAACTTTCAACCCTGCACCCTCTAACTGGTGAAATCATTAGAGATGAAGAAGAGATTTTTGTCTTCCCGGCTACGCATTATGCAGCTGGACCAGAGACGATGAAGCGAGCCATCGGAGACATTCAGGATGAACTACAGATTCAGCTCAATCTCTTCGAGAAGCAAGGAAAGTTACTAGAAGCCCAACGTCTTCGAATGAGAACAACCTTTGATATCGAGATGATGGAACAAATCGGATTCTGCAGTGGAATTGAGAATTACTCGCGACACTTAGATGACCGTGCCGCTGGATCTGCTCCACATTGTTTGCTTGATTACTTCCCTGAAGATTTCTTAGTTGTTATCGATGAGAGCCACGTTACTGTTCCACAGTTGGGTGCAATGTTTGAGGGCGATGCTTCTCGTAAACGCACATTGGTAGAACATGGTTTTCGCTTACCTAGCGCTTTGGATAACCGGCCACTGAAGTTTCCAGAATTTGTTGAAAGAACAGGTCAAACAATCTACTTGTCCGCTACTCCCGGAAAATATGAAATGGCTAAGGTCAACGGTGATGTGGTGGAACAAGTCATTCGCCCAACTGGTCTGGTGGATCCACAGATTGTAATTAAGCCGATTAAGGGACAGATCGATGATCTGCTTAATGAGATCAATATTCGCGCGGCTAAAAATGAGCGTGTGCTTGTAACAACTCTTACTAAGAAGATGTCTGAAGATCTCACTGATTATCTGCAAGAACGCGGGGTCAATGTTCGCTATCTGCATTCAGAGGTAGATACTTTGCGACGAGTTGAATTGCTTCGTGAACTTCGCACCGGCGATTACGATGTTCTCATCGGTATCAACTTGCTACGTGAAGGTTTGGATTTACCTGAAGTTTCTTTGGTAGCTATTTTGGATGCTGATAAAGAAGGCTTCCTTCGTTCATCAACTTCGTTGATTCAGACCATAGGTCGTGCTGCTCGAAATGTTTCTGGCGAAGTTCATATGTATGCCGACCGAATTACAGATTCCATGGCGAAAGCAATCGATGAGACCAATCGCCGCCGCGCAAAGCAGGTTGCGTACAACCTGGAACGAGGAGTAGATCCTCAACCGCTGCGCAAAAAGATTGCCGATATCACCGACCTGATTAATCGCGAAAGTGAAGATACCGACGAGCTGCTGTCCCATGAAAAGGGCGGAGCCAAGAAGCTCGCTTCGTCGGCTGGAATTTATGACAAATCTTCGACTTCCTTGCCGCGCAAGGATCTAATCGCATTGATAGGCTCGCTCACCGACCAGATGCGCAACGCCGCATCTGAACTTCAGTTTGAGGTCGCCGCCAGATTGCGTGATGAAATCAAAATATTGAAGAAAGAACTGCGAATGATGGAAGAGGCCGGGGTTTGAGCATCGATAAGTTGGTTGTGCGTGGAGCACGCGAACACAACCTCAAAAATGTCTCGATCGAGCTGCCGCGAGATTCGCTAGTCGTCTTCACTGGGCTTTCTGGCTCTGGAAAATCATCACTAGCTTTCGACACCATCTTTGCCGAAGGTCAGCGTCGTTACGTTGAATCTTTGTCAGCCTATGCCCGCCAGTTTCTGGGCCAGATGGACAAACCAGATGTGGATTTCATCGAAGGACTTTCACCTGCGGTATCTATCGATCAGAAATCAACGAATCGAAATCCGCGTTCAACCGTTGGAACAATCACCGAAGTTTACGATTACTTGCGCCTTTTATTTGCTCGCGCAGGTACACCTCATTGTCCCAAGTGCGGCAAGGTAGTTACTCGTCAATCGCCACAGCAAATTGTTGATCAAATTCTGGAACTTCCAGCCACAACAAAATTCCAAGTTCTAGCACCAGTTGTAAGAGCACGCAAGGGGGAGTTCGTAGAACTCTTCAATGATCTGATCACTCAAGGCTATTCGCGTGCCCGAATCGATGGCGAAGTAGTTCAGCTATCTGATGCACCTAAGTTGAAGAAACAAGAAAAGCACACCATCGAAGTTGTTATCGATCGTCTTACCGCTAAAGCTGAAAGCAAAACACGCTTAACAGATTCGATTGAAAATGCTTTGCGCTTGGCTTCAGGAATCGTCATCCTCGATTTTGTTGATGCGAAAGGTGAAGATAAAGAGCGCACCTATAGCGAACACTTGGCTTGTCATGATTGTGAGCTTTCATTTGAAGAGTTGGAGCCCCGCTCATTCTCTTTCAACTCTCCATTTGGAGCCTGTGCGGAATGTTCTGGAATTGGAACCAAGAAAGAGGTTGATGAGGATCTGATTATTCCTGATGACTCAATCTCCATTAATGATGGTGCGATCGCGCCTTGGTCAGGCGGTCAGTCATCTGATTACTTCCTTCGACTGCTTGAAGCCTTAGCCAAAGATCTTCCATTTTCTTTAGATACACCGTGGAAAAAGATTTCAGTCAAAGCACGTGAAGCCATTTTGAATGGTTATGAGTATGAAATCAAAATGAAGTACAAAGGGCGCTACGGAGCACGAAATTACACCACGGGTTTTGAAGGTGTCATACCTTTTATTCATCGCAGACATGAAGAAACAGATAGTGATTACAGTCGCGATAAGTACGAGGCTTATATGCGCGAAATCGCCTGCGAAACCTGTAACGGCGCACGATTAAAGCCCGAAGTACTCGCTGTGACTATTGGTAATAAAAACATCTCTGAAATCTGCGAACTTTCGATTGCAGATTGCGCAGTTTTTCTGAAGCAAATCAAGCTCAACAAGCGCGAGGCACAGATCGCCGAACGCGTCATGAAAGAGGTCAACGCTCGTCTTGGTTTCTTACTAGATGTGGGCCTTGACTACCTTTCACTGGCGCGACCCGCCGGTTCTTTATCTGGCGGAGAAGCACAGCGCATTCGTTTAGCAACACAGATCGGCAGCGGTCTTGTTGGGGTTCTCTATGTTTTAGATGAGCCTTCGATCGGTCTGCATCAACGTGATAACAAGCGTTTGATCGAAACATTAACTCGTTTGCGCGATTTAGGAAACACTCTGATTGTTGTAGAGCATGATGAAGAAACCATTCGTACCGCGGACTGGATCGTAGACATCGGACCAGGAGCTGGCGAACATGGCGGCAAGGTCGTTGTTTCCGGAAGCTATGAAGAACTCATTGCATCTAAGGAATCAATAACTGGTGCATATTTATCAGGACGTAAATCTATTGAGATTCCGAAGAAGCGCCGCCCGATAGATCCAAAACGAAAGCTGGTTGTAAAGGGTGCCAAAGAAAACAACCTCAAGGATATCGAGGTCGAAGTACCACTAGGTGTTTTTGTCTCTGTCACGGGAGTTTCCGGATCTGGAAAGTCAACATTAGTAAATGACATTCTCTATACGACCTTGGCAAATAAATTAAATGGTGCACGACTTGTTCCAGGTCGCCACAGAACCGTTACTGGTATCGAACTTTTGGACAAGGTTGTCCATGTAGATCAATCACCAATTGGAAGAACTCCGCGTTCTAATCCGGCAACCTACACCGGTGTCTTTGACAAGATTCGCGCGCTCTTTGCTGAAACTAGTGAAGCCAAGATCCGTGGTTACCAACAAGGTCGATTCTCTTTCAACGTCAAGGGCGGTCGCTGTGAGAACTGTTCTGGAGATGGCACCATCACCATCGAAATGAACTTCTTGCCGGATGTTTATGTACCTTGTGAGGTTTGTCATGGAGCCCGTTATAACCGTGAAACATTAGAAGTTCACTACAAGAGTAAAACTATTGCCGAAGTATTGAATATGCCAATCGAAGAGGCGCATGGTTTCTTTGAATCCGTTCCAGCGATAGCCCGTTACTTAAAGACGCTGAATGATGTTGGTTTGGGCTACGTTCGACTTGGCCAATCTGCGCCAACACTTTCTGGCGGCGAAGCTCAACGTGTAAAGCTTGCAACAGAACTTCAGCGCCGTTCAACGGGCCGCACGATTTATGTTTTGGATGAACCAACAACAGGTTTGCACTTTGAAGATGTCAACAAGTTATTAACCGTGCTCAACCGCTTAGTAGATACCGGCAACACAGTTGTTGTTATCGAGCACAACCTAGATGTCATTAAGTGCTCGGACTGGGTAATCGATATGGGACCTGAAGGCGGCTTCCGCGGGGGATTAGTCGTTGCCGAAGGTACGCCTGAACAAGTAGCTGCCGTGAAGGAAAGTTACACGGGACAGTTTTTGGGTGAGATTTTAAAGTCAAATAGAAAAGCTCCCGCGAAAAAGTAATCCAATGGCAGATCCTCAAAGTTATCGGCCGACCAATATTCCGGAACATCCTGGCGTTTACCGTTTTTACAACAAACAGGACAAGGTCATTTACGTAGGTAAGGCGAAAAACCTCAAGAATCGGCTAAGCAATTACTTTCAAGCAAATCTTGCGACTAAGACCCATCGTATGGTCCACGAAGCGGTTCGTGTTGATTGGACAATCGTTAGTACTGAACTAGAGGCGCTAGCGCTGGAATTTAGTTGGATCAAGCAGTACCAACCTAAGTACAACGTGCAGTTCAAGGATGACAAGTCTTATCCATATTTAGCCTTATCGCTCAATGATGAATACCCAATGATCTTCATTACCCGAAAAGACAAACGTCCAGGATTAAAGTATTTCGGACCGTACACAAACGCCTGGGCGCTTCGAAATACTTTTGAGGTATTGCTCAAAGTATTCCCTGTCCGATCGTGCTCATCCTCAAATTTCACTCGTGCACAACGCAGCAAGAGACAGTGCTTATTGGGGGATATCGGCAAATGCGCTGCTCCTTGCGTTGATTGGATCTCGAAAGAGGATCATAAAAAGTTAGCTGAGCGACTCAATGAGTTCATGGAGTCGGGTATGGAGAACATCTTGCCTAAGCTGCATGAAGAGATGAACACAGCCGCGGCTAATGAAGAATTCGAACGAGCGGCGCGTCTACGCGATCAAATCGAATCCTTTGAAAAAGCACAGAAATCCACTGAAGGCAATTTCTCCGATGATTTAGATGGAGATTTCATTTC
Organism: Candidatus Planktophila sp.; assembly: GCA_044346185.1. Classification (GTDB taxonomy): domain Bacteria; phylum Actinomycetota; class Actinomycetes; order Nanopelagicales; family Nanopelagicaceae; genus Planktophila. Next base: position 7,619 of record JBIIZR010000036.1, read on the forward strand.
TATTTATCATGATGGTTTCCATGCTGCAGGCTCGATCT
>JBIIZR010000037.1:0-7375 GCA_044346185.1 Candidatus Planktophila sp.
TTCACGTACTAGAACCATTGTCATTCCCTTCTCGTGTGTCAAAGTTTAAATCGAGTCTTTATGCTCGATGTCTAAGGATACGGGCAAAGGTGGCTATCGCGCTCGATGTAGCTGCGTTTCGCACAGAATCACGTTCACCGGACAATGAAAGTTCAATTGTTTGGCTGACCGGCCCCTCGATCGCAACCCACACCGCACCGACAGGATGGCCATCTAATGGGTTAGGACCAGCAACGCCTGTCGTACCAATAGCCCACGTTGTTCCAAAGGATTTGATCGCACCTTTTGCCATAGCGACCGCAACTTCTTCGCTGATGACTGAATACTTTTCAATGAGCACTGGATCGATTCCAAGATGTGAAGTTTTTATCTCATCACGATATGCGGTAACTCCTCCGACAAAAACATCGGATGCACCAGAGATTGTTACAAGAGCCGAACTAACAGCTCCCGCGGTCAAAGATTCGGCGGTGCTTATGGTTTCTCCGCGTTGGCGCAGGTGCTCAACGATCTCGGCCGCAAAGCCAAGAATTTCGTTAGGGAGCGCCATTAGAAATCTCTCTTCTTTTCAATTCTTAGAGGTGAAGGCAGACTTTACATAGTACGCGCCGGTAAAGATAGTGAGTGCAATCGCTACATACATAAAGCCATCGCGGAACCAGTACAAGCTCTCATCTAGTGGCAAAACATAGAAGCCAACACCAAAGCCCTGCATCATGGCCTTGATCTTGCCGCCACGGTTGGCCGGAATTACTCCACGCTTAATGACCGCTAATCTAAAAATTGTGATTCCGATTTCGCGGGTCAAAATAATTATTGTGATCCACCATGGCATACGTCCCAAAATGGAAAGAGAAACCATCGCGGTACCGATCATGAATTTATCAGCGACCGGATCTAGAAACTTTCCAAACTCTGTAATGGTTCCACGGCTGCGTGCCAACTTGCCATCTAGAACATCTGACATTCCTAACGCAAAAAATACGCACCAAGAGATGTACTGCCAAGTTGTGTCATCTCCCCCATTCTTAAACAAGGTATAGGCACCAACTGGAACAAAAAGTAATCGCATTACAGTAATAAAATTAGGAGTTATAAAGGCGGGTAGCTTCATAGTGGTTTAGCCACCAAATCTGCGCCCATGGAATCAATAACTACCGCATCAACATATTGGCCTACCGCAAAGTTTGTTCCGATAAAGGTGGTCGTTCCATCTACTTCTGGGCCCTGGTGGGCAGCCCGACCTTCTTGTAGCTCGGCATCCTCGATCAGCACACGGACATTTTCGCCAATTCGAGCCTGTGCTCGCAAAGAAACCATCTCATCGGCGAGGGCAGATAAGGTTTCGACGCGTTGTGCGATTACATCGGCATCAACTTTGTCAGATAAATCCAACGCTTCGGTTTTATCCTCATCTGAATAACCAAAAACACCCACTGCATCAAGTTTGGCTTGCGTAATGAAGTTTGCAAGATCATCAAAATCTTCTTGAGTTTCTCCAGGGAAACCAACAATAAAGTTAGATCGGATTCCGGCCTCTGGCGACAGTGCACGAATTTGACTAATTAAATGTAAGAATTTTTCAGTATCGCCAAAACGTCGCATGCGGCGCAAAACTGTTGGACTGGTGTGCTGAAATGAAAGATCAAAGTAAGGTGCGGTTTTATCTGTAGCAATCATCGCCTGCAACAATGTTGGTCGCATTTCCGCGGGTTGCAGATATGAAAGTCGCACTCGCTCAACTCCTGGCAGAGCAGTGATCTCGGGCAGGATCTTCTCCATTAACTGAAGATCTCCTAAATCTTTGCCATAGGAAGTTGTATTCTCGCTGACCAAAAACATTTCCGAGACACCATTTTCGGCAAGCCATCGTGCCTCTGAAATAATCTCAGTCGGACGACGCGAAACAAATGAACCTCGAAAATATGGAATCGCACAGAAAGAGCAACGTCGATCGCAACCAGATGCAATCTTGAGCGGTGCCCACGGGGTATTTCCTAAACGCTTACGAGAAAACTCTTCAACTTCACGGGCATCGGCGCGTTCGGCAGGTGCGATCGGAAGCAGCGCACGACGATCACGAGGTACATGTGCTGTGTGCTTTTCGCCAGCAACAATTGATTGCAAGCGTGCAGAAATATCCTTGTAATCGTCAAAACCTAAAATTGCATCCGCTTCTGGAAGGGCTTCTGCTAATTCATTTCCATATCGCTCTGCCATGCAACCAACGGCAACGACGGCGCGAGTTGTTCCATGACCCTTGAGGGAATTAGCCTCAAGAAGGGCATCAACTGAGTCTTTCTTGGCCGATTCAATAAAACCACAAGTATTAACTAAAGCAACTTCAGCTGACTCGACATCATCAACAAGGGTCCAGCCATCTGCTGCTAAGCGGCCAGCCAATTCCTCGGAATCGACTTCATTTCGTGCGCACCCTAAAGTGACAACTGCAACTGTGCGCTTCATTTGCACAATCTTACAGTGCAATAGGGAATTAGGAATCTACCCCGTACGACACGCTAATGACTTGGCCATTAACTCCCAGAGAATCGATCTTTTTGCCATTAACTGACAAATCAACTCCCCCTGCATTGCCAATTTTTAGATTTAACTGCGTATCTGAGGAAAATGTTTTTGACACACCTTGAGAGATCTGCCCACTAAAGAGAACTCGTCCAGATGAGTCTGAGACAAAGAGCCAGCTTTTTGCTCGAACTGCGTTAATTACTACTTCGACACCTTGCCCGGTAGAAACCGTTGGCTCATCGGTAGGTGTTACCTCTTCAGTAGCAGTTGCTTCTGGTGTTGCTTCTGGTGATGCATTAGGTGTTACCGATTCTTCAACAGCTACAGGAATATCTGGTGCCGAATCATTCGAGACAATAATCTGAGCCAAACCTGCCACGAACAATGATGCGACAGAAATAGTCACTAATACTTTCCACGAAACTTTTCTTGCTTCTTTAGGTTCGCGCATAACATTATTTTCGACAAGTAAATCTTGCATGGATCGGTCTACTTGCATCTGCTCATCCTCGAAAGCTGTCAAGAAAATCTGAGGATCAACTTCTAATTTGATTGCAATATTTCTAAGGTGTCCACGTGCATAAGTTTCGCCGCCACACTGAGAAAAATTGTTAGCTTCCATTTCGCGAAGTAAAGTTCCGCGGATATTTGTGGCTGCTGAAAGATCATCGATGCTAAGGCCAGCATCCTTACGCGCCTTAGAAATCATTGATCCAAGTGACATTAGACATCCTTAATGCAGCACACGGGTGAGTTCTAAGTGTAAGTCGTGGGGGGTTAGGGTGACTAGGTACAGGTGTGAAGTAGTGGGGTGAAACCTACTCATTCACCCTGTATTAACCGAGAATCAATACTCCCGAAGGGTTGCTAGCACTGAATCAAGTTCATCTGGCTTTACCAAAACGGTGCGAGCCTTAGAACCTTCGGAAGGCCCAACGATTCCCCGAGACTCCATCAAATCCATTAAGCGACCAGCTTTAGCAAAACCGACACGTAACTTTCTTTGCAACATCGACGTGGATCCAAATTGTGTACCTACGACAAGCTCTACTGCTTGGCACAAGATATCTAAATCATCACCGATTTCTTTGTCTACCATTTTCATTTGATTAACTGGCGCAGTCACATCGTCTCTATAGCGTGGCTTGAGCTGTTTTTTCACATGACCAGTAACCGCTTCGATTTCGCGTTCAGAAACATATGCTCCCTGAATTCGAATAGCTCGGCTTGCACCCATTGGGATAAACAAACCATCGCCTTGACCAACAAGCTTTTCTGCGCCCGGGCTATCCAAAATGACTCGACTATCTGCAAGTGAACTAGTAGCAAAAGATAAACGTGAAGGAACATTTGCCTTGATCAATCCAGTTACAACATCTACTGATGGTCGCTGGGTTGCAAGAACTAAGTGGATGCCAGCTGATCGTGCCAGCTGAGTAATACGAACCACAGATTCTTCAACCTCTTTTGCTGCCACCATCATCAAATCTGCAAGCTCATCAATAATGACCAGAAGATAGGGATACGGTTCAACAGTTCTATCGCTACCTTCTGGCACAACCACCTTGCCCGCACGAACCGCCTTATTGAAATCATCGATATGTCTAAAGCCAAAGGTTGATAGATCCTCGTAACGAAGATCCATTTCTCGTACCACCCATGTCAATGCATCAGCAGCTTTTTTGGGATTAGTAATGATCGGTGTAATTAAGTGCGGGATACCTTCGTAAGCATTTAGTTCTACACGCTTCGGATCAATTAAAACTAAGCGAACATCATCTGGTGTCGAACGCATCAAAATTGAAGTGATCATGGCGTTGATCATTGAGGATTTACCCGCGCCAGTTGCTCCCGCCACCAAAAGGTGAGGCATTTTCGCTAAGTTTGCACATACAAAGTTTCCTTCAACATCTTTACCAAGAGCGACAAGCATTGGATGCAGGTCTTGTCCGGCAACTGTTGAGCGCAAAACATCGCCTAAAGCCACAATCTCTCGATCAGCATTAGGGATTTCAATTCCTACCGCGGATTTTCCAGGGATTGGCGAAAGAATTCGGACATCGCTACTGGCAACTGCATATGAAATATTCTTTGACAAGGCAGTGATTCTTTCAACCTTAACTGCATTTCCCAGTTCAACTTCATAACGGGTAACGGTTGGGCCGCGCATGAAGCCAGTTACTTTGGCATCAATTTCAAACTGCAAGAACACTTCAGTTAATGCCGCCACCACAATTTCATTTGCCTTGCTCTTGGCCTTTGCCGCAGGGCCTGTGCGCAAAAGATCTGGACTAGGAAGTTCATACTTAACGTCAGCGGTCAATAACAATTGTTCTGGGCGCTTTACAGCAACGGTGTTTTCATTGACAGGTGGAACCGTTGCAAAAGGTTCTTCTACCGGAAACTCTTCATCAAAACTTTCTTCATCTAATTCTTCTTCATCCACGGGTGCATTCCATGCGGCAACGACAGGTGTTTCAAAAGGTGGTGTGTCAGTTACCTCAAAATCGATCTCAACCTTTTCAGAACGCTCTGGTCGCTTAGACCACAACCAACTGCTGGCAGATGCTATGCGAGTAAATACTTCATTTACTGGAGTCGCAGTAATGACGAGTACACCAAAGATAAAGAGAATGAAAAGAACTGGATAAGTCAAAACAGATGTCAAAAGATTTACAAGAGGTGTTGAAACTCCATAACCGAGCCAACCACCTCCCTCGCGCATCGCAGTTGCACCTGTCCCCACAGAACCATTGAGCAAATGAGCTAATCCAGTGGTAGAGAGCAATAGCGCCAAAGTTCCTATGATTATTCGACCAGTTGCTTTTGAATCCTCTGGGACTCGAAATAATCTAAAGGCAAAGTAGATGAGAACCAATGGAGCAAAAAAACCTACTCGACCAAATCCACCATAAATAACTGAATACACCGCGCGACCAACGACATTATCTGAATGAAACCAAGTTCCCGCAGTTGCAATTAGTGCAAGAATCAAAATAAGGAATGCGATTCCATCTCGCTGGTGAGCAGGATCTAAGTCACGGGCACCGCGAGCTACAAAGCGAACACCGCTTCCTAAAGATTTTGCAATAAATCGCCAAATGGATGCAAGGCCACGACCAAGAGCTCCGCCTACAGCTCCGGTCTTACTTTTTGCTTTTTTTCTTTTAGCCACACGCACGATCGTAAAGGGTGAACAATTCCGAACCTACTAGGCGCGCCGTTCTTTAAACTTCAATAACGACAGGGACAATCATCGGCTTTCGACGATGTTCTCCCCCAACCCAGCCACCAATAGTTTTTCTCACGATCTGCGAAAGTTGATGGGTTCCGTTATTGCCATCTGCAACAGCAACTGCAAGTGCCTTCTCAATTCTCATTTTGACCTCATCAAACATTGCAGCATCCTCATTAAATCCACGTGCATGAATATCTGGACCTGCCACAATTTTTCCACTTTGAGAATCAATAACAACGACACAAGAAATGAAGCCTTCTTCACCAAGAATTCGACGATCCTTTAAGGAACTCTCGGTGATATCTCCGATGCTTTGTCCATCAACAAATACAAAACCGACTGGTACAGCGCCTACAACTTCTGCCTCGTGATTGACTAAATCGATCACGACCCCGTTATCAACGATGAAAGTGTTGCCGCGAGGTACACCGGATTGAATTGCTAATTCAGCGTTGGCCTTCATATGTCGCCATTCACCGTGGATTGGCATTACATACTTAGGTTTTACGATGTTATAGCAGTACAGCAATTCACCTGCAGCTGCGTGACCAGAAACATGAACCATTGCATTTGCCTTGTGAACTACCTTGGCACCAAAACGCGTTAACTCATTGATGACCCTGAAGACTGAGTTTTCATTTCCTGGAATCAAGGATGACGCCAAAATAACGGTGTCGCCTTCACCTACACGAATTTGATGGTCACCATTTGCCATACGAGATAGCGCTGCCATCGGCTCGCCTTGTGAACCGGTACAAATCAAAACAACATTGTCATCGTATTGATCAAGATCTTTGGCATCAATAACAAGGTCGGCAGGGACATGCAAGTAACCCATGTCCTCTGCGATCTTCATATTGCGAACCATCGAACGTCCAATGAAAACAACTTTTCGTCCATGTTGTGCGGCTATATCAATAACTTGCTGAACACGATGAACATGTGAAGAGAAGGAAGCAACAATTACTCGGCGTTTAGTCGAAGAGATAACGCGATTGAGTGCAGGCATAATTTCTCGCTCAGAGGGCGTGAAGCCAGGAATATCGGCATTTGTTGAATCCACCATAAACAGATCGACGCCTTGCTCACCTAAGCGCGCGAAGGTTCTTAAATCTGTGATGCGACCATCTAATGGAAGTTGATCCATCTTAAAGTCGCCCGTTGCCAATACTCGTCCAGCTTCGGTGTTAATCACAACCGCTAAAGCATCAGGAATCGAGTGATTGACCGCCACAAATTCGAGAGTGAATGGACCAATATCTTCAGTTCCACCTTCGCGAACTTCGCGAGTTAAGGGTGTAATCCGATGTTCCTTCAACTTTGCAGTTATTAAAGCAAGAGTTAATGCTGAACCGTAAATTGCTATATCGCCACGCTCGCGCAAAAGGTATGGAACAGCGCCTATGTGATCTTCATGTCCGTGAGTGAGGAATATTCCAATTACATCTTGTAGTCGATCCCGGATGTATGAAAAGTCAGGCAAAATGAGATCAATTCCTGGCTGATTATCTTCAGGAAACAAAACGCCACAGTCGACGATAAGAAGTTTAGATTTGTATTCGAAGACCGTCATATTGCGGCCAATTTCAGTTAAGCCACCTAAAGCGACGA